>NZ_JBEZKI010000006.1:0-363157 GCF_040651615.1 Streptomyces sp. NPDC048417 | reverse complement strand
GCCGCCGTACCGGTAGCCGATTCCCCGTTAGTGGCCTTGCTCGCACACGTGAACGGGTGCGCGTAAGCGGGCACACGCGGGCGGGGGGGCGCCCCCCCCGGCGGTGGGCCCCCCCCCCCCCCGGGCGGGGCCCCCCCCCGGGCCCGAGGCCGGGGTCGTCGCTTCACGCCGCTGTCCCGCTGCGGAAGGGGCCGCTGAAGCCGGGCTACCAGCGGGGGCGGGCCTGGTTCTCGCTGGACCTGCTGGGGGCGTTGCCGAGTTGGTACGGGGTGAGACGGTCATCGTCGCTCCCCGCCCGCGGCACCTCGTTCGGCTCGCGCATCTCGCGCTCCTCGCGCACCGGTCCGGTGCGGGGCGGCGTGGGGTGTTCCGAGCGCCGGGGCGGCGCGGACTCCCGCCGTCGTACCCCGATACCGAGCCGGACGGCCCCCACCAGCGCGGCCACGACGAGCAGACCGCAGACGACGATCACGATCATCCCCGCCGCCGAACCGGCGGCGGCCAGTTGCTCAAGAGTCATGTACATCGGCCCCGGGTACCCACCGCGGGACGGCGAATCCCCGCGGGGCGAGACATGGCGGACCGGACACGGCATGCGCCGGGTCGCCGGTGGAACCGGCGCGGCCGCGGCAGGGCCGCGGCGGGTCGGCACCGCCGGCGCCCTTCCTCGGTCACCGGGGCGGCGCCGACGTCCTGCTCCCCCGACTTCCGGGCGACGGGGGTCACCGGCGCCTGTGGTGCGACGGTCACAGAGGGTCGGTCCAGCGTGCGTCCGAGCGGGTCAGGACGAACGCGTTGAGCGTGCCGCCCACGAGGAGCACGGTGGCGAGCAGCAGCGGGAGGGCGGGGGTGCCGTCGCGGACGGCGAAGGCACCGATCAGGGCCCCGGCGAACATCGCCAGCACCGAGAGGGCGCGCCGGCCGGTCCTGCCTCCGCCGCCTCCGGCGGCCCGGCTGTCGGAGGCCATGCCGGTGATGGTCAGGGTCAGGACGGTCGTGGTGAGGTCCGGTACAGCGAGGGCGCGGGCGGTCGCGTTCTGGACGCCCATGGCGAGGCCGAGGAGCGCGATCAGCGAGTACCGGGTCCCGGCGGTGTCCAGGGGGGCGCCGTACCGGGCGACGCCGTAGGCCGCCAGGAACAGGACCGTCTCCACGACGAGCGCCAGGCGCAGGACGCGGCCGCGGTGCGCGCGGGCCCGGTGCGCGATCCGGCCGCCCAGCAGGGCGCCCGCGCCGAAGGCGGCCAGCGCGGCCAGCGAGGCGGCCAGGGAGAACCCCGCGGCGCCCGCGATCGCGAAGCCGGAGAAGACCACGTTGCCCGTCATGTTGGCGACGAACACATGGCCGAGCACCAGGTAGCTGAAGGCGTCCACGAGGCCGGTCACCACGGTGAGGGTGAGCATCAGCGGGGGCAGAGGGCCATGGCGGTCCGCCGGGTCGGGCAGCACGGTCGCCCGTGCGTCACGGAGTACGGGCTGGACGGCATCCTTGATCGACATGGCGGTCCCTTCGGGACTGGAACGAAACCGCACCTCGCGCGGTGCGTCCCCTCCAGCCTCCGGCCACCCCGGTCGCACTGTCCAACATATGGATCCGAGCGCAGCGATCGGTCATGCCGATCGATCGTCGCCGTGGTGTTCATCGTCGCGGTAGTGCTCCTCGCCGCCGTGGTGCTCCTCGCCGCCGTGGTGCTCGAGGACGTCGAGAAACGCCTCGGCGGCCGGGGCCAGCCGGGTGCCGTCGTACGCCACGCAGATGTGGTGCACGGCCTCGCCGTCCGTCAGGCGCAGCATCCGTGCGCCCCGGGGCAGCTCGTCGGCGGCGTCGAGGCCCAGTACGGAGCCGGGGCCGACGACGGTGGACCGGGGCACGACGGTGACGCCCACCCCGCGTGCGGCCAGCCGGATCATGTCGTGGATCTGGCCCACCTCGAAGTGCTGGCCTGCCTCCGCTCCCGCGCGGGCGAAGGCCGCCTCGACCTGGCGGCGCAGGCCGCTGCCCCGCGTGAACTGGATCAGCGGGTGGCTGTCCGGCAGCTCGGCCAGGTCGATGGCCTCCCGGTCCGCCAGAGGGTGCTCGCGCGGGACGACGGCGACCAGCGGGGCGCTGCCCAGCGTCCGGTGGTCCAGTCCCTCCGGCACCTGCCCGGCGGCGAGTCCGACCACCCCGACGTCGAGGGTGCCGGCGAGTACCGCGGCGGCCATCCGGGAGCTGGGATCGTTGGAGACGCGCAGGTCGACGCCGGGATAGCGGGCGCGGTAGTCGGCCAGCACCTCCACCATGTCGAAGGGCACGGCCATCGTCTGTACCAGGCCCAGCCGGAGCCGGCCCCGGCGCACGCCCGCCAGCGCGTCGAGGGCGGCCTGGGCGTTGTCGACGTCGGCGAGGATGCGCCGGGCCCGCGGCTCCAGCAGCTCACCGGCGGCGGTCAGCCGTACCGAGCGGCTCGTGCGGCTGAACAGCGGGGCGCCGACGTCCTTCTCCAGCCGGGCGATCTGCTGGCTCAGCGCCGACTGCGCCACATAGCAACGCGCGGCGGCCTGAGTGAAGTTGTGGGTCTCGGCGACCGCCAGGAAGTACCTCAGATGCCGCAGTTCCATGGACATCAATCTCTCTCGCCGATCGATTCCGGTCAATTCATGTGCCACACCGATGCCGATCAGTACGCGCACAGCACATCCGCGGCTCGACTCCCGCGGGGCACGGCCCGACGGCGTTCGGCGGATGATCTCCGGCTCCGCTTCTGAGAGGCTTACCGCGTTCCGGCCCGGTGGCGGTGCGCGTGGGCCGGCGCTCGGGACGGTGGCCGAAGATCGTTGCGCGTACGCTCGTGCACATGGTTCAGCATCGATTGATCGACGTGAACGGGATCCGGCTGCACATCGCCGAGGAGGGTTCCGGCCCGCTGGTCGTGCTGCTGCACGGCTTCCCCGAGTCATGGCACTCCTGGCAGCACCAGTTCGGTCCGCTGGCCGCGGCCGGCTTCCATGTGGTCGCCCCCGACCAGCGGGGCTACGGCAGCAGCGACCACCCGGAGGACGTCGACGCGTACAGCATCTTCCACCTGGTCGGCGATGTCGTCGGGCTGATCCGGGAGTTGGGCGAGGAGAAGGCGTTCGTCGTCGGGCACGACTGGGGCGCGCCGGTGGCCTGGCACACCGCGCTGTTCCGGCCGGACCTGGTGCGCGGGGTGGCCGGGCTGAGCGTGCCGCCGCCGTTCCGGGGGACGAGGCCGCCGCTCCAGGCCATGGACGAGATGTTCGGTGGCCGCTTCTACTGGAACTACTTCAACCTGCCGGGTGTCGCCGACGCCGAGTTCGGCCGCGACCCGCGCACCACGCTGCGGAAGTTCTTCTTCTCGGCCTCCGGCGACGGTGGTGCGGCCAAACAGCCCCTGGTGGACCCCGAGCGCGGCTGGCTCGCCGACATGCCGGATCCCGAGCGGCTGCCGGAGTGGTTCACCGAGGAGGACCTGGACGCCCTCACCGAGAGCTTCTCCCAGGGTTTCACCGGGGCGCTCAACTGGTACCGCAACCTCGATCGCAACTGGGAACTGACCGCTCCCTGGCAGGGTGCCCGTGTCACTCCGCCCGCGCTGTACGTCTACGGCGACCGCGACGTGGTCCCCGCGTTCCCCGGCACGCCCGAACTCATCGAGCGGCTCCCCGTCCTGATGCCCAACCTGGTGCGCGAGCCGCTCAAGCTGGAGGGCTGTGGCCACTGGACCCAGCAGGAGCGCCCGGACGAGGTGAACGCGGCGCTCGTCGAGTTCCTCAAGTCCCTTTCCTGAGCGCTCTTCCGCGGTCGGGCTCCGCGGTCCGCGCCTGCCCCTACGATCTTCTCGTGAGCGCGTGGAATCAGAGCCTGACCGCCGCCGGGATCCGGGAACCGGGGCTGCGGCGGGACTACAGCACCCAACGGCGTACGGTCCGGCGGTATCGCCGGAGCGCCTATCTGGCCTGCCGGATGCTGCTGCCGCCCGCGGTGCAGCCCCATGTGGTGGCCGCGACGGCCGTGATGCACCACGGCGACGACCTGCTGGACAGCGGTCCCGAGGCGGGGCGTGCGCAGGCGTGGGCCGGCTGGGAGCGGCGGGTGCGCGCGGGGCTGGAGACGGGGACCAGTGACGATCCCCTGGTCCGTACCCTCCTGCACACGGTCACCGTGTATCCCCGGCACCGGGAGGTCGTGGCAGCCTATCTGGCCACCGCCACCGCCGAGCTGGAGTTCGCCGGTTTCCAGACCGAGGCCGACTACCAGGGCTATCTCGACGCCTACTCGATGCCGGCCTTCCTGCTGATAGGCGCCCTGCTGGGACCCGAGACCGATCCCGGCGGACGGTTCCTGGCCGGCTGCCGCAAGCTCATCGACGGCAGCCAGCGGCTGGACTTCGTCAACGACCTCGCCGAGGACCTGCGAGAGGGCCGGCCGGGCCTTCCCGCGGAGACCCTGAAGCGCTTCTCCGTCACGGCCAAGGACCTCGCGGCGGGCCACGCCTCGCCCGGTCTGCGCTCGCTCGTGGCACACGAGGTCGAGACCGCCCGGGCCGACCTGCGGTCGGCCCGGGAACTGCTCGAACTGATCCCGGCCGGGCACCGCCCGCTGGTGGGCACGCTGATCGAGATCGAACTGCTCACCGCCGAGGCCGTGCTGGCGCCCGGCACGGACGTCCTGCGCGGCTCGGCGTCACCGTCCACGGCGGGCACCCTCAAGCTGGTGCTCGGTGCCCGTCGCAGGGCGGTGCGTGCTCAGCGGTAGCAACCGGTGACGCCCGCCCGCCGACGGCAGGCGGTCCCGGCGCAGCCGCCGGGGGCGACATCCATGGAGCCGACCACGGCCGGTGGGCGAAGCCTCCGGACCGGTCAGCCCTTGTGCCACTTCTGGTTGGGGGTGCCGGAGCAGGTCCACAGCTGGAGCTTGGTGCCGTTGCCGGTCCCGTTGTCGGTGACGTCCACACACTTGTCGGCCAGGGAGCTGACCAGGTCGCCGGCCGAGCTGAGGTAGAACAGCTGGGCGCGGTTGCCGCTGCACTTGGCGACCTGGATCGCGGTGCCGTTGGCGGTGTTGCCCCAGGCCAGGTCCATGCACAGGCCGAGCGAGCGGATGGTGCCGTCCGACTGGAAGACCCACTTCTGCTTGGCCGCGCCCGAGCAGTCCAGGATCTCCAGCCGGGTGCCGTCCCCGCCCGCGTTGGTGACGTCCACGCAGCGGCCGGACGGGTTCCCGATCAGCGCCACGCCGGGGACGGTGGTGGTCTTGGTGCCCCCGCTGGACGAGGAGCCCCCGGAGGAGGACTTCCCGCCCGAGGACGACGACTTGGTGCCGCTCGACTTCGAACCGGACGAGGCGGAGCCCGAGTTCGTACCGGAGTTCGCGTTCGAACCGGAGCTGACGGATCCGCCGCCGGACTGGCCGGTCGAGCCGCCCGTACCGCTCCCGGATCCCGAGCCGCCGGAATCGCTCTTGGCGGGCTTGTGGGAGGGGGTGTGGGACGGCGTCGGTGACGAGGACGGGGACGGCGACTGCGACGTGCTGGACAGCGTTGTCGGCTCCCCCGGCGCCACCGCAGCGGCCGGTGTGGTGTCCGGGTCCGGGAAGAGGTCGACGTGGCTGAGCAGCGGTACGGCCAGGGCGACGACGACGGTCAGTCCGGCCGCCGCGGCCACGGTCGCCCACACCCGTGCACCCGGCACCAGCCCGCGGCGGGGCGTGGCGGGGCGGTTGGCGAAGGTGTCACTGAAACGTCCCGCCGGATTGCCGGGCCGTTCCGCGGAGGGCCTGGGTTTACGAAGGGGCGGCACGTCGTCTCCTGAAGGTCTCGTGAAGTTCTCGGAACGCCCGGAACGAGCGGGACACAGGAACAGTAACCAAGGGAAGGCCCAGCTCCGGACGCCTGCCCACGAAGATCCAGCCGAACGTCACCTTCCGTCCACCTATGCGGAGTTGCCTGTGACGAACTTGTCGAAGTCCGCAGCAATGGTGACTTCGGGAACTCCCGTTTTTCGCGCTAGCGTTCGTGCCTGAAGCTTTTCACAGTGGCACAGAGCAACACCGCAAGACAGCACAACAGCACAACCCGACACCGGAAGGCGGAGGCATTGAGCCTCATCGACCATGACCGCGCCGACGGCGCGGACCGGACGCTCGGCCTCCTGCTCGCGGAGCGCGACAGCCTGCGCCGCTTCGTGACCGGCATGATGGGGCGTGACCCCCACGGTGCGGAGGACGTCGTCCAGGAAACCCTGTTGCGGGCCTGGCAGTCGGCCGGCCGACTGGACTGGCGGGACCGGCCCATCCGTATGTGGCTGTTCCGGGTCGCCCGCAACCTCGTGGTCGACAGCCGGCGCCGGGACCGGACCGTCCCGGTGGGGATCACCGCGGCGGACTTCGGCGGTGCCGCGCCGGCACCCGTGCCGGACCACGCCGAACAGGTCGGTGACCGCCGGGTGCTGGTCTCCGCGCTGCGCACCCTCGCTCCCGCCCACCGCGAAGCCGTCGCCCGGGTCCATCTGCTGGGACAGGCCGGCGACGACGTGGCCCGCCAGCTCGGGCTGCCCCCGGGCACGGTCAAGTCCCGTACCCATCACGGCATCCGCGCGCTGCGCGCGACCCTCGAATCCCACGGCTGCCACCCGGCCGGAGCAGAGAAACTCCGGGGAGAGACGCGATGACCTCCGACACCATCACCACGCTGCTCGGCCTCGTCGGCGTGCTGGTTCTCGTCCTCGCCCTCACCAGCTGGCTGGTACGGCGCGGCGGCGGCTGGAAGGCCCTGTGGCGCCGGCTCGGGCGTGAGATCACCCTCACCGTGCGGGCGTTCACCGGTCCGGTCCGCACCGAACTGCGCTACCGGCGCGGACTGCGCCTGCTGGTCCGGCTGCTGCGCGACCCGGCCGTGTGGGCCGACGCCGAGCGGGCCACCGCCCTGGCCGCGTCCGTCCGCCCCGGGGTGCGTCCCTACGGCGTGCTGGCCGGGCCCGAGTGGATGGGCGTGCTGGTCGCGGCGGACGGCGACGCGCTGCGCGAGCCGCCGGAGCCCTGGGCGGCCGACGAGGCCGATCCGCGGCTGTGGTGGATCGACCGCGCCGACCTCGCGGACGACACCGAGGACCCGGCCGTACCGCTGCTGGTGTGCGTAGGGCACGACATGGGGCACGCCGTGCTGCTCGACCTGCGCTCCGGGCCGCCCGCGGTGTCCGTGTACGGCCCGCCGCGCGCCGCCCGTACGGCCCGCGCCGTGCTCCAGGCGCTCGCCGCACAGGTGGACGCCCGGCTGCCCGAGGGCCGGGTCGCCATCGCCGCCGGGGTACACCTGCGGCATCCGGGGGCACCGGCCACCGCCACCGTCGGGCAGCCCGGCATCGAGGTCGCCGTGTGCGCCGACCCGTTGGAGCGGCCGCTGCCGTCGGGTGTGCGGCTGCTGAGCCTCGGGGTGGCCCGGGGCCGCACCCGGCTGCTGGAGATCGCGCCGGACTCCACACTCACGGCGCACGGCGCACCCGCCGCCGCCCGGGTCGACGTACTGCCGCTGTCGCGGGCGGTGGCCCGGACGCTGTCCGCCCTGCCGCCGTCCCCCGACCGCCCGGACGACGAGGTCGCGCGGCAGCAGGACGTCACCTCCGCCGCCGATCCCGACCTGCTGCCGGACGAGCCCGACCTCGACGCCGGCGCGGCGCCGGTCGCCGGGCCGACCGGCGTCTCGGCCACCCGGTCGGCCCCCGAGCCCGAGCCGGCCGCCGCGCCGGTACCCGCTCCGGCACCTGCGGTCGAGAGCGACGACGACTTCGCGGAACCGAGCACCTCCGGTGCGGCCGGTGTCTCCGCGAGCTCGCCGCCGGCGCCGTAACCGCCGTACCCGTCCACTGATTCCGCACGAACGACCGCCCGGCTGGGAGCCGTGAACCTCACCATCACCACCGTGGACGCCACGGACGGACAGCGCCGCGACCACCAGGTCCGGCTGCCCTCGAACGCGACCGTCGGCGATCTCGCCGCCGCCCTGACCCAGGACGAGGCCGCCGCCGGCGGCGCCGACTGGGCCACGGCCGGCGCGCCGCAGGCCCGCAACCTCTACGCCGACGGCCTCCGGCTCGACCCCGCGACGCAGGTCTCCGGCAGCGGCATCCGCGACGGCGGGCTGCTCGGGCTCGGCGGCCCGGCCCGGCCTGCCGACCTGGTCCGGGTCCATGACGACAGCGACCAGGACGGTGTCCTCGCCGAGGTGCACATCGTCTCCGGGCCCGGCGCCGGGCGCACCTGGCGCCTCGGCCCCGGCAGCCACGAGATCGGCACCGACCCGCTGTGCGCCCTGCGGCTCGACGTCGGCGCCGGGGTGCCCGAGTCCGGGCTGTGGGTGACGGTCGGCGCTGACGGCTCCGCGGCCTGGCACCGCACCGACGACGAGCCCGAGGCGACCGTCCGGGCCCGGCTCGCGTCGCCGCCGCCCGACGACGCCATCACCCAGCTGCGCAGGCCCCGCCCACAGCCGCCGCGGGAACGCCCGGCGGGGCCGGGCCCGGTGCCCTGGCCGGACGGTGAGGATCTGACCGTGGGTCCGGTGCTGCTGCGGATGACCGCGCCGGTCGAGGCGGACGCGGCCGTCACCCCGTCCGCCGACGGGTACGGCGTGGACTACAACCGGCCGCCGCGGATCGCCCCGCACCTGGACGCCGAACGGGTGCGGCTGCCGCAGCCGCCGTCGCCGCCGCAGAAGCGGCCGTTCCCGACCGTGATGATGATCTCCCCGATCGTCCTCGGCCTGTTCATGGTCAGCATCTTCAAGTCGTACTACTTCCTGGTGTTCCTGTTCCTCAGCCCGATGATGATGCTGTCGAACTGGGCGACCGGCCGGCGTGCGGCCCGCAAGCAGTTCCTGGAGTCGGAGCGGGCCTACGAGCAGCGCCGTGACGTCCTCGAGAAGCAGGTCCGGGACGCGGTCGTCGGTGAGCGGCGGGTCCGCGACAAGACCGGCCCGGACCCGGCGGCCGTCGCCCTGATCGCGACCGGTCCCGGCGGCCGGCTGTGGGAGCGGCGCCGACGGGACCCGGATCACCTGGTGCTGCGCCTCGGCACGGTGGACCAGCCGTCGGTACGGGAGCTGGAGGACCCGGCGCGGGACGAGAACCACCGCTCGATCCGCTGGAACATCCCCGACACGCCGATCGGCGTCGACATCACCGCGCACGGTGTCGTCGGCATCGCCGGTCCGGCCGCCGAGGTGCAGCCGCTGGCGCGCTGGCTGGTGGCGCAGGCGGGCGTGCTGCACAGCCCGCGCGACCTCAGGGTCGTCGTCCTGACCGAGCCGGACCGGGTGGCGGACTGGGCATGGACGCGCTGGCTGCCGCATCTCAAGCCCGGCACGGCCGGCGGACCGATGGTGCTGATCGGCAACGACCCCGAGTCCACCGCCGCCCGGATGAGCGAACTGGTCTCCCAGGTCCAGGCGCGCCGCCGGCAGGCCGGCAACGACCGTGACGTGGTCTTCACCGAACCCGACGTGCTGGTGATCGCGGACGGCGCCCGGCGGCTGCGTGACGTGCCCGGCATGGTCCAGGTGCTCACCGAGGGCCCGCGGGTGCGGATCTTCAGCGTCTGCCTGGACGAGCAGGAGCGGCTGCTGCCCGAGGAGAGCACCGGTGTGGTCCTCGCGGCCGACGGCCGGCTGACCGTGCGGCGCCCGGGCGCGCCCGACCTGCCCGCCGTCCGTGCCGACCGGGTCTCCCCCGAGTGGTGCGAGCAACTGGCCAGGGCGCTGGCCCCGATCCGGGACGTCAGCCCCGAGCACGACGCCGGACTCCCCCAGCGGGTCCGCCTCCTGGACCTGCTGGAACAGGAACCGCCCAACGCGCAGGGCCTGTTGGAGCGCTGGCAGCGCGAGCCCGCCAGCACCTCCTTCCTCGTCGGCACCGGCTTCGACGGCCCGCTCTCCCTGGACCTGGTGCAGGACGGCCCGCACGGCCTGGTCGCCGGTACGACGGGTTCCGGCAAGTCGGAGCTGCTGCAGACGTTCGTGGCCTCCCTGGCCGCCGCCAACCGGCCCGACGAACTCACCTTCGTGCTGGTCGACTACAAGGGCGGCAGCGCCTTCAAGGAGTGCGCCCATCTGCCGCACACCCTCGGCATGGTCACCGACCTCGACGCCCACCTCGTGGAGCGGGCCCTGGAGTCGCTGGCCGCCGAACTCCGGCGCCGGGAGCAGGTGCTGGCCGCCGCCGACGCCAAGGACCACCCGGAGTACCGGGCCAAGCGGGCCGCCGATCCCTCGCTGGCGCCGCTGCCCCGGCTGCTGCTGGTCATCGACGAGTTCGCCACCCTGGTCCGCGAGGTCCCCGACTTCGTCCCCGGACTGATCAGCATCGCCCAGCGGGGCCGCTCGCTCGGCATCCACCTGATCCTGGCCACGCAGCGGCCGGCCGGTGTGGTCACCGGTGACATCCGCGCCAACACCAACCTGCGGATCGCGCTGCGGGTCACCGACCAGACCGAGAGCCAGGACATCATCGACGTCAAGGACGCCGTCGACATCTCCACCGCCACGCCCGGCCGGGCCCTGGTACGGCGCGGGCCGCGGCAGGCGGATCCGTTCCAGACCGCGTGGGTGGGTGCCGAACGCCCGCGGGAGAACCCGGCCGCGGCGGCCGAGCCGGAGGCCGGTCCACGCAAGCCGGTGCGGTCGGTGGACGTCGGCTGGGACGCGCTCGGCCGCCCCGCCGGACTCCCCGCGGAGACCCGGACGGTGTCGGCCTCGGCCCCGCAGGGCCCGGCACCGACCGACCTCCAGGTCATCGTCGAGGAGATCCGCTCCGCCGCCGACCTGCTGGACGACTTCACCCAGCAGCCCAGCCCCTGGCTGCCGCCGCTCCAGCGCCAACTGGTCCTGGACGACCTGGACGAGCTCGGCGCCACCCGCGACGGCCGCCTGGTGATCCCCTACGCCCTGGAGGACGTCCCGCAGCTCCAGCAGCGCCGGGTCGCCGTCGCCGACCTCACCACCTTCGGGCACCTGTACATCATCGGCGCGCCGCGGTCCGGGCGTACCCAGGTGCTGCGGACCATCGCCGGTTCGGCGGCCCGGGTGGCGAGCACCGCCGACGTGCACCTGTACGGCATCGACGCGGGCGGCGGCGGCCTCACCGCCGTCGGGGCGCTTCCGCACTGCGGCGGGGTGGTCTCCCGGCACGACCTGGAGCGGCTCGGGCGGATGCTGCGCCGGCTGAACCGGGAACTGACCGAGCGGCAGGACCTGGCCCAGACGCACAACGCGACCGGTATCGCCGAGCTGCGCCGGCTGCTGCCGAAGGCCGAACGGCCGGCCCACATCATGCTGCTGATCGACGGCTGGGACTCGTTGCAGGTCATCCTCGACGAACACGACCACGGCCAGCTGCTCCAGGAGGTCATCCGGCTGATGCGCGAGGGTGCCGCCGCCGGCATCCATGTCGTCGCCACCTCGGAACGCTCGCTGCTCGGCGGGCGGATGGCCGCGCACAACGACCACAAGCTGCTGCTCCGCCAGGGCGACCGCAGCGACTACCAGGCCGTCGGCATGATGCCGAACAAGATCCCGGCCGACATCCCGCCCGGCCGCGGCTGGCACGTGCTCAGCGGCACCGAGACCCAGGTGGCGCTGCTCGCCGCCGGCGGCGGTACCGAGCAGGCGGAGGCGCTGCGCTCGATCGGCGAGAGCGCCCGCAAACGGGACGCCCAGGTGCCAAAGGCCCGGCAGCCGTTCCAGGTGGCCGTGCTGCCGCGCTCGGTGGAGTTCGCCGAGGCCTACGAGAGGGTCCAGGCGGCCCAGCGGCGGCCGTTGTGGGGTCTGCTCGGTGTCGGCGGCGACGACGGCGGTCCCGTCGGCACGGACCTGGCCGGCACCGCCTCGGCGTTCGGGGTGTTCGGCCCGGCCGGGTCGGGGCGCAGCAACACCCTCGCCTCGATCGCCGTGTCGCTGCTGGCCGGCGGCACCTCGCTGGTGGTGCTCACCCCGCGCGAGTCACCGCTGCGCGCCCTGGACCGGCATGCCACCGCCACCGTGCTCACCGAGAGCGACCCCTCGGCCGACACCGTGCGGGCGGCGCTGGACGCGCTGCCCGGACCTCGGGTGGTGATGATCGACGATGCCGATCTGCTCACCAACTCGGCGGCGGACAAGCTTCTCAAGGAGCTCGCCGTCTCCGGTCGCGACCAGGGTCTGGGCCTGGTCTACGCGGCCTCGGCGGAGGGCTTCCAGAGCGGCATGAGCGGCTGGACCCTCGCCGCCCGGCGGGCCCGGAGCGGTCTGCTGCTCGCGCCGAAGAACCTGTCCGAGGGCGATCTGGTCGGCCTGCGCCTGCCGCCCAGCGTGGTGCGGGCGGCCACCCATCCGGGCCGGGCCTGGACGGCCGGTCCCGGCGGCACCCTGCTCGCCGTCCAGGTGCCGCTGACGCCGCTGCGCGCCTGACCGGTACGACGGACAGCGGGAGGGCCTCCCCGGAAACTCCGGGGAGGCCCTCGTCGTACTGCGGGAGTTACGAGTTGTTCTGCAGGCTGCTGCTGATGCCCTGGTCGAACTGGATCGCGTTCTCCTTGATGCCGTTGAACATCTCCGAGAAGTCGTTGATGCCCTTCACGGCGGCGAGCAGGCTGGTGTCGAAGTTGTTGTAGGTGGTGCGGATGACCTCACTGGACTGCTGGAAGACCATGCCGTCGTCGACGAGGGTGTTGACCCGGTTGCGCAGGTTGCTGAGCACCGGCAGCAGGTTCTCGTGGGCGTCGTGCAGCAGGCTCACGACCTCCTCGATCTTGTGGTAGTCGAGGTTGATGCCGTTGTAGCTGGCCATGGGGTTCCTGTCCGTTCCTGTCGGTCTCGATGGGGAAGAGGTTGCCGGTCGCTATTCGACGACCGGCGGGTTGTCGGACGGGTCGCCGTCCCCGCTGCCGTCGTCGCCGCCCACCTGCTGCCAGTCCGGCTGGTTGCCGCCTGCGTCCTTGGGGCCACGGGTGTACTCGGTACGGTCACCGTCGCTGCCGGTGGTGACCATCGAACCGCTGCCGTCGGAGTTGAGGTTGGTCTCCGAGTGGACGGTGCTGCCGTCCGGGTACGAGGTGTCCGTGGTGTAGTGATTGCCGTCGCTGGAGTAGTTGGTGACCGAGGTGTACGTCTTGCCGTCGTAGGTGACGGTGGACTCCTCCTTGATCACGTGACGCTGGTCGTCGAGCGTGAGGTGGGTGTGGACACTGCCCCGCTCGGTGTTGATCGTCTGGTCCAGCGGCGGGTTGCCCGGGTCGGTGGCCGAGCAGAAGTCCGGCATGGTGCCGTCCGGGCCGGGCACGCACTGGTCGAGGTGGGACTGTTTGTAGTCCCACAGGTCCTTGTCCCGGAAGTAGTTCTGCAGGCCCAGGTTGCTGCCCGTGATGCCCATGCCCTGGGCCAGTTCCGAGTCGAAGGACAGGAACGCCTCGCCCACCGAGCCGAAGGCGCCCGCCAGTTCCTTGAGGCCCTTGTCCGCGTGGGACATGGTGCTGCTCGCGTTGGAGTAGAAACCCGAGAGCGCGTCGGCCAGGGTCTGGTCACCGAGGACCGTCAGGGCCTCGCTGGAGGTGTATCCGTCGTAGTCCGTCTGGCCCAGCCGGGAGAACGTGCTGTTGTCGAGGAGCGGACCGATGTCGCCCGCCAGGTTCTCCAGGTCCCGTTTGGCGTCGTTGAGGACGTTGTATTCGATTTTCAGGCTGTCGGCCATGAGTGGGCCTCCCAGTCGAGACTCCGGTCAGTTGGACCACGCCACAGGCGTCCCGCCGGTTCACCGGGAACGGCGGGTGTAACTCAGATCACGTGAACCGCGGCGGGCGCTGTGGCGTGGTCAGTTGGGGCGTGACCGCCCCGAGCCCCGCAGCTTCCGGGAGGAACCCGTATGCCACGCCCGACCGACTGGAACGCGATCGGGCTCGACAGCGATCCCACGCCGGGCGACCCGGACCAGATCCGGACCCTGTCCACCGAGTTGAATCACCTGGGCTCCGAGGCCCGGCGCATCAGCACGGCCATCGACGCGGTCATGAACACCGCCGGGGACAGTGTCTTCGTCGGCGAGGCGGCCAACGCCCTGCGCGACAAGGTCAACGGCCGCCTGCGCGGGCACGTCGAGGACGTGGCGCAGTCCTTCGAGACCGCGGCGACCGCGCTGAACACCTGGGCGGACAAGCTCGTCGACCTCCAGTCGCGGGCCGACGGCGCGCTCAACTCGGGGCGCGGCCTGTCCGAGGACTCCCCGGACCGGGAGACCTACGCCTCGACGGCCCGGCAGGCCGGCACCGAGCACGGCGAGGGCGCCGCCACGGCGGCGGGCAGCATCTCGGGCGTCTCCAACATCCAGCTGCCGATCTCCAAGTGCCAGCTCTTCTGGGAGGCGTTCCAGTGGCTGGCGATCATCCTGATCGTGCCCGCGCTGATCTTCGGCGGGCCGATCGCGCTGCTCGCCCTCGGCGTCAACCTGACCCTCTTCATCAAGACGATCGTCGACTTCGCCAACGGTGACGCCAGCTTCCTGGACCTCTTCCTCGCCGGGCTCGGCATCCTGGCGCCCACCACCAAGGCGCTGCCGATCTTCCAGATCATCAAGGGCGTCACCACGACGGCCTTCGCCAAGGGGTTCGCCAACATCGCCCGGGGCACCTTCCAGGCCCTGCGCAACCTGTTCACCAACGGCTTCCGACCCACCACCCTGCTGCTCGGCCTGAAGGACCTGGTCAAGCTGGGCAGCACCTGGGTCTACAAGGGCGGCCTGTGGGTGCTGGACGGCATCCACAACCTGCCCGGCATCATCGGGCGCGGGGTCAACTCGGCCGGCCTGACGATCGTGCAGGGCATCAAGGGGATCCCGGGGTTCGTGCGCGGGTTGCCCGAGACGTTCTCCAGGGGCTGGCAGGCGACCAAGACCTGGGTGGGCCAGGAGTTCGGCGGCACCAAGTGGCTGCGGATCTTCCTGCCGGTGGACGCCGCGGAGATCGGCGAGTACGGCTTCGCGCGCGCCCTGCGGATCAGCCTCTTCGACCGCGGTGTGCTCGGGCAGCACGTCTTCGGCGCCCCGATCACGGGCGCCGTCGGGCGGACGATCAGCTCGGTCCCGGTCGATCCGCGTACCGTCGACGCGCTGGTCGACATGCCGCGCATCCAGCTGAACGAGGTGCGGTTCGGGGCGGGTTCGGGTCAGAGCAGTATCCGCAACCTCGACCTGAACCTGCCCAGCACGCATCTGGACGTCACCTCGACCCTGCGTCCGCCGTCCCTGAACCTGGGCGACGTGGGGGCCATCGCCCACCGCGGCAACTTCGGCGTGCACGCGGCGCGCACCGTGGACGCGCTGGTCGACATGCCCCATGTGCAGCTCGGCAACGTCCACGTGGAGAACTTCGGCGCGCTGGGCGGGCGTTCGGACGTCGGGGTGAGCGTGGGCGCCACGCCGACCGTCACCACCGCCTCCGGGCTCCACCTGCCCGCGTCGGCCGGAGTCCCGGGCGCCACGCACGGCCTCACCAACACGCCGGTCAGCGGCGTCTCCGGCGGTGCCCACACCACGCTCACCGGGCTGCACCCGACGCCGACGAACCTGACGTCCACCGCCGACATGCTGCTGCCGGGCGGGGCGCACAACGGTACGCATGTGCCGGGTACGACCGTCCTCACCGGCACCCACGCCACCCCGCCGCCGGTCGCCGGCACGCTCGGCGACCTCTCCACCGGCAACCCGGCCGCGGTCACGCTGCACTCCGCGTTCACCGGCAACCCGGGCGTCGGCGCCGTGCACGCGCCCGGCACGCCCGGCCTCGGCACCGTCCACACGACCCTGACCGGCACCCCCGGTACGAACGTGGCGCACACCGCGCTCGACTCGACCCCGACGCCCGGGGTCGCGCACGACGTGACGGCGCCGAACAACCTGCTCACCGGCCCCACCACGGTCGCCCACCCGTCCCCGACCGGCATCGGGCACGGCGGCCCGGGCAGCGTCGACGCCGGGACCTCGGCCTTCGACCTGCTGGCAGGCACCCGCCACGGCACGCCCAACACTGCTCTGGCCCCCGGCACCGGCAACGCCCTGGCCGACCGCACCACCAGCGCCCTGACGGCCAACCAGACGCGGCTGCACCTCGACGAGCTGGTCCAGAGCCCCGGCACCCCGCACCCCGGCACCTCGCCGCAGCAACTGCTGCACAACACGCCCACGACGCCCCCGGTCGGCCCGGAACGGCTCACCACGAACCCGGCGTCCGTCACGACCCCGGACCGGCTCACGGCGAACCCCGGGAGGGCCGGCACCCCCGACCGGTTCACCGGCAACGGCGCCCCGCACGACCCGGCGCCCGTCTCCCCCGGGGGCTCCGGACACCCGGGCGGGCACACCAACAGCGCCGCCCTCGACCTCGTCGACACCGGCCGCAGCGCCCGCACCACCGACAGCCCCGCCTTCGCCGGCGCGCCCACGCACACGGACGCCGACAAGGGCCTGGCCGGCTCGGCCAACGGCACCTCCGCGCCCGTCCCCGAGAACCTTCCGACCCACGCCACCCACACCCCGCTGCCGGGTCACTCCTCCCCCGCGCCGGCCGCCCACACCGCCGACACCACCGGCGCCTTCGACGCACTCCTGAAGGACCCCAACGTCGTCAAGGTCCCGGGCAACCACGAGCTCGCGGTCAAGGCACCGCGCGGCGGCACGCCCGAACTCCACGGCGGCGCCGTCGAGTCGGGCCTGTACACCGTGGAGAAGCAGGGCACGGGCTTCGTCGTACGGCAGCTGGACTCCGTCGGCGGCACCGTGGTGCACGGCTGGACGTTCAAGCGGCTGGGCGGCATCCGTCTCGCCGAGGAGACCGTGCGGTTCGGCGACGGCCCGTTCAGCGGGGTGAGCGTGAAGGTCGCGGGCAAGTCCGTGGACGCCGTGAGCGACGGCGCCGGCACCTGGCCGGCGAAGCTGAGCGGCGAGGACCAGATCGTCGTCGCCTCGGCCTCCGGGAGCCATGTCTACAGCCGGTCCACCGGCGAGCTGCTCCGCTCGTCCGCCCCGGACGTCACCCTGCCCCCGCGCCCGACCGGGCTCACCGGCACGTCCGCGGACAGCTGGGACGCCGCCGCCCACGCGGCCCGCGGCCACATGGGCAAGGCCGCCACCGACAACGAGGTCAAGCTGTTCATGCAAGGCGTCATCGGCGGCGCATTCACCTCGAAGAAGGGGTACGGCGGCTTCGTCAACCCGAGTGCCCTGGAGGCCGGCCCAGGCCTGGTCGGCAAGGTCAAGCAGTTCAACAAGGTCGCCGGTGACCTGATGTTCGAGGGCCCCAACCAGCGCATGACCGTGTGGCGGGGCGTGTCCATGGACCCGCGGGCCGCCCAGGCCGACGTGTTCGTGGAACGGCTGCCCGCCTCGACCTCCAACAACCGCGCCTTCCAGGCGGAGTGGGCGAAGAACGGCGTCAACAGCAACCGCGTCGTCTTCGAGATCGACGTACCGGCCGACCACGGCAAGCTCGCCATGGCCTACCCGCCCGGCTACCACAAGGCCGCTGACGACGCCCTCGCGCTCAACCAGGACCAGTGGGAGGTCACCCTCTCGCCGACCCGGCTGGTGCGGACCGGGCCGGCCCGGGTCGAGGACGGCATCACGGTCGTCCCGGTGCGCGCCGAGCAGATCCCGGAGGGCCAGCTCGACCGCCTCATCAACGAGAAGTGGTCCGGGCTGCCCTCGGGCGAGGCGTTCGAGGACTTCGGCCGCGCCTTCGGGCAGGACGCGATGCGCCGCTGGGAGGGCCTCGGCGACGCGATCGTACGGGAGGGCGGTGACGGCCCGAACGTGAAGACGTTCACCGTCGGCCGGCCCGGCTACGCGGACGAGATGACCATCACGGTCACCCACAAGGTGGACGACAACGCGGTCTCCGTCACGATCACGGGCGGCGACCGCACCTTCACCAAGGAGTGGAGCGGCACCGGCTTCAACGACCTCGCCGCGGACCTGCGCGGCCACGTCCTCCACAACAACGAGCTGCTCAGCTCCCTGCCGGCCCCCACGTCATGGGGCAGGGAACTGCCGAGCCCGGTCCACACCGGCTCCCCCACGGACACGACGATTCCGAGCCCCACCCGGACCACGCCGGACACCGGCACGAGCGTCCCGGCCACCACCCACACCACGCACGACACGGAAACGGCCGTACCGGGGACCGCCCATTCCCCCCTGCGCACCGACACGACCGTCCCGAGCCCGACCCGGGTCACCCCGGACACCGAGACCGCCGTACCCGGCACCGTGCACGCGACCCCCGACACGACGCCCGCACCGCGCCCGGACACCCCGCACCCCGGTGGTCAGGAGCTGCCCGGGCGCGGGCCCCGGCTCACCCCGGCCGAGATCGAGCAGGCGTGGTTCCGGGACGGCGAGCGGGTCGACGCGCTCTTCGGCCACCTCGACGACCCGCTGCGGGGGGCGCGCCGCGAGGCCTGGCGGAACCATGTGCAGGCACGGTACGACCTGGGCCGGGCCGAGGATCTGCTGCCGGACAACGGGCACGCGGGCAGCTCCCGTGGCCCCACGCCCGACGAGATCCGCGCCCGCGAGAACGTCGACATCGCCCAGCAGCGGTACGACGCCACCCACCACCGCCTGACCGAACTCGGCGTCGACCCGGTGCGGATGGAGGCCGACCTCGGCGCCCTGCGTCAGCTCAGCCTGAAGGAACGGCCCCGGCTGCTCGGCGGCACGGTCACCACGGCGAACGACGCGACTCCCCCGCCCGCGGTCGCCGACCCTGCCGCCCACGGCGAGACCGGCGCGGCCTCCGTGACACCGCCCAGGCGCCTGAACGAGATCCTGGCCGACCAGACCAAGGCGCACAAGGACCTGCAGCAGGCGGAGATCGCGCAGACGCAGCCTGGCAAGGACGCCGACAAGATCGCGAAAGCCAACGCCGACCTGACCGAGGCGGACACGAAGTTCAAGGACGCCACCCGCGAACTCGACGAGGCGCTCCAGCACGAACTCGACAACCACCTGCTCTCGCAGCGTGAACTGAACCAGCTCGTCGACCAGTTCGCGGGCGCCGGCGACATCGACCGGGCCCGGGCGCTGCAGACCCACGCACGGGATCTGGACGCCGGCTCCCGCGGCGCGGGAGCCGGCCCCGTCCGCTCGGACCAGTTCATCCGGACCGGCGAGGAGATCCACTCCCAGTCGATCACCGTCCAGCGGCTTGCCAACGAACTCGAGACCCTGGTGAAGGCGGGCACGACTCCCCACAGTGAGCTGAAGGGCCTGGCCGCGGGGCTCGAGAACGCCGCCAAGGACCTGGACGCGGCCCTCCAGGGCCATGTCACGGACGCCGCCCGCTTCGGGGGCACTTACACGCTGCGCAACCAGCACACGCCCGTCGCCGCCGTGGCCCACCATCTCGCCGAGCTGGTCGACGACGCCGTCAAGGCAGCGAAGCCGGGCGACAACCTCGTGCTCAAGGGCTTCCTCGGCACCGACGCCTCCGTGGAACGGATTCAGCGCGGCATCCCGGACCTCCTGCGGCGCTACCGCGAGAACCAGGCGTTCGGCGAGGTGCACAGCGGAGAGCAGTGGAAGGCGGTACTGCCCGGGACCGAGGCCCAGTGGCAGAAGGTGTTCGAGGACTTCGACGGCTTCGACAAGCTGTCCAGGTCCCAGCAGCACGACTTCGTGCGCAAGCTGTCCGAGAAGAACATCGCGGACCTGCGTGCCGACGTCGACAGCCTGCTGAAGGACCTGCCGGAGGCGGACCGCCTGAAGTTCCAGCAGCTGCGGGACGAGCTCGAGAACCTGCCCTACCGGATCAAGCACGCCACTCCGGCCTACCACGCCATCGCCAACAGCGGTGTGATGTCCTCCCAGGGCGACCTGACCCGCCGGGGCGTCAAGTTCCTCGCGTCCGGCAAGAGTTCGGCGAAGAACACCTCCAACCTGGGCAACGACGACTTCGTGTTCTTCCGTATGGAGGTCGGCGACAAGCCGATGGCGACCCGGTACGGTCCGACCACGCTCGTCTTCGACGCCAAGGTCCTGGAGGAGAAGGGCGGCTGGGTCTCGCTCCATGACCAGCTGCATCCGCTCGACCGCGACACCATGAACCAGCTGAAGGTCGGCGACGACGTCGTGCGCAGCGCGAAGTACGACGACGGCTTCGACGAGGTGGGCAAACGGGGCCGCTGGACGTACGAGTACCCCGACCACAGCACTCGGCAGGTCTCCTTCGAACAGGAGGTCTTCCACGGCGCGCATGTGCGGGAGGCGCTCGCCCTGTCGGTGGTGCGCGAGGTCCATCTCATCGGCGGCGCCTTCAAGGACGACGTCTTCAAGCTGCTCGCCGACACCGCAAGTCCGGAGGAACTGGGCTCGGTCATCTCCAAGCTGTACCGGCCCGAGGCGAAGTTCGGCTCGGGGCTGCCGATCAACCCGTTCGGAAGCCATGCCACGAGCGAGTGGCCGTCGCCGCTCGCGGTCCATGACGCGGACGGCGACGGTCGCTATCTCGCCGACGGCACGGTCGACCCGGCCGCACGGGCCGCCGGCAAGGCCTTCGACGACGCGTCCGACCGGGTACGGCAGGGGGACAACGCCGTCAAGAGCGGCAACAACAAGGCACTGCGCTACAACCTCAACAAGGCGCAGCCGCACGCCGAACAGTCGGTCAAGCTGACCCAGGAGTTCCACGCGGCCGCCGTCGGCGAACGCAAGGACATGGCGAAGACCCTGCTCGACCAGCGCGAGCAGCTCCTCAAGGACATCAACACCCGCCTCGACGCCCTGAAGCCACAGACCAAGCCCGAGGGCGCGAAGACGCAGCCGAGGCCGGGCAAGAACCAGGGCGCCGGGACCTCCTCGTCGGCCGCCGGGGCGAACGGCCCCAACCTGAGCGAACTTCCGCGACCGGCCGAGGACGCGCTCAAGGGTGTAGCCGGCATCACCGACCAGATGAAGAAGATGGTCCGGGCACTCGCCAACTCGGACGGTTTCCGGTCCCTGCCGGACTCCAAGGTCGGCACGCAGACCACGGCCGCCGTCGACCTGGGCAGGAACGCCTTCGACAAGGCGTTCAAGCACCTGTCCAGGGCGGGACTGGTCCACGGTGACTCGGCCGGCCTCCACTTCACGGACGAGGGCCGCAGGCTGTTCCTGCCGACGGGCGCCGACACCAGGACAGCGGCGCCGCCCCTGTCCGGCGCGCCCGACGTCCACACGGCACCGGCCCACGCCCAACCTCAGCTCTCCCAACCCCAGTTGGGCCCCGACACCAAGGCCCCCGCGCTCACCGGCGACGGCATCCCGTCCCACAGCCCGGACACCACCTCACCGGCGCCGCACCACGCCGACACGGACACCATGTCCCCGGCGCCGCACGACCTCGACACCAAGTCCCCCGCGCCGCACGGCACCGACACGCAGTCGCCGGCGCCGCTCCGTATCGACTCCGAGACGGCTGCAACGCACCTCGACGACATCCACTCGGCCGCTCCCCACCGTGGCGACAACGGCGACTTCGCCTCGATGCCCCCGAGGGACGACACCCGGATCGGGGGCGACCGGTCCGCGCGGCCGCTCGGTGACGCCGTCCTGGACGACATGCTCAGGCCGCCCCGGCGGACCGGCGACAGCACCGGAACTACGGCGCCCGGTACCGCTCACCCGGCCGCGCCCGACCTCCTCGACCGGGCCGCCTTCCGCCGTAACACGTACCGGGAGAACGGCATCCGCACCCGCTCACAGATCCGTTACGTCGACCGTGCCCTGGACGCCTTCCACCACGCCCCCACCGACCAGTTGGCGCGACGGGCCCAGGCCCTCGACGACCTGGCCGACGCCGCCGGGCGCTTCCTGCGGGACCGCCCGGACTCGGTCCGCCGGGCCGGAGTGGAACAGCTGTTGAACCAGGTGCGGGCCGAGGCGAACGCCTACCGGCTGCTCGACGACTTCCGGCGGCTCGGCGGCGGCGCGGACGGGCTGGCCGGCCGCACCCGTACCGCCCTCGCCGCCGGCGGCACGACCCCGTTCACGCAGACCAGGCTCCAGACGATGCTCGACGGCCTGGACAGGTCCGCGCAGGCCCAGCGGCAGAATGACGCCCTGAGCCTGCTGGACGGCACCCCGCCGCTGCGGAACACCGGTGACACCACGCTCACCGCACCGGCCCGGCCGGACGGCGACACGACCCCGGCGGCACCCGCCCGACTCGACAGCGGCACCACCCCCGCAACACCCGCCCGACTCGACGACGACACCACCCCCGCCACGCCCGCCCAGCCGGACCGCGGCAAGGCTCCGGCCGCGCCCTCCCGGCAGCCCGGGGAGACGCCGTGGGCGGAGGATTCGGCGCGGTTCGACGGGCTCCTGGGCGGCGACGGCCGGCCGTTCCGCGAGGCCTGGGTCGAGCTGTCGTCCGCCCGGATCGAACTGAACCGGGTGGAGGATCTGCGCGGCGGGCCGGGCGGAGCCGGCACATCACGGGGTGTCAGCGAATTCGACGTGCAGCTCAACCACGAACTGGTCGCCGCTCAGGACCGGTTCCGCACCGCATACCAGAACCTGCAGGACCTCGGTCTCCAGCCGACCGAGATCGAGGCCCGGATCCACGAGATCCAGGTGGGGGCCACCCGGCGCGGGGCGACGCTCGGCGCGGGCAAGCTCGACACGCTGCCCGACACCGCCCCGCCCGCGGTCAACCACGTCGCTCTGAACAACTCGGGCGTGAGCGGGCCGAACGGCCTGACCATCGAGCGGAGCGTGGGCCAGGACAACGCGGTGACGCTGCGGGTGGTCGACCAGCAACTGCACCCGGACCCGCTGCGCACGGTCGTCGCCCGGCCGGACGGCGGTTTCGACGTCCGGCACACTCCGTCGGACACCGTCACCACGTACACCGCGAACGGCGACCGGATCGCCGACGACATGCCGCTGTACGGAGCCGACGGCCGGCCCACGGGGCTGCGTCTGCACACGGATCTCAACGCCCACGGGCTGCGCCGGACCATGGCGGTGGGCGGCCCCGGCGCAGACCGGCTGACCGCCTTCCCGCTGCCCGGCGACGCGGCGCGGATCACCCATCTCGACACCGGCGCCACCCGGCGCGTGGACGCCCTGGGTCTCCGGCTCGACGAGGGCGTCCAGCTCACCGGCCGGGACGGCGTCCCCGCCGGGACCGACCGGGTGTGGGTCACCGACGGCGCCGACGTCCATGTCACCGATCTCGCGGGCAACCGTCTGGACCTGCGGGTGCAGGACCTGGGTGACGGGAACGGCATCAGGGTCACCGACGAGACGACCGGGGTGTCCGTACGCCACGACGGCCAGGGCCGCCTCCAGGAGACCGGTGTCGCGCTGACCGACCCGCAGGGCACCCGCGGGCAGCGGTTCCTGGCCGACGACGGCACGGGCCGCTTCACCCTGACCGACACGTCCGGTACCCGGCAGACCCAGACGGTCACCACACTTCCCGGCGGCACCGGCTTCCGGGTGACCGACGAGACGAGCGGCGCGACCAGCAGGTTCACGGCCGACGGCCGCTACCAGGACACCGGCCTGGCCCTGTTCGACCCGGCGGCGAACGCCCGCGGCGGCCGCATCGCCGTACCGGACGGCGCGGGCGGCCACCGTCTCACCGACACGGCGGGGCAGCCGCTGCCCCAGCGTGTGGTCGCGGTCGGCGGCAACCGGCCGCGCACGATCGACGACATCACCGGCGAGTCCGTGCTGTACAACGCCCAGGGCCACCCGGTGAGCACCTCGACCGCGCTGGCCGACCCGGCCGGCGGACCGCGCGGCGGCCGGTTCGCCGAGCCCGACGGGGCCGGCGGTCACCGTCTCACCGACGCCGACGGCAACCAGCTGCCCGACACCGTCACCGCGCTCGCGGACAACGGCGGTTTCCGCACCGTCCACGACACCGGGCACCGCACCTTCGGCGTCAACGGCGACTTCGCGGGCGACGGGCTGCGGCTGACCGGACGCGACGGCCTGCCGGCCGGGCGTCTGGACCGGCCGCTCGGCGCGGCCCCGCGTCGGCTGGACGACGCCTTCGCCCCGGACCCGGCGCGCGCGGTCACCCTCGATCCGGCCGGCCGGATCGAGATCACCCTTCCCGGCGGCGGCCGCCAGGTCTTCGACCAGGCCACCGGCCGATTCGTCCAGGAGACCGTCCCGCTGCCCGGCGGCGGCCACCAGACCACCCTGGCCGACACATCGTTCACCCGCTACGACGGCCAGGGCGCCGTCACGGCCACCGGCACCCCGCTGCCCGCGGGCCACGGCGGGCGTTTCCTCGTCGTGGAACCGCCGACCGCCGCCCACCCCGGGGCCTGGCTGGAGGACGGGGCGGGCGGCAGGCTCGCGCACTGGGACGCCGTCCGGCGGCCCGACGGCACCACCCGGATCGGGTTCGACGACCGGACCAGCCCGCGGCACGGCGAGTTCCTGCATCTGGCCGCCGACGGGACTCCGGTCCGGCAGGGCTTCAACGTGCTCGACAACGGACGGCGCACGGACTTCCGGTATGTCGTCGACCACACCGACCGCACCTGGGAGCGGATCACCCGGGGCGGGGCACCGACCTCCGCCGGTGCCTTCCATCACGGCACCGCCGACCTCTCCGGCGCGGCGAGCGGCCACATCCGGCTGCTCAGCTCGACCAGGACCCGGATGCCGATCTTCGAGCGGCGGGTGCTGCCCGGAGCCGCCGGCGACGTGGTGGACGCCTTCCGCCGTACCGACACGATCTCCTTCGCCCGTACCAACCCCCGTACCCACTGGGTGCGCTGGGACGAGACCGGCACCCCGGCCGGTACCGGCAGCCGGCACTACGACACGGCGGGCACCGGCTGGCGCGACACCGACGGCCGGGGCCGCACGGTGCGCGAGTACAGGGACGGGCTGCAGAAGTTCGACGGCCGGGCCGGGCACACCCTGGGTGTCGACAACGGCAACGGCGGCTGGACCTGGCACCGTTACGACGGCGCGGGCCAGGAGATCGCCTCCGGCCCGCGGACCCGCGAGCACCTCGGCGGCGGCTGGACCGACCGCACCACCGGCGGTGACATCGCGCAGCGGCAGTGGGGCACGGCCGAGTGGCCCGAGCGGGCCGGCCAGTATCAGGAGCACGCCATGAACCCGGACGGCACCCTGCGCGCCACCTGGGAGCGGCACTCCCCGCACGGCAAGGAGGTCGGCAGGCACGAGGCGTTCGGCGACGGCTTCCTGACCACCGACCGCTGGCGCGAGCAGCGCCCGCCGACCTGGGTGCGCACCCGCTGGCTCACCGGCGCCGAGCACACCCGGCCGCCGTACGCGCATGTCCGGGGCGACAACACCTACCAGTTGTTCACCTGGACCAAGGAGGCGAACGACGGCTCCGTCACCGCCTCCGGGGTGCGGTACGTCGGCATGGACGGCAGCGCTCTGGACCTGGCCGCCGACGGCGGTTTCGCCCGCTTCAGCGGCAAACTGCACGACGGCACGTCCCTGAAGGTCGGTGACCACGCCGGGCGTCCCGGCCACGCCCCGACGAACCCCACCGACCACCCCTGGCAGGCCGGCAACGTCAGGGGCTATCGCGAACCGCTCGCGAACGACCCGGCGGGCAGGCTCTGGCAGGACGTGTACCACGACGCCGGCGGCACCACCCGGATCGCCCGTGAGGGGCTGCCCGGCGGGGTGGTCCGGGAGTACACCGGCCTGCCGGAGAACCGTCTCTGGGTCGAGCGGGATCCGCACGGCAACCTCGTCGGCCAGAGTCACGCCAAGCCGAACCGCCCGGACCATGTGATCCAGGGTTCCGGCCGTGCCGACTCCGGCCGCTGGAGCTGGCGCGAGCTGGACGCGAACGGCGCCCAGGTCGCCACCGGCGAGCGGGAGTTCTTCCGCGGCTCCACCGACTCCCGGCTGCCCTGGGACGACTCCTACCGGGACTTCGACGCCCACGGGCAGCTGGTCCGCGAGCGCCGGATGCTCGACTCGGGCAACCACGTGGACGCCTGGCGCGACACCAACGGCTGGTGGACCGCGAACGTCTTCAAGCGCGACGGCACGGCCCTCGACCCGGCCCTGGCCAACCAGGTCCGCCGCTGGTGGCACGACGGCAGCTGGCAGGAGCAGTGGGCGCCCGGCGCCCGCCACTTCCGTGACTCGCTGCCCGGCACCGGCCAGGGCGCACCCACCGTCCTGCGCGAGACCCCGCGGCACAACGGCGGTCCGGTGCGGGTACGGACGTACGACACCGGTGCCGGTACACCGGGTTCGGTGTGGAAGGAGTACGACCACGGCGGCGTGGTCCGCGAACGGAAGGCGGACCGCGGCGGGTTCCTGGAGACCGACGCCTGGCGCGGCCAGTGGAACCGTTACGACCGGAACGGCGAACTGGTCGCCCAGCGCACCGGCAACGGGCTGGTGTTCGAGCGGGACAGCTTCGGCCGGATGCGGCTCACCGGCAACGAGTACGACTTCCGTGGCGCGCTCACCGAGATCCGCGGCTGGGGCCGTACGACCCGTGAGGCCCAGCGCATGCCCTGGTCCGGCACCGTCCTGCCGGACGGCGACGCGGCGCTGCGCGAGGCGCGTTACGAGCCGTACTGGCAGAGCGTGGCCAAGAAGGCGGCGCTCGAGTTCGGTCAGGAGTTCATCCTGGAGTTCGGCGCGAACCTCGCCGTCAACGGGATCGTGGCCGCCGTCCAGAACAAGCCGTTCACCGGCAAGGACGCGCTCAAGTCGTTCGCCAACGCGGCGGTCGGCGCGACCGTCAAGACCGGTCTGAGCACCGCGGTGCACGAGAACCGGGCCCTCGGGTTCGAGAATCTCGGCAAGTTCAAGGCCGGTGTCGCCAACGTCGACGGCGGCAAGCCGTGGACCCGGCGCCCGCTCAACCACGACAAGACCTGGGCCAACGAGTGGGCGGGCAACGAGACGCCGACCCGCTGGCGGGGCGGTGCCTACGACTTCTCGTTCGGCGTTCTCAGCAGCGCGCTGTCCGGCTGGGTCAACGGCAGTATGAACGCGGCCGTGTGGGGCGTGACCAACGCCGACGGCCAGACCGTGAAGCTGCACGGCGGGGACGCGGTCTGGGAGGGCGGTATCAACGCCGCCGCCTCGGTCACCACGGCAGCCACCACCGGACTGGTCAAGAACGTGTTCGTGATGAGCGCGGGCAGCCGGCTCTTCCACCGCCAGGGCTTCGCCGACTTCTGGATCCAGCTACCCTTCAAGATCTTCGAGAAGTCGATCCAGTCGCTGTACCTGACCAGCGCCTATCGTGCGAGCATCAATCCCACCTATTACCAGGCACCATGATCGGGACAGCGACGATCACCGAGGACTGAGGACGTAGATGACCACCCGTCACACCGTGGCGCCCAAGGGTCAGGGCGGCCGGGGCGCGTACCGGACCATCGGCGAGGCGATACGCGCCGCCTCGCCCGGCGATCTGGTGGTGATCGCCCCCGGCACCTGGACCGAGAACCTGGTCCTGGACCGTGCGGTCGTGCTCACGGCGGAGCACGGCCGGGGCAGCGTCGTGATCGCGGCGCCGCCCGGGGAGGCGCCCGCGGTGACCGTGGACGGCCCGGACTGCGCCCTGCACAACATCACCGTGTGGGGCTCCGACGCGGGCCGGCCCGCCGTGAGCGTGTCGCCCGGGGCCGGGCTGGTCCTGGAGGAGTGCTCGGTGGAGGGCGGCCGGGTGCAGGCGAAGGGCCCGGACGACGAGGAGGGCGGTACGACGGCGGTCGTCCTGCGCCGCTGCCGTCTGGAGGGCGCCCGGCTGGCCGGTCTGCATCTGGCGGGGGGTGTCCGGGCGCGTCTGGAGGACACGGCGGTCACCGGCGTCGACGGCACCGGCGTGGTGCTGTCCGGCGCCGCGAGCCTGGACGCCGTACGGCTGCGCCTGGAGCGCACGACCGGGTCCGGAGTACGGCTGCGGGGCCGGTCCCGGCTGCGGCTGACCGACTCGGTGCTGGCGGGCAGCGGCCGGGCGGGGCTGCTTCTCGAGGACGCCACCGAGGCCACCGCCGGCGAGTCGCGCATCGAGACGCCCGGGGCGGCGGGGGTCCATCTGACCGGGTCGGCGCGTGCCGAGCTGACCGACTGCAAGATCCGCGGGGCGGCCGCCAGCGGGCTGGTGGTGCAGGAGACCGCGCGGCTCAGCGCGTCCGGCTGCTCGGTGGCCGACGCGGGCGCCAACGGGCTGCTGGTGACGGGAGCGGGCGAGGCGGACCTGGCCGACTGCCGGATCGACCGCAGTGCCTTCAGCGCGGTCCACCTGGCCGGTACGGCCGTGGGGCGGCTCGCCGACTGCCGGGTGCGCGGCGGCTCCGAGCACGGTGTGCACGCCACCGGCGAGGCCCGGATCGAGCTGACCGACTGCGGGATCATCGACGTCGCGATGACCGGGGTGAGCGTCCTGGAGCGGGCGATGGCCACGCTCACCGGCTGCCGGGTCGCCGGATCCGCCGCCGGCATCGGCATCGGCTCGCCCACCGGCAGCACGGTCGCCGACTCGACGGTGACCGGCACCAAGGAGATCGGCGTCCAGGTCGCCAAGGGCGCCACCGCCTCGCTCGCCGGGATCCGGATCAGCGGCGCCGGGGCGGCCGGGCTGGTGGTCGACGAGGGCGCCGAGGCGACGGTCAACGGAGGCTGGGTCGAGAACTGCGCGGGCTCCGGTGCCGTCATCTGGACCGGCGCCAGGCCGGAGATGACCGGGCTGCACATCGACCGGCCGGGCAAGAACGGGGTGTTCCTGGCGGAGGGCGCGGGCGGCACGTTCACCGGGCTCGACGTCACCCGGGCCGGCTTCCCCGCGCTGCATGTCGCCGCGGGGGCCGACCCGGTGTTCCGGCACTGCCGGATCCGTGACTGCGCGGAGGCGCTGGGCACCGACGACGGCGCCAGGCCGGTCCTGGAGGACTGCACGGCCGACGGCACCCCGTTGACCTTCGGCACCCCGGCCGCGACGCCGGCGAACGGCACCCCCGGGACGGCGCCCTCCCCCAGGGCCGCGAAGTCCGCCGGCGCCGACGCCGAGGAGCCGCAGGAGGAGAATCTGGAGGACCTGCTCGGCGAACTCCACGAACTGGTCGGCCTGGACCGCGTCAAGCAGGACGTCGGCTCCCTGGTCAAGCTGATGCAGACGGTCCGCCGCCGCGAGGAGGCGGGGCTGCCGGCCCCGCCGCTCAGCCGCCACCTGGTGTTCGCCGGCAACCCCGGCACCGGCAAGACCACCGTGGCCCGCCTGTACGGCCGTCTCCTCAAAGCCCTCGGGCTGCTGCGCCGGGGCCATCTGATCGAGGTCGACCGCACGGCGCTGGTGGGCGAGTACGTGGGCCACACCGGCCCGAAGACCACCGCCGCCTTCAACCGGGCGCTCGGCGGTGTGCTCTTCATCGACGAGGCCTACTCACTGGCCCCGGCGCTGGCGGGCAACGACTTCGGCACCGAGGCCGTGGCGACCCTGGTGAAGCTGATGGAGGACCACCGCGACGACGTCGTGGTCATAGCCGCCGGCTACCCCGGTGACATGCACCGCTTCATCGGCTCCAACCCGGGCCTCGCCTCCCGTTTCGGCCGCACCCTGCTCTTCGAGGACTACGAATCGGCCGAACTGGTCTCGATCGTCGAGTTCCAGGCCGGACAGCACCGCTACGAGCTGACGCCCACGGCCCGCACCGAACTCCACGCCCTCTTCGAGGCCATGCCCCGGGGCGAGGGCTTCGGCAACGGCCGCTCGGCCCGCCAGATCTTCCAGGAGATGACCGAGCACCAGGCCCAGCGGGTGGCCGAGCTGTCCGCCCCGACCTCGGAGGAGCTGATCAGCCTGGAAGCCCACGACCTGCCCCACCCGGCCGCCCGCTGACGGCGCCGACGCCGGCCAGGACGAGCGTCAGAGCGTCGCCGCCCACCCGTCGACGGTCGTGACCTCCGCCTCCTTGGGGAACACCTTCTCAGTGAGCACCCGGTGGACCTCCGGGTCGGAGTCGAGGCAGCCGTCGGACAGGACGGTGAGTTCGAAGTCGAGGTCGGCGGCCTGGCGCAGGGTGGACAGCACGACGCCGCTGGTGGCGATGCCGGTGAGGACGAGGTGATCGATCTCGCCGGCCCGCAGCACCAGGTCGAGGTCGCTGCCGGCGAAGGCGCTGACGCGTCGCTTGGTCACGACGGTCTCGCCGGGTGCGGGCGCCACGTCGGGGTGCACCTGCGTGGTCGGGGCGTCGCCGGCCAGGCCGGCCGCGCGGCTCGGCATGGCGCCGAAGATCTTGTTGCGGGAGCTGATCTCCGGGTACCCGGGGCGGAAGCCGACGACCACGTAGATCACCGGGACCCCGCCGGCGCGGGCGGCGTCGATCGCCTTGGCGAGACGCGGCAGGTAGTCGTCGGCCTCGAAGCGGTCGGTGACGACCTGCTGGACGTCCATGACGAGCAGAGCTTGCTTAGGCACCGTCGATGTTCCTTTCCCACGGCCCCGTTAGTCATCAAGCGATTACTTGGTAACGTAGCCCCACCCCGGAGCCAAGTCAACGCAGGATTACTTACCGGCGGCCGCTTCCTGGGCCACGGGAATGTCCCTGAGAGGAGCCGAAGTGTCAGCGGACGAGGCACCCTCGCAACCCGATCCGGTCGCGGCCGACGGCCGCCGGCGCCGGGACGCCACGGCGACGCGGCGAGCGCTCCTGCTGGCCGCCCGGGCCCGCTTCACCCGGCTGGGGTACGACCGTACGACGCTGCGGGACGTCGCCGCCGACGCCGGGGTCAATCTGGCGCTGGTCAAGCGGTACTTCGGCTCCAAGGAGGGCCTGTTCAAGGCCGCGCTGGTGTCGACGCCCCGGTTCCTGGGCGACGAGGAGGAGTTCCCGCGCGGCCGGGCCGCCCTGGCCGAGGCGCTCAGCCGTCAGCTGGCTGCCGGGGCGTGGACGGAGTTCGGCGAGCATCCGGTGCTGATGCTGTTGCGGGACTCCGGCGACGAGCAGGTGGCCGAGCTGCGCCGGCGGGCACTGGAGGAGTTCGGCCGGCAGGTGCTCGAGGCGTCGGGTGCCGCATCGGCACCCGACGCTCTGCTACGGGCGGAACTGCTGGTCGCCCTGGGGGTCGGCGTCGCCGTCGTACGTTCGGCCGTCGGTCTGCGGCCGCTGGCCGACGCGGCACCCGAGGACCTGGTGGGCCCGCTCCGTGACGTCGTGGATGCCCTGCTCGAGCCCCCGCCGAAGTGACCTCCCACGGCAGGCCGGTCACTCCGGCCAGGCGGAACCCTTGATGACCTCGACGAAGTCGCCGCGGCGGAAGCCGGGGACGTAGTGGGCCAGTACGTCGGCCTTGACGTTGCCGAAGGTGGTGTCGGGGCGGTCCTGGATGCCCTCGGTGAAGGCGGCGAGGATCTGGTTCTTGAAGTCCGGGCGCGGGTGCGCGGCGACGACCGAGGCGCGCTGCGCGTCGGTGACCTCGTCATAGCCGATGCCCAGGACGTCCAGCTCGACCCCGCGCGTCACCAGGGCGATCTCGGGTGCCATGTGCAGCGGGATCTCCGGGGTGGTGTGCAGGGCGATGCTCGTCCAGACCCGGTCGGCGGGCTCGCCGCTGATGCCGTGGGCGTGCAGGAAGTGGCGGGCCTCGTCGGCGCCGTCGATCTCGAAGCGCTGGTCGGTGCGGCGCAGGCTCTTGGTCAGCCCGAGGTCGTGGAACATCGCCCCCACGTACAGCAGCTCGGGGTCGAAGGTCAGCCCCAGGGCCCGGCCACGCAGCGAGCCCCACAGGAAGACCCGCCGGGAGTGGTCGAACACCAGTGGTGTGGCCACCTCGCGCACCCTCTCGGTGGCCTCCCGCACCAGGGCGGTGTCCGGGATCCGTACGCCTGCGATCTCTTCGCTCATCGTCCTCAGCCTCCATACCGGATAGGTGATGTCCCTCCAGGGTTCTCCGGGGGACGTAGGCTGGGCCATGTCTCTGCTGCCGGGAAAACCACGGATTCGGACATGGCACATCGGGTGGGCTTTGTGGTCTTCGAGGGCGTGACCATGCTCGACGTCAGCGGCCCCTCGGAGGTGCTGCACCAGGCGGGCCGGCTCGCCGACCCCTATGAGCTGGTGCTGGTCTCGCCGCGGGGAGGCACGGTCACCACGTCCGCCGGGCCGGCGCTGACCGGCACGGTCCGGGCGGCCGACACCGGACCGGTCGACACGGTCCTGGTCGCGGGCGGCGACCGGCTGGCCGAGCGGCCGATCGAGGACGAGCTGCTGGCCACGGCCCGCGAACTCACCGAGCGGGCGCGCAGGGTCGCCTCCGTGTGCACCGGCGCGTTCGTGCTGGGCGAGCTGGGCCTGCTCGACGGCCGCCGTGCGACGACCCACTGGCGGCACGCGGCCGCGTTCGCCCGCCGTTACCCCCGGGTCCGGGTCGAGCCCGACGCCATCCACACCCGTGACGGGCGATACGTCACCTCGGCGGGCATCAGCGCGGGCATCGACCTCACCCTCGCCCTGGTGGAGGACGACCACGGCGCCGACGTGGCCCGGGACATCGCCCGCGAACTGGTCGTCTTCATGCAACGCCCGGGCGGGCAGTCCCAGTTCTCCACCGCCATCACCACCCCACCGGCCCGCAGCGACCTCCTCCGCACCCTGATCGCATCCGTGCTCGCCGACCCGACCGCCGACCACAGCCTGCCCGCCCTGGCGACGTCCGCCGCCGTCAGCCCCCGCCATCTCACCCGGCTGTTCCGCGCCGAACTGGGCACCACGCCCGCGCGCTGGGTGGAACGGGTCCGTCTCGACCGTGCCCAGCACCTGCTCCTCGAGGGCCACAGCGTCACCTCGGCCGCGCAGCACAGCGGTCTGGGCACCGACGAGACCCTCCGCCGCGCCTTCGCCCGCCACCTGGGCACGACCCCGACCCACTACCGCAGACGCTTCGCCACGACCAGCGGCAGCCGGGAGTAGCCGCCACCGGCAGGGCAGCCGCACCGGCAGCCGCCACGATCCGACGGTCGCGACCCCTACGGGACGGACCGGCTCGGGGTGCGCACGTCAGGTGAGGATGCAGCGTGCTCGCCGCCCGTCCCGGCGCCACCCGCGTTCGCGATCGGCGTGGTCGGTGAACCGGGCCAGGGTGAGCGGTTGGACTTGGCGGCACCGCCGCGCCCCGTCGGTCATCGACGCCCCTCACAGTTGGATCGGCAGGTGGCGGGGACCGCGCAGCATGGCGCTCTGGCGGTAGGGAGGCGGGTCCTGGACCAGGCTTGCCGTGCCCAGCACGGGGAGCAGGGCGCCGAGCGCGGTCTGGGCCTCGAGGCGGGCGAGCGGTGCGCCGAAGCACAGGTGGATGCCGCTGCCGAAGCCGAGGTGTTCGTTGTCCGGGCGGGTGGGGTCGAACCGGTCGGGATCGTCGAACCGTCGGGGGTCGCGGTTGCCGGCGGCCAGCGCCAGGATGACGGAGGTGCCCTGGGCGAGCGTCGCGCCGGCGATCGTGATGTCGGCGAGCGGTATGCGCTCGCGCATGTGGACCGGGGGTTCGTAGCGCAGGAGTTCCTCCACCGCCCGCGGCAGCAGGCCGGGGTCGCGGCGCAGGTGGTCCAGATGCTCGGGCCGGCGCAGAAACGTGAGCACTCCGTTGGTGATCAGGTTGACCGTCGTCTCGTGTCCCGCGATGAGCAACAGCACGGCGGTTTCGGCGAGTTCCTCCCGGGTGAGCCGCAGGGCCGAGTCCGGCTCGTTGACGAAGGCGGAGAGCAGGTCGTCGCCCGGGTTGCCGCGGCGCTGTTCGGCGAGGTTCACGAGATACCCGCCCATCTCGATCCGTGCCTGGTCGCCCGCCTCATGCGTCCTGGCGGAGTCGGCGTCCTCGGGCTTGAGGTCGGCTGCCGCGACCACGACGTCGGACCAGGCCCGGAAGAGCGGCTCGTCCTCGCGTGGCACACCGAGCAGGCGGCAGATCACCGTGACGGGCAGCGGGTAGGCGAAGTCGTCGACGAGGTCGATCCGCCGGCCCGCCTCGAAGGGTTCCAGCAGCTCGTCGGTGATCCGGTCGATCTCGCCGCGCATGGCGTCGACGTGGCCCGGGCTGTGCGGGGGTCCGAAGGGCCGCATGGCCAGCGTGCGCAGCCTGTGGTGTTCCGGGTCGTCGAGCCGCAGGAACGGTGGCTTGTGCGTCACTTGGCCGCGGGTGCGGGGATCGGCGCTCATCCGCGGGTCGTGGAGCAGAGCGGCGGTCTCGTGGTACCCGCCGACCAGGCAGCTGCCGTCCGCCTGTGGCACCACGGGGCCGGCCTCCCGGAGTTCCGCGTACAGCGGGTAGGGGTTGGGGCGGCTGGCGTAGTCGGTGATCCGTGCCAGCAGGGTCTCGGAGTCCATGGTGGCTCCTCGTGGTGGGAGTCGTGGACGGGACGCGGGTCAGCGCGTCGGCTGCACCACGGCCAGTCGGCGGTCGGGCAGGTATCCGGTGAGCGCCACGGTGGGGCCGTGGGAGAGCACGGAAGGATCCGGCACGTCGGACGGGATCGGGACGTCGGCCGCGGTCGCCCGGTCCGCCGCGCCCGGCGGGGGCGGGAACGGAGCGGCCGTCTCGATCAAGTGCCGGTAGTAGTCGAGCGACTTGGCCATGTCGACGGTGACCGCGGCGGTGACCCGCCCCTGGTAGCCGTAGACCATGGCCAGGCGGCGCGCCTCCAGCGAACCCTGGGCGATGACCACGTGGTCGGAGTAGGTGGGCACGCCCACCGACTTGATGTTGAGCCCGAACTGGGTCGACCAGAACGTCGGGACGGCCAGGTGCGGGCGTTGCAGCGGCCCCGGACTGACCATGTTGTGGGCCGCCACCGCGGCCTGCTCGACCGCGTTGCCCCAGTGTTCCAGGGAGAGCATCTGGTACCCGAACAGCGGGTGCGGGAAGCGGGAGACGTCACCGGCCACGAAGACGTCGTCGGTGACGATCCCGTACATGGTGAAGGCGCGGCAGCCGGCGTCGCAGGCGATCCCGCGCGGGCCCGCCGCCAGCCCGGACTCCGCCAGCCACTCGACGTTGCGGACCGCGCCCAGCGCCACGACGCAGACGTCGGCGTCGACGCGGCTGCCGTCGGACAACTGCGCGTGGGTGAAGTTCCCGTTCCCGTCCCCGTTCAGGGCGGTGACCGTCACCCCGGTGCGCAGGTCGACGCCGTGATTGCGGTGCATGACGGCCGCGAGTTTCGCCAGGGTGCCGCCGAGGGCGCCCACCAGAGGCGCGGGGCCGCGTTCGGCGACGGTGACGGCCAGTCCGCGTTCCCGGCAGGCGGAGGCGATCTCCGAGCCGGTGAAGCCGCCGCCGATGACCAGCACCCGTTCCGGTCCGGCGGCCAGCCGCTCGGCCAGTGCCCCGGCGTCCTCGCGGGTGCGCAGGGTGAACACTCCGTCCAGGGCGCCTTCCTCGGGGTTGGGCCAGGGCCGGGCGCGGGTGCCGGTGGCGATCAGCAGCCGGTCGTACGGCAGCGACTCGCCGTCCTCCAGCAGCACCTGTTTCGCGAGCAGGTCCACGCCCGCGGCGCGTACCCCGAGCCGCCACTCGGCGTCCGGATCGTGGCGCATCGGCAGCCCGGTGGTCTCCGCCGTCGCCTGCCCGAGCAGCACCTGCTTGGACAGCGGCGGCCGGTCGTAGGGCGGGTGAGGTTCGTCCCCGACCACGGTCACCGAGCCGGCGAAACCCTCGGCACGCAGTCCCTCCGCGGCCCTCAGCCCCGCCAGCGACGCGCCGACGATGACGATACGGCCGTCCTTGAGGTCACCGGGCACCGCCGCTCACCTCTTCCCCGAGGAGGATCGCCTGCACCGGGCACGCGGCCGCGGCCTGGCGCACCCGCTCCACCTGGTCGTCGGGGACGGCCGTCGCATAAAGCAGCCCCTCCTCCCCGTGCAGCTCGAACACCTGCGGGGCGAGGAACACGCACTGTGCATAACCCTGGCAGCGTGTGAGGTCCACGACGGTCCGCATCCCCACCACTCCCTCCGTTGCCGCATCCCCTCGTTGCCCGCCCCTCGGTTCCAGGATGGAGCCAGAGCTGTCCGCCCGCACGCCGCGCCGCCCGGGGCGGTGGATCGCGTTCCGTGAACAGGGCCGCAAGAGCCCCCTCGCCTTCGGCAGGACAATGCGCGGCGTGCCCGCCCGAGCCCCTCACAGAGGGGACACGGTCGTGATGACCGTGCGAGGCACCCACCCGCCAGGGGAACCCACGGGATGTCGCACAGTCACCAGCAGCCCGCACGCCACCACGACAGCCACACCCCGAACCTGAGCGACGGTGCAGCGGCTCCGATTCCTGCCGAGACCTGCGGACGGTGTCCGACCGTACGCGCCACGGCCGCCATGCCCACACCGGCAACGGCCCCACGGTCGAGCGGTGTCGAGGCGCCGTTCCAGACGTCGTGGAAGAGCGCCTCCGCGTGCGCGAAGCGGCCCTCGTGCACGGTCGGCACGCCGTGGAGACTGTGCACCGCTGCCCGCAGGTCGTCGGTGCCGGACTCGTCCGCGAGCCGGGTCACTTCTGCCGTTCGCGGTAGGAAGCGGCTTCCGCGTGCCTGCCCGCTGCCCTGAGAAGCCGGGTGAGCCACGCGACCGTGGTGAAGAGCGCCCACTCGTCCTCCTCGGTGGGCTCCAGGGCGGGTACGCCGGCCGCGGCGTCGTAGGCCTTGAGGGCACGTCGTAGTCGATCGATCCCCTCCTCCTCGCGGCCACTGATGAGCCAGTGATAGCCGAGGCGCGCTTCCAGCCTCAGCAACTGCGCGGTCCCGGCGTGGGCCGTCATGAGATCCGATGCCGCCCGCAGGTTGGGCAACTCCTCCGCGAGCTGCCGGGCCCGCTTGCGCTGCTCGCCGGATGCGAGGCCCTCGCTGCACTCCCGTACGAAACCGTCGGCCCAGGACATGAAGCGCTGCTCGGCTTCGGCCTCCGCGCCCCTCTCCCGCAGGCGGACGAGCGCGTACTCGCGCACCATCTCCAGCATGCGCAGCCTGCTCCCCCGCGGTGTGGTGACCGGCACGAGGAGGGACTTGTCGACCAGTCGGGTCAGCAGGGTGAGGGGCTCCCTCCCGCCCGGCTCCGCGTCCGCCCCGAGCGCCTCCGCGACCTCGACGGTGCAGCCGCCCACGTACAGGGCCAACTCGGTCAGCATCCGGTGTTCCGCGGCCCACCAGACGGCCTGGTACGAGGCCTGGATCCGCCGGCAGAGCTCCAGGCCGTCGAGGCGTTCGTCCGGGAGGTCTACCACCAACACGGCGCACTCCTGCTGGGATTGGCGGGACTGGAGCGAGGCCGGCGTCAGGCACCGGCTGCACGAGAGGGCGCAGTCGGCGGGCCGCTCGCCGCGTTACCGGTAGGCCGAGTCCGCCGTCGTCCGGAGTTCCGCCGGCCCGGTGGATGGCGTCACCCCGGTCCCAGCGGGTTTCGGCAGGAGGACAACGGGGTCGTTGTCGGTGTGCCCAGGAATCGGGCGGCGCGGTGCATGAACTCCCGGTTGGCCAGGGCCTGTCTTCTTGACCCCAGGAAAGGTGGACTCCCTTGGCCAGGGCGCTCAGTCGGACGAGGCGGGCGGACGGCGGGACAAGGCTGCTGTCGGGGCGTGGGTCACCAGTTCGACCAGGCGTTCGGCCAGGTCGTCGTCGAGGGGCGACCCGATCATGAGTCGGCGGTAGAGGATGGCGCCGGCCCACAGGTCCTGCACCAGTTCGGTGTCGAGGTCGGGCGGCAGGTCGCCCCGCTCCATCCCCCGGCGCAGGACGACGTCGATGTTCTGCCGCTTGCGTCGCAGGAAGGTTTCCCGGAAGCGGGCCATGAGCTCAGGGTGGGGCAACAGGCCGGCGGCGAGCGCGGGCAGTGACGCGGCCAGGTCCTCGTTGGCGTAGTTGCGGATCGTCATGTCGACCGCCTCGCGCACTTCCGCGCGGGTGTCTCCCCGGTCAGGGATCTCCTCCGCCCGGAACACCTCCGCGAGCGCGTCGGCGACGAGTGCCTCCTTGTTCGGCCACCAGCGGTAGATGGTCGACTTGCCGACGCCCGCGGCCGCCGCGACCCCCTCGATGGTGAGGGTGGAGTAGCCCTGCGCGGTCAACAGGTCCCTGGTGGCGTCAAGGATCTTGGGGGCCGAGCGCGGGGTGGCCGCCGGATCCGAGGTGAATGCGAGTCCCATGACCGCAACGATACGTACCGTTTCATTTTCGGGTCAAGACGTGTTAGCGTCGCATCGTTCGAATGAAACGGTACGTATCGTATCGATCATGGAAGGGAAATCTGCCGTGAAGGGTTACACCCTGCCCCTCTCCCCCCGCGGGACCGCCAATCTGGCGCCGGCCCCGCCGTGGCACTACGCCGGAACCGTTGTCGGCGTCGAGTTCTTCACCGACCCCGCCGCGGCCGAGGCCACGCTCCCCGAGGGCCTCGCTCTCGACCCGGACACCCCCGGACGTGGCGTGGCCATGTTCATCGACTGGCAGTACTCCTCCACGGGCCAGGAGTACCTGGACCCCGCCCGCTCCCAGTACCGGGAGTTCCTCACCACCCTGGACGCGCGTTTCGACGACATGCCCGTCGCCTGGTGCCCCTACATCTACGTCGACAACGACGCGGCCATGGCCCGAGGCTGGGTCCAGGGCTTCCCCAAGAAGCTCGGCGTCGTCCACCAGACCCGCGCGTATCCCGTCGCCAACCCCGCCACCCCGTCGGTCGCGAAGGGCGGTCGGTTCGGCGCGACCGCCTCCAGTGCCGGCCAGCGCATAGCCGAAGCCCACGTCACCCTGGAAGAGCCCCTCGGCGATCCCGCCGCCCTCATGAACCGCCCCGTGGTCAACCTCCGGCACTTCCCCCGCCTCGCCGCCGGACAGCACGACAAGCCCGCCGTTCACGAACTGGTCCTCGCGCTTCTCGACGACGTGAGCATCACCGAGGCCTGGATCGGCACCGGCGAGCTGGACTTCCTCCCGGCCCGCGGGGAAGAGCTCGCCGACCTCCCCGTCCGGCGCACCGGCAAGGGCTTCCGCTTCCATCTCGCCTACTCCGTCAACGACCTCAGGACCCTCACCGACTACGACAACTGACCACTCCCCGCGACCAGTTCGGGGCAACCCGGCAGAGCCGCGCACCTGTCCGAGGTTCCGTGTCAGGTCGGGCCCAGCCGACACGGAACCTCGCGAGTACGTCGGTCCCACGTCCCGAGAAGACGGCGCTCTGCGCCGATGCCCTCACCCCACCCCCACCCCCACCGCGCACCGCACCGCACCGCATCGCACCGCACCGCACCGCACCGCACCGCACCGCACCGCACCGCACCGCACCGCACCGGAGACGACATGCCCAGAACTGTGGCTGGTCAAGGACCATCCTCCTGAGATCCGGCAGCTCGCACGCGCCCGCTTCGCGCACCCGGCCTCACGAGCCTGGCTCCGCCGCCACGCCGACCTGCTGACCCGGGAATCCGTCGACTACGGCCACCGCCTGCTCATCGCGGGTACGGCGATCTCGGTACCGAGGGAGGCGGGCGATAGCGGCTCGCGTACCGACGTGCGCTGAAATCAGTGGGGAAGTGGCTGCCGTTGGATGAGAGGACGACAAGCCGTGGATGTGTACGAAGCCGTGGACAGCCGCAGGGCCGTGCGGGCGTTCAGCGGTCGGCCGGTGCCCAAAGAGGTACTCGAACGGGTTCTGGCCACGGCGGCGCGCGCTCCGTCGAGTGGGAACCTGCAACCCTGGCACCTCTACGTCGTGACCGGCGAGCCCCTGGCCGAACTGAAGAGGCGTGCGACGGCCAGGGCACTGGCGGGAGACCCGGGTGACGAGCGGGAGTATCCGATGTACCCGGCCGAACTGGTCTCACCGTATCTGGACCGGTTCTCCGCCGCGGCCGCCCAGCGGTACCAGGCGCTGGGAATCGACCGCGACGACCCGGACAGACCCAGGAGGATCGCCGCCCTGAACTCGGAGGCGTTCGGGGCTCCGGTCGTCCTGTTCTGCTACCTCGACCGGACGATGGGTCCCGGGCAGTGGGGGGACGCGGGGATGTACTTGCAGACGGTCATGCTGCTGCTGAGGGCGGAAGGACTGCACAGCTGTCCTCAGGTGATGTGGACGATGTTCCGCAAGACCGTCGGCCAGGTGGTCGGGGCCGATGACGGGCAGGTGCTGTTCTGCGGTGTCGCGGTGGGATTCGAGAGCGAAGGCGTGCCCCAGGTGCGCACCGGGCGGGCGGACATGACACAGACAGTGAGCTTCGTCGGAGGGTGACCGCGCGGCGGCCGAGATCCAGGGAAGCGGGGGGACCGTCGGAGGTATCGCCGCGCGGTGCACACGTGTCCCGCCGAGGGCCGTTCGGTGGTGCCCTCGGCGGGAACGCGCGGTCCTTCGGTCAGAGGCGGATCGTCGTCGCGCGGCTGTTGTAGGCCTCCGCCTTCAGCGCCGGACGGCGTGCGGGGAGGGCCCCCGACGGCCAGGACAGGGTGACGGTCTGCGATTCGCCGGGCAGCAGCCACAGGTAGTTGTGGCTGTAGAGCGTCGGCAGCACCCGGTGGCCACCGTCCTCGTCCACCAGCGACAGCCGGACCATGGCGGCGACGGCCGAGCCGCGGTTGCGGACGGTGGCGGTCAGTTCGTGACGGTCGCCGGTCCGGGACACCTGCCCGATGGAGCCGGACACGTTCACCTGCTTGGCCTTGTTGAGGGCCTGCATGGCGGCGGGTTCGCGGTGGCGCCAGTAGGTGTTGCGGGAGAGCTCCCTGCCGTGGGCGTCCTCCAGGGTGAGCCGCAGCAGGTGCAGGTCGGGCAGGTCGTCGGTCCAGCCGGCGGTGAACGCCTCCGTCGTGGTGGCCCGTGCCACGTCCACCCGGGCGGTCCTGCTCTCGCCGAGCTGCCGGCCGGCCAGGTCGTACAGGCGAGCCGTGACAGTGGCGTTCCTGAGGTCCGTGCGGGTGTGATTGACCGCCAGGACCTGCCACTTCACCGGGTCCGCCTGGACGTGCAGCGGCTCGCAGGCGGAACGGGCGCCGTAGTAGGTGCCGTTGACGTCGAAGTCGTAGTCGTAGGTCTGCCAGACGGTGCTGTGCCAGGCCGGGTGGGACATCCACAGCATCAGGCCGGTGGCGTTGTCCCAGAGGTTGGCGTTCCACGCCTCGAACATGGCCCGGGTGTTCTCGTAGTTGACGAACTGCGCCTTGCGGGCGAAGTCGTCGAGGCCGGCTGCCTCGCCCAGGCGGGCCTCGACGGCGGCCTTGTAGTTCTGCGGCGCCTGGTTCCCGCGCTCACTCCAGTCGTGGTAGTACCAGGCGCCGCGGATGGGCCACTCGGGCTCGTCGCCCGTCATGTTGCGCAGGCTCGCCGCGGTGGAGACCACCGGCATGCCGATCTCGGTGTGGAAGCCGAAGTCCTTGCTGCCGTAGGTGTCGGGGTCGAAGTACTTCTCCGGCTCGACCCAGCCGTAGGGGCCGCCGCCCGTGACGATGCCGCCGGCCGAGTTGTTCTGGTAGAGCAGGCCGGGAACCTGCTGCTCGACGGCCTCGCGCATCCCCTTGTCGACGGCGGCGGGCGGGTTGCCCTCGTTCGCCCCGCACCACACGGCCACACAGGGATGGATGCGATAGCGCAACACGGTGTCCCGCGCGGTCGAGTTGAACGCGTCGTGGTCCGGCGGATCCATGCCCCAGGCGTTCGGGAAGTCGTTCCAGACGAGGATGCCGTGCCGGTCGCAGGCGGCGAAGAACTCCTCCCGGTCGCTGCTGCCGACCCAGTTGCGGATCATGGTGAAGTTCATGTCGCGGTGCATCCGCACCGCCGCGTCCATCCGCTCCGGCGGCATCCTGCGCAGCAGCTCGTCCCAGCCCCAGTTGCCGCCGCGGGCCAGCACCCGCACGCCGTTGACGGAGATCTTCAGCGGATCGGGCGTGTTGGACACGGACTTGACGTCGGTCCACTGCTCGCCGTCGTCGGACACCTGGACGACGTACGTCTTCGGGTACGCCGTCTCCCAGACGATCGCCACCCGGTCGAACTTCTGCGCGGAGCCCAGGTCCACCTGGATCCACTGGTGGTCCTCGTACTGCGACGACCAGCGGGTGCCCGCGTCACCGTCGGTGGCGTGCGTGGCGGGGTGGTCGGAGTCCTCGGTCGAGGCCTTCGCCATCTTGTGCAGGGCGAGGTCGGTGCCGGGGGCGGCACGGTCGACGACGCTCAGGGACCACAGCGAGTTGCCCCAACTGGTGTTGCGAAGTCCGCAGTTGATACGTATGTAGCGGGCCGTCCGCTGGTCGAAGTCCTCGACCTGGAGGCTGGCGTCGCCGTTGTTGAACGGCAACGGCACGGCTCCGTTGTCCACCGACTTCACGTCGGTCCACTCGGAGCCGTCGGCCGAGACCTGCACCACGAAGGCCTTCGCGTAAGCCTGCTCCCAGGTGAGGTCGACCCGGTCGAAGGACTGCGCCGAGCCCAGGTCGACGCGGATCCACTGGTCGTCCTCGTACGCCGAGGACCAGCGGGTGCCCGGATCGCCGTCGGTCACATGGGCCGCGCCGTGGTCGTCGCCGTCGGTGCTGGAGGCGTCGGCGGGCGCGTGCAGGGCGAGGTCGGTGGTCGGCCGGATGCTGTCCCGCACGGCCAGGGTCCACAGGGAACTGCCCCACGAGGTGGCCCGGGTACGGCAGTTGATGCGGACGTACCGGGCCTGTTGCCGGTCGAAGGTGACGGACTGGAGGTAGGAGTCGCCGGACGCCGTGAACGGCAGCGGCACCTCGTACTCGTAGCCGAACTGGCGGATGCCGAAGCGGGTGGTGCGCCGGTCGCTCTCGGTGCCGTCGACCGACGCGATGAGCGTGAGGTCGTGCAGGTTCGGCTCGCCCAGGCCGTTCGGCCACCACAGCCTGGGGTCGCGCAGCCGCAACTGCCGGAAGGCGTCGGGGGTGAAGACCACGTCGACGCTCTCGCCGGCCGGAACGGTGACGACCTCGGACACCCGGATGCCGTCGAAGGCCGCCGAGACCGTCGTACGGCGGTCGGTGGAATCGGCGTTCCGCACCGGGACGACGATCGTCAGCTCGGCGACCGAGACGTCCGGCAGCTTCGGCAGGACGGTGTCCACCCGCGGGTCGCCGATGACGACCTGTCCGGTGGATCGCAGCCGGACGTGGTTCCAGATCCCCGCCGCACGGTCGCGGACGGCCGGCATCCAGTCCCAGCCCGAGGAGGCCAGGTAGGTGGGCGAGTTGAGGTTCATCTGCTGGGCGCCCGCGTCCACCCAGGACTCGCCGAGGGGGCCCTTGTCGCCGGGGCTGCCGGGCACCGGCATCGGCGTGATCTTGACGGCCAGCGCGTTCGCGCCGTCGGCGGCGAGCAGCCGGGTCACGTCGTACGAGGAGCGGGCGAACGGGTACGTCAGGTCTCCGGCCCGCTGACCGTTGAGCCAGACGTCGGCCTGGTGGTTGACGCCGTCGAACTCCAGCCAGATCCTGCGGCCGGACCCGGTCCGCAGGCCGTGCGGCAGCTCGAAGTCCCGCTTGTACCACCAGGAGTGCCGTGACAGCGCCTCGGGGATGCGCAGGTTGTTCAGCCCGGCGACCGGGTCCGGCAGCTTGCCCTGGTCCACGAGCGAGGCCAGGACCGTGCCGGGGACGGTGGCGGGCAGCCAGCGGCTGGTGTCGACGGAGGTCTTCGACAGACCGGGACCGTCGGCGCCGGCCCAGTCGTCCAGGGTGAGCCGCCAGCCGGACTCCACCGGCACCGTGCCGTCGTCGGCAACGGTCAGCCGGGGCGCCTCGCCGTGCCGGGTGCCCCAGTCGGTCCAGCCCGTCGCGGCGGGACGGTGGCCGTCGGGAGTGCCGTACACCTCGAAGCCGTTGAGTCCGAGGGGCAGGGGGCTGGAGCGCTTGCGGGACGTCATGCGCACCCAGCGCGCCGGCACCGGGCGGGGAAGCTGGATGTCCACGGCTCCGCCGGTGCCGGCGGTGGTGCGGTAGACACTCGTCCATGACTTCCTGTCAAGGGAGGTCTCGACCACGCAGTCCACCGCGTAGCTCGACAGGATCTCCTTGCCGGTGGTGCCGTCGGCCGGGTTTCCGCTGGTGGGCGGCGTGAACACCGGGTCCGCGGCGTCGGCTTCGAAGGTCAGGCGGATCCAGGTGACCTTGCACGCGGCCTGCAGATCGACAGTGATCCACTGCGGGTCGCCGGCCTCCGCCCGCCACCCGCTGCCCCGCACGCCGGGTGCGGTGAGCCGGTCGACCGCGAAGGACCCGGGCGTGGCGGCGTAGGCCGTCGAGGAGACCGAGACGGGACGGTTGAGCGCGAGCTCAAGAGGCGAGTCGGGTTGTGCCGGTCGGCCCGTGGCGGCGGCCGCGGTCGCGGCGGGGAGCGACGAGCTGAGTCCGAACCCTGCCAACAGGGTGGAGCCCGTGGCGACTATGGACCGCCGCGACGGATTGCGCCACGGATCCGATTGATCGGTCATGAATCTGACGTCCCATCAAAAAGCGGCGGAGTGAGCCGAAGCGGCTCCGCGCACCCCGCCCCGAGCAGAATGACAACGTTGCCAAAGGCTGTGGCGTGAGGAGCTTCCTGTCAACCCCTGGTGCGGACATCCGTGCCGAGCCGCAGGTGGGGAGGCTCCAGGGGAAGCGTCCGCGGGTGCGACGTCGCTCGTATGCCGGACCTACGCCGAAGTGGGTGAAACGCACGGCTGGGCGGAGACCGTGATGCGGGCGCCGGGGACCGGTCGTGGCCGTCACACGTATGCCGCACCCGCGACCGCAGTAAGCGAAACGCACGGCCGGGCGGAGACCGTGAAAGTGGCGCCGGGGACCGGTCGTGGCCGTCACACCCCGACGTGCGTGAACGCCCCGAAGTGCTCTTCCCGGCCAGGACGTTCGGCCCGCACCTGGTGCGGGGCCGCATGCGGCGCGAGGGCGGGACCCATGTCGGCCGAGCAGCCCGCCGGGGGTCGAAACGGTCGTGGAGCGCCTGGGCCAGGGCCGGCGCGATGTCGTCGGCGAGAGGCCACTGCGCGGCGACCACATGACGGAATTGGGCGAGCCGGCAGGCGGAGGCCACGCGCAGGGCTTCCGCCAGGTCGTCGCCGCCCCGGGCGGTCTCGCAGGCGCCCAGGTAGGCGAACTCGGCGTCAGGCGACCGGTACCGGTTCCCCCTTCCCCTCCCACGGCCTGGCCAGGCCCGTCAGCGCCAGCGCCGCCGCCACCAGCGAGATCAGCATGATGAGCGCCATCGGCCGGGAGCTGTCCTCCCCGAACACCCCGACCAGCGGTGCGGCCAGGGCGCCGAAGAGGAACTGGAGGCCGCCCAGGAGTGCCGAGGCGGCGCCCGGTGCCGTACGTCCGACCGTCTGGCCGATGCTCATGGCGCTCGGGAAGACCAGGCCGATGCCTCCCGCGGTCACGAACAGGGTGCTCCAGGTTCCCGCGAGGGTCTCGCCCGCGGTCAGCACCAGCACGACCTGGGCGAGCGCGCCCAGCAGGGCGATACCGACTCCGGCCGAGAGCATGGTGTTCAGGCGTGTGCCACGCCCGGCCAGGCGGGCGAAGGTCGCCCCGCCGGCCAGCATGGCGACGGCGATGGTGGCGAAGATCAGGGAGTACGTCGTCGACGAGACCCCGTGGAGGTTCTCGAAGACGAAGCTGGAGCCGCTGATGTAGGTGAACATCGCGGCCGAGACGAGGGCGACGACCAGGACGTAGCCCATGAACGTCCGGCCGGCGAGCAGTGCGCCCATGGCCCGGAAGGTACTGACGAGTCCGCCGTCGTGACGCCGCTCGGGCGGCAGCGACTCGGGCACCGCCCGCACCACGGCGAGCAGGAGCAGCACGCCGAGCACGGCCAGGACGGCGAAGACGGTCCGCCAGGTGGAGACGGCCAGGACGGCCCCGCCGAGCACCGGCGCGGCAACCGGAGCCACGCCGATCACCTGCGACAACACCGCGAAGTAGCGCGGCAGTTCGGGTCCGTGGAAGCAGTCGGTGAGGACGGCCCTGGCCAGCACCATGCCCGCCGCACCGGCCACGCCCTGCAGGAAGCGGGCGCCGGTCAGGACGGCGATGTTCGGGGCGACGGCGCAGGCGACGGAGAACAGGACGAACCCGGCCGTCCCGGCCGTCAGCAGCCGACGCCGGCCGAGCCCGTCACTGAGCGGGCCGATGACCAGCTGGCCGATGACGAGTCCGGCGAGGAACGCGGTCATCGTGAGCTGCACCGCCGAGCTGCTCGCTCCGAGCGCCTCCCCCAGCGCGGGAAAGCCGGGGACGTACATGTCGGTCGCGAGCGGGGCGACGGCGGTCAGCGCGCCGAGCACGGCGATCAGGAGGGTGGCCGTACGGCCCGATGGCGCTGGTCCGGTGGTATCGGGGACGGCGTCGGAGCCGTTGCGCGAGGATGACGGGGCTACCATGGAAATAAAGGTAACCGATAGTTCACCAGCTAACAAATATCCGGAACGAGAAGACGAGCCGCATGCCCACTCCCACCTCCCCGTCCCCCACCCCCACCCCCTCCGCGGCCGACGTCGGCGCCCAGTGGTCCGCCCACAACCCCGACCTGGACACCTCCCCCATGGAGCTGGTCGGCCTGCTCAAACACGCCACCGGCCTGCTCAACCGCGCTGTGGAACCCCTCTACGCGGGCGCCGCCCTCACCGCACCCGAGGTCGACATGCTGATCCCCCTCCGGCACGCGACCGCGCCGTTCATCGCCCGCAGCCTGGCAGAGCGGCTGGGGCTGTCCCGGGCGGGCGTCAGCAAGACCCTCGGCAAGCTGGAGAAGCGCGGCTTCATCGCCCGCACCCCCAACCCCGCCGACCGGCGTGCCGCCCTGGTCACCATCACCGAGGCCGGAGCCAAGGCGGTCGACGACCTCTTCCCCCGGCAACTCGCCATCGAGATCGGCCTGCTGGCAGGGCTGGGAGAGGACCGCGAGCAGGTGACCAAGGCGCTGCACCGGCTGGTGGGAGCCATGGAGGCGCATGTGGGGCACCTCTGATCCACGGTTGACGCATGGTCGGGGCAACGCCCCGCGGGCGGATCCGGGGCTCGGAAGCTGCCGGGGGTTACGGCACGAGGGTGCTGTCCGGATCGCCGGGGCTCGGCGCCCCGCACTCGTACCTCAGACCTCGCGCGCCCTTTCCTCCGCGGCCGAGGCGGCCAGCACGGCTGTCAGCAGGCCGGGAAAGCGCCGCTCCATCTCGTCGGCGCGGAGCGTGTTCATCTTGGCCGTCCCGACGTAGTACTGCCGGATCACGCCGGCCTCGCGCAGCACGTTGAAGTGGTGGGTCAGCGTCGAGAGCGACACCGGCGCCTCGAACGTCCCGCAGCTCAGGTCCTCGCCCGCGCGGACCAGCTGCGTCACCACCAGACGGCGCACCGGGTCCACCAGCGCCTCCAGCACCTGCTGGAGCGAGACCTCCGACAGCTCGGGGTGCTCCACTGTGCGTGTGGTGGTGCGGGGGCGGGCCACGGTGGCTCCTCGGGGCGGTTTCCGGACGGTCACGTCATAGTACGACCGTCATCGAAACGACCGGCGAGCCCGAGATCATTCCCGCGAGCCGCGCGCCGGCGGTTCTCCGGCCCTACCGGACGAACCCGGTCCGGCGCGAGTACGTCCGCACCGAGCGCGGCGCTCCGTGCGGCCCGTGATCGTCGCCCTGGCCGCCTGGGGCGACCAGCGCCTCGCCCCGGAGGACCGCTCGATGGTCCTCGTCGACGCCGAGGCCGGCGCGGAGGCCGAACCGATCCTGGTCGACGCGCGCACCGGCAGAAGCCTCGACGACAGTGAGGCGTATGCGTCCACCGCGGGTCCGGCCGCCGGTGTGGCGATGCGGGAGCGCCATGCGGAAACGGACCGGCGGCACGGCACGCGCGGCGCCGGCCGCCGAGCGGGTACGGCCTGACCGCACGCCGGACGGCCGCGGCCGTGCGGAAACGCCACAACTGCGTTGCCCCGGCCCGTGACGGTCGCTAGGGTCGGCCGGGTGACTGCCGGGTCGGCCATGGGCCATGCACGAGTGAGGTTCCCGGCCTCGGCGTGAGCCCGAGGCGGGCCAGAGCCCCGCCGTCTTCTCCGCGTCTTCGCCACCGGCGCCCGTACGCCCGAATGCGGCGCCCAGCCCGAGCAGATCCCAAGACCGGAGACTTCCTTGTCCTTTGAGCAACAGCGCCCGCATGACCAGACGCACCCTCACGCATCCGTGCCGTCGGTGGGCGCCGTCCAGTTGAACCACACCGCCGTCTACGCCAGCGACCGCCGCGGTTCCGCCGAGTTCCTCGCCACTGTCCTGGGCCTGCGGGTCGGCGCCCCGCTGGGTCCGTTCCTGCCCGTCGACCTCGGCAACGGCGTGACGCTCGACTACTACGAGAAGCGGGACGAGCCGATCCAGTCCCAGCACTACGCCTTCCTCGTGCCCGAGGAACGGTTCGACGGCATGATCGCCCGGCTGGAGGCGGCCGGCGTCACCTACTACGCCGATCCCCACCACACCCGACCCGGGGACGTAAACGGCCTGTTCGGCGGTCGGGGCGCCTACTTCGAGGACCCGGACGGCCACAACATGGAGATCATGACCCGGCCGTACGTCCGCCCCTAGCGGACCGGGGCGGTGTGTCCGCGCCGTCGCCGTCTCGTGCGACCGACGGCACGGACACACGCGCGCTCGGGTCCGGAGGGGCCCGACGTCAGAGGTTGATCATGTGTCCGGCGAGTCCGTGCAGGGCGTCCTGGACCGCCTCGCTCAGCGTCGGGTGGGCGTGGACGTTGCGGGCGAGTTCGGTCACCGTGAGGTCCCACTTCTGGGCCAGCGTCAGCTCGGGCAGCAGCTCGGTCACGTCCGGGCCGATCAGGTGGCCGCCGAGGAGTTCGCCGTAGCGGGCGTCGCTCACCAGTTTCACGAACCCGACCGTGTCGCCGAAGCCGTGGGCCTTGGCGTTGGCCATGAAGGGGAACTTCGCCACGCGGACGTCGAACCCCTCGGCGCGGGCCTCCGCCTCGGTCCAGCCGAAGCTGGCGATCTGCGGCTGGCAGAACGTGGCCCGCGGGATCATGCGGTAGTCCAGCTCCATGGTCTCCGCGCCGGCGATGCTCTCGGCGGCGACGATGCCCATCGCCTCGGCGGTGTGCGCCAGCATCAGCTTCGCCGTGACATCGCCGATGGCGTAGATGTGCGGCTGGCTGGTACGGCAGTACCCGTCGACGTCGATGGCACCGCGCTCGGTGAGCCGTACGCCCGTGGCGGCCAGTCCGTAGCCGGCCGTGCGCGGCTGGAAGCCGGTGGCCTGGAGGACCTTCTCCGCCTCCAGGACCTGTTCCGTGTCGCCCTGCCGGACGGTCACGCGGACGTTCTCCTCGGTCTCCTCGATGGCCTGAACGGCCGTCGAGGTCATCACACGGATGCCCTGCCGTTTGAAGCGCCGGGTGAGTTCGGCGGAGACCTCCTCGTCCTCCAGGGGCGCGATCCGGTCCAGGAACTCCACCAGCGTGACCTCGACGCCGTAGGACCGCAGCAGATAGGCGAACTCGATGCCGATGGCGCCGGCACCGGCGATGACCATGCTGGCGGGCAGGCTGTCGGAGAGTATCTGCTCCTCGTAGGTGACGACGCGCCGGCCCAGGGTGGTCCCGGGCAGCAGCTTCACGGTCGAGCCGGTCGCGATGATGCAGGAGCGGAAGGAGAGTGTCCTCTCGCCGTCCTGCATCCGCACCTGCAGGGTGTGGGGGTCCAGGAAGGTGCCCTGCCCCTCGAACTGCTCGATCTTGTTCTTGCGCATGAGAAAGCCGACGCCCTTGACACGTCCGTCGGCCACCACCCGGCTGCGTTCGTAGGCGGCGCGGTAGTCCAGGCCCACCTCGCCGCTGATCTTCACGCCGAACTTCTCCGCGTCGTGCAGGATCAGCTGGGCCACCTCGGCGTTGCGCAGCAGCGCCTTCGCCGGGATGCAGCCGATGTTCAGGCAGACACCGCCCCAGAACCGGCCCTCCACGATGGCGGTGCGCAGGCCCAGCTGGGCGGCCCGGATAGCGGCCACGTAGCCGCCCGGCCCGGCTCCCAGGACGACGACATCGAAGTCGGTTTGCATGGCTCCACCTCACCCTTGGGTTGAGTCGGTCTGCTGACTCCACCGTCGCACGATCAGGCGGTGCCGTAGATGAGATCGAGCGGCCCCGACAGGGCGGCGCGAACCTTCCGGGTCGTCTCGTCGACCAGCACTTCGGGCTCGTCACGGGCGATGGCGTCCATGGTCTGCGCCGCCACTTCGGCCGGGTCGATCTTCGGGCCGGCGATCTCCGTGGTGGCATCGGTTTCCACATAGCCGACGTGCACACCGACGACCAGGGTCCCCTGGTCCCGCAGGGCCAGGCGCAGCGCGTTGGTCAGCGACCACTGAGCTGACTTCGACGCCGCGTAGCTGGGGAACCGGCTGTTCGCCCGCCAGGAGGCCACGGACAGCATGTTCACCAGGGCTCCGCCGCCGTTGGCCGCGAGGACCGGCGCGAAGGCCCTGGAGACGGCCCAGGTGCCGAGATAGTTCACCTCCAGCTCCCGCCGGGCCCCGTCCAGGGAGCCGTTCTCCAGCAGGGGCGGCCCACCCTGGATGCCCGCGTTGTTGATCACGATGGTCGCGTCGGACGCCGTCCGCGCGGCGGCCGCGACCTGGTCGTGGTCGGTGACGTCGAGGCGCAGCGGTTCCAGTCCGGGCTCGGCGAGGTCCTCGGGCCGGCGGACGCCCGCGTACACCTTGGACGCGCCCCGGGCCAGCAGCGCACGCGCGAACGCCAGCCCGATCCCGCGGTTCGCTCCGGTCACCACCGCGACCGATCCCTCGATCCTCATGGTCGGACACCTCGTCTCGCCGCAGGGAATCCGTCATGACCAGTCAAAGCGCACTGGGCATCGCTGTCCACGCGGCCCGTACGCGGTCGGTCGTCGGCAAGCCGGTCCCCCACGTCATCGCCATCATCGTCAGCTGAGTTTTTTCATGAGACTCGCTATCGTAGGGACATGAAACGGACGTCGTTCGCCAAGTGGCCGTGCTCCATCGCACGGACCGTCGATCTGCTGGGTGACCACTGGACGCCGCTGGTGGTGCGGGAAGCGTTCTACGGGATCCGCCGCTTCGACGAGTTCCAGCAGGAACTGGGCATCGCCCGCAACACGTTGACCGACCGGCTGCGCCACCTGGTCGACGAGCGGATCCTGGAGAAGCGGCTGTACGAGGCGGAGCCGCCGCGCTACGACTACGTCCTCACGGAGAAGGGGCGGGACCTGTTCGCCGTGCTCGCCGCGATGTCCGCGTGGGGCGACCGCTGGCTGGCCGGGGAGCGCGGGGTGCCCGTGGTGTTCCATCACGACGCGTGCGACCACGACACCGCGGCGGAGGTGGTCTGCGCCCAGTGCCGGACCCCGCTGCGGGCCGAGGAGACCTCGATGCGGATGGGGCCCGGCTATCCCGAGCGGCTCAGGCAGCGGCCGGACGTACGACGGCGGTTCGGCACCGACTGAGCACGGTGCCCCCTCTTGACAGGGAGAGTCTCGGAAAGCAACTCTGGAGGTCAGACCCTTGACGGCGAGGAGGCCGACGACCTTGGAGTGGACGGGCGCACGCTACGCGGACAAACCCACGGTCGAGGTGCGGACCTGGATCGACGCCCCACCGGAGAAGGTGTGGGCCCTGGTCAGCGACATCGAACTGATGCCGGACATGAGCGAGGAACTTCGGTCCGTCGCCTGGCTGGACGGCGCGGCCGGGCCGGCGGTGGGCGCCCGGTTCGTCGGCCGCAGCGAGCACGAGGCGCTCGGCAACTGGGAGACCACGTCCCACGTGATCGAGTGCGAACCGTCGTCGGTGCTCGCCTGGGCCGTGCAGGACCCCGCCGAGCCCTCCGCGGTCTGGCGGTTCCGGCTGCGCTCCGAGAACGGCGGGACCGCACTGTCGCAGTGGATGCAGCTGGGACCGGGGCGTTCGGGGCTGTCGGTGGCGATCGACCGGATGCCCGACAAGGAACAGAAGATCGTGTTCGTACGGCTGCGGGAGTTCGAGCGCGGCATCACCGCCACCCTCGCGCAGATCAAGCAGCGGGCGGAGGCGTGATGCGGACGGCGACCACGATCGAGGCCTCGGGCGGCGAACACTGGTCCCAGATGGGCGACTTCGTCGTCGAGTCGGAGAAGCTGGGCCTGGACATCTGCTGGGTCGCCGAGGCCTGGGGCTCCGACGCGCCCTCCGCGCTCGGCTACTACGCGGCGCTCACCGACCGGATGCTGCTCGGCTCCGGTGTCATGCAACTGGGCACCCGGACCCCGACAGCCGTGGCCCAGACCGCCGTCACCCTCTCCAACCTGTCCGGCGGGCGCTTCCTGCTCGGCCTCGGCGCCTCCGGCCCGCAGGTGATCGAGGGACTGCACGGCGTGCCCTTCGCCCGGCCGCTGCGGCGTATGCGCGAGACGGTGGAGATCGTACGGCGGGTGCTCGACGGCGGCCGACTCGCCTACTCCGGCGCCGAGTTCAACGTCCCCCTGCCCGGCGGCGAGGCCGTTGCGATGCGGCTGTCGATGCGCGCCGAGCACGAGATCCCGATCTATCTCGCCGCCCTGTCCCCGGCCATGCTGCGGCTGACCGGCGAGGTCGCCGACGGCTGGCTGGGCACCAGCTTCGTGCCCGAGGGCGCGGCCGACGCCTACTTCGCCCACCTCGACGAGGGCCTGGCCCGCAGCGGTCGTACCCGCGCCGAACTGGACGTCTGCCAGGGCGCCGAGGTCGCCTTCGCGCCCGACGAGGAGGCGCTCGGCGCGATGGTCACCGGACGTAAGAAGGAACTCGCCTTCAGTCTGGGCGGCATGGGGTCGGCGTCCACCAACTTCTACAACGGCGCGTACAGCCGCCAGGGCTGGGCCGAGGTCGCCGCCGAGGTCCAGGAGCGCTGGCAGGCCGGCGACCGGGACGGCGCGGCCGCCCTCGTGACCGACGAGATGGTGCTCGGTACGACGCTGATCGGCACGGAGTCCATGGTGCGCGACCGGCTGGCCGTCTGGCGCGACGCCGGCGTCGACACCGTCCGCCTCTATCCGGCCGGCACGACCCTGGAGGACCGGCTCACCACCCTGGGAAGGGCGATCGAGTTGGTCCAGGAGGCCGACGGGGAGGCCGACGGGGCCGCCTGAGCCGACGGTGTCGTCCGGCGCGTCGGCCCGACGACACCCGGCGCAAGGAGCGCTGCGTCTCGCCGCCGCCAAGGGCGCCCTGCACGGCAGTTGACCGACCCGCGCCCCACCGTCGGAGGTCCTCGCACCGAGGGCCTCCGACTGTTGTGTCCCCCCGCTTTTCATGTATTCCCAGAGTCCCTCGGCCGATATACCGCGCGCATTCCAGGATTCTAAGGAAAACGACAGGAAATTCGCGTCCGCCGTTCAGCTGGGCCGACGAGATGATTTCGCCGCGCGCAATCTTAGATCCCGCGTCACCTCTGTTGACGGTCTCTCACCCCCGATGCAACGCTCACGGCGCGTCGGCACAACAATGTGTGTTCCTTTTCCCGGCGTCCGCTCGGCCGCCCGCTCGACCCGCGTTTTCTCGTCATATACCGCTGGGTCCAATCCGTGCGGTCAATTGATTTCAGCCGGAGGAGAGAAATTTTGACGCCGACCAACGACGGCTGCTGGAGGGCGGCGCCGAGGACATGGCGGACGCCCGGAGCTACGCCCGTGTCCCGTACGAGGCGATGGACTCCTCGTACGCCCAGGGCCCGGCCGAGACCCTCGCGGCCGAGATCTCCGACCCGCTCCGCTCACCGCGCGGCTGACCCCACCGTCGTACCCCCACCCTCGTCCCACCGATGAAGGAGTTTGTCTTGGTAACCAGGCGCACGCTCATCGCCGGCTCCGCCGGGATCGGCACCGTGGCCGCACTCGGCGGCACCGCCGTCGCGGCCGCCTCCCCCGACCCGACGGACCCGGCATCCGGGGCCGGGCACATCGTCGGCGCCACCGCGATCACCAAGGTCTACGGCGTAGGGCAGAAGCTCATAGCGGTGGCGGTCGAGTACGACCATGCCATCGCCGGCTCCTCCCTTGCCGCCTCGGCGTTCGCGGTCACCGACCGCACGGTCACGAGGGTCTACGCCAACACCTCCGCCGCGCTCGCCGAGCGGGGCAGGGACGGCCGCCATGTCATCGTCGAGCTCTCCCCCGACGACAGGGCCGCCCTGCTGTGGGGCAAGGACGCGGTCGGCGCGTCGAGCAGCCCGGCCCCCGCCCCCAGCGGTTCGGGCGGCCCGGGCGCCGGCGGTCCGACGGCCGGCGACACGACCCCCGGCGGCCCCATCGTCCCCGCGAAGGCCACCGTCACCCAGACCGGCACGGTCACCACGACCCACGGCAGGTCCTACGCGCCAAGCGGCACGGCGGTCGCCACGAGTGCGGTGGTGAGCCCGATCGTCGACGACTTCGAGCAGTTCACCTTCGACGACCCGGAGACCGGCAGGTCGCTCAAGTACAACCTCTTCACGCCCAAGAACTACGACCCGCGCAGGAAGTACCCGTTGGTGCTGTTCATGCACGACGCCAGTGTCGTCAACGTCGACACCGTCGGCCCCCTGGTCCAGGGGCTCGGCGCGGTGTGCTGGGCGAGCCCCGAGGCCCAGGCGCGGCACGAGTCGTTCGTACTCGCGCCCGAGTACGGCGAGGTCGTCATCGACGACACCTACCAGCCGACCTCGCTGTTCGAGACCACCGTGCATCTCGTCGAGGCGGTGTCGGAGCAGTACAGCATCGACACCAAGCGGCGGTACACCACCGGGCAGTCGATGGGCGCGATGCTGTCGCTCGGGCTGAACATCCGCTACCCGGACCTGTTCGCGGCCGCCTACATCGTCGCCGGGCAGTGGCCGGACAGCCAGGCCGCGCCGCTGGCGGAGAAGAAGCTGTGGATCGTCGTCTCGCAGGACGACGACAAGGCCTTCCCCGGCGAGAACGCCATCACCTCGGTCATCCAGGCGGAGGGGACCGAGGTCGGCACAGCGGTGTGGGACGCGGGCTCCACGGCCGCGCAGTTCGCGGCGGACGTACGCAACCTGGAGAAGCAGCGGGCGCCCGTGAACTACGCGACCTTCCAGACCGGCACGGTCACCGGCACCACCGGCGCCACGAGCGCGCACATGGGCACCTGGCAGATCGCCTACTCCATCCCCGGAATCCGTGACTGGATCATGAAACAGTCCCTGTGACCCGACACATGGGGTGCCCGCCGGCCTACGACCGACGGGCACCTCGGCGTTTCCCGGTGCCGGGGATTCCTGGTCGGCGGCTGGACGGCCGGACCGACAGGAACGAGCGAGCGGTCGGGCGGCGTCGAGGATCTCCGGCTCACGCTGCTGCGCGGCCGCCGCGCCGAGGGCGAGTCGGACTCGCGAACGGAAGCGTCGCACAACCCGGTTGCGTTGATGGTCGCCCCAATGGCGCAACCGTGTTCCGCCCATGACCGTGTTCCGCCCATGACCGTGTTCCGGTCCGCCAACACCGATCGCTCCACCCGCCGTTATAGGACACGCGGGGAGCCTGTCGCAGATCTCTCGCGGAATTGTCCGTGATCGGTAACGGATGGATCCGGTGCCCGCCGCCTTCCGTCTGGACGGGTGCACGAGATCAACGGAACGACACAGATCGGGGCGGAAGATGGCACGGCGCGGCGGACGAGGTTGGTACGGCCAGGTGGCCGCGGCGGCGATGGGGGTCACGGCGGTGGCCGTGGCCGCCTCGCTGTGGACCTCGCCGTCCGGTCCCGTCGACGGGAGGACGGGAGCCGGGACTTCGGCGCATCCCGCGGCACCCGGCGCCGACCGGGAGGCGGCCGCGGTGTCCATGGAGATCGCGCACGCCTCGGACCGCGGCAGCCGGGGCGTGAACATCACCATCGACGACGGCCCGGACCCGGTCTGGACCCCCCGGGTGCTCCAGGTGCTCAAGGAGTACGGCGTGAAGGCCACGTTCTGCATGATCGGCCCGCAGGCGCAGGCGCATCCGGACCTGGTGAGGGCGGTGGTGGCGGCCGGGCACCGGCTGTGCGACCACACGGTGTCGCACGACGTCACCATGGACACCAAGTCCGAGGCCTACCAGTCCCAGCAGATCCTCGACGCGGAACGCATGATCACCGAGGCGTCGGGGGGTGTACGGCCGCTCTACTACCGCGCTCCGGGCGGCGCCTTCACCCCGTACAGCAGGAAGCTCGCCGCCTCCCACGGTATGCGCCCGCTCGGCTGGAACGTCGACTCGAAGGACTTCGAACGGCCCGGCACGTCCGCGATCGTGGCCACCGTCAAGGACGAGATGCCCAACGGGCCGACGATCCTCTTCCACGACGCCGGCGGCGACCGCTCCGAGACCGTGGCCGCCCTGCGCGATGTGCTGCCCTGGCTCAAGGAACAGGGGTACGCGTTCGGCTTCCCGGTGCGGTGAGCCGGGCCGCGTCGGCTGTGGTGCGCCGAGCTTCGGATCGGTCGGACATCCGCTGCGCGGGGTGCCGTTGCGCTCAGGGAGTCGTACCGTCCCGGTAAATGTTGCGGACCGCCGGGTGGTGGCCGCATATGGGTGGTGTGCGCGGTGCGGCGGCGGGGCCGACTGCCCTGGGCCAGCGGGAGGTGTACATGTCGGGGCGGGCACCGCGCTGGGTGACGTGGTTGCGCGACCGGGACCCGGACCTCGCGGCGACCCGGCGGGCCGGGCGTACCGCGCTGGTGATGCCCGCACTGTTCGCCCTGAGCAGCGAGGTCTTCCACAACCCGACGATGGCGAGCTTCGCCGCGTTCGGGACGTTCTCGATGCTGCTGCTGGTCGACTACTCCGGTCCGATGGTGGAGCGGCTGCGGGCGCAGGCGGCTCTCGCGGTGGCGTGGCTGGTGCTGATCTGCGTCGGGACGCTGGTGGCAGCCGAGATCTGGCTGGCCGTGGCGGCGACGGTCGTGGTCGGGTTCGTGGTTTTGTTCTCCGGTGTGGTCAGCTCGGTCCTGGCCGGCAGCTCGACGGCGCTCCTGCTGGCCTTCGTGCTGCCGGTCAGCGCACCGGTATCGCTGTCCCAGCTGCCCGACCGTCTCGCCGGCGCGGGCCTGGCTGCGGCGGTGGCGCTGCCGGCCGTCGCCCTGATGTGGCCGCGTCCCGTCGCCGATCCGCTCAGCGCCCCGGCGGCCGCCGTCTGCCGGGCCGCCGCCGGATATCTGCGCACCCGCGCCACCGTGCCGGCGCCGGCCGGGTCAGTGCCCTTCGCCGAGCGGTGCAGAGCGGCGGCGGAGGTCACCTCCCGTACCGGCGCGGACCTGCGGGGAGCCTTCGACGCCACCCCCTATCGCCCCACCGGCCTGTCCGCGACCTCACGTGCCCTGGTCCGGCTGGTGGACGAACTCACCTGGCTGTGCGCCGTCCTGGTGGACCGGTCCGACTACACCGACGAGCCCCCCGGCTGTGATCCGGCCGCACACAGCGTGCGCCGCGCCGCCGCACAGGTCCTGGAGGCGGCCTGCGACCTGCTCACGGACCTGACCGGCGACACCGGCCCGCTGCGGGTCCGCGCCGAGGAACTGCGGGCGGCACTGACCGGGATGGAGCACAGCTCCACCGTCCGGGTGCCCGCCGAACACCCGGGCGGGAACAGCACGGCGGAGATCTACGGGTTCATCGCCACGCTCGACGTGTCCTTCCGCGCCCAGGAGCTCGGCTTCGCCGTGCTGCAGATCGCCGACAACGTGGACATGGCGGCCACCGCCTGGCAGCGCAGCTGGCCCGAACGGCTGCTCGGCCGGGACCCGGGCGCGCTGGCCGCACCGCTGGCCTCCGCACGGGAACGGGCCGCCGCCCATCTCAGGGCCGACTCGGTGTGGCTGCACAACAGTCTGCGCGGCGGCGTCGGTCTTGGCATCGCGGTGTTCCTGGCCGGAGCGACCGGCGTGGGGCACTCCTTCTGGGTCCTGCTGGGCACCCTGTCCGTGCTGCGTTCCAACGCGCTCAGCACCGGGCAGAACGCCGCTCGCGCCGTCCTCGGCACGGTGGCGGGCTCCGTCGTCGGCGCCGGGCTGCTGCATCTGATCGGCCATCACGGCACCGCGCTGTGGTTCGTGCTTCCGGTGGCCATCCTGTTCGCCGGCATCGCGCCCGCCGCCATCTCCTTCGCCGCCGGGCAGGCCGCGTTCACCGTCACGCTCGTGGTGCTGTTCAACATCGGCCACGACCCCAACTGGCATGTCGCCCTGCTGCGTGTCCAGGACATCGCGTTGGGGTGTGCGGTCAGCATCGTCGTCGCCGTGTTCTTCTGGCCGCGCGGCGCCCAGGCCGCCGTCCACAAGGCACTCGCCCAGGCGTACGACGACAGCGCCCGTTACCTCGGCGGCGCCGTCGACTACGCCCTCGGCCACCGCCACCCCGCCGACCCGGATCCGCAGAGCCGTGAGGCGGCGGCCTCCGCCCGCCGCCTCGACGACGCGTTCCGCAGCTTCCTGGCCGAGCGCGGCGCCAAGCCGCTGTCGCTGGCCTGCACGACCACCCTCGTCTCGGGAGTCGTCGGGCTGCGCCTGGCCGCCGACGCCGTCGTCTCCCTGTGGCAGGGGGAGGACCTGGCGCGCGTCCAGGCCGTGCGGGCCGACGCCCACTCTGCCGTCCTCGGATCGGCGGCCCTGGTCACCGGCTGGTACCACGGGCTCGCGGCCAGCCTCGGCGACCACTCCCCCGTCCCCGACGTCGTCCCGCTGCGCCCCGAGGGTGCCGCGCGGCTGGTGGAGTCCGTCCGCACCGAACTCAGCGACGGTCAGGGCCGGGCCACGCCGGTGGCGGTCCGGATCATCTGGACCGACGACCATGTCGACGCCGCCCGCCGCCTCCAGCCCGGCCTCGCGGACGCGGCGAAGGCCCGGACGCGGGCACACCACGGCTGGCCGCGGAAGAGGCCCGCCGGCTGACCGCGGTCATGGGCGCACCGGCGGTCCAGGCTCCCGGGGAGTGCGAGGAGGGCGTCGCCGCGCCGGGCCGCGTTGTCGAGGACCATGTCCGCCAGGTCGGCGAGCTCCTTGCCGCTGGGGTGGCCGGCCGGGAGCACGCGGGTGTCGGCCTGCCGCCGCCGTGCGTCGGCTCAGTCCGCGTTGGGGCGGGCGAGGCCCTGGTCGTAGGCGAAGATCACGGCCTGGACGCGGTCACGGGCGCCGATCTTGGCCAGGACGCGGCCGACGTGGGTCTTGACGGTGGACTCGGACAGGACGAACCGGGTGGCGATCTCACCGTTGCTCCAGCCCTTGCCGATGGCGACGAGGATCTCACGCTCGCGGTCGGTGAGGGAGCCGAGTCTCGGGTCCTCGGCACGGTCTCCGCGGTGGGCGGGGACGTAGCGGGTGAACTCGTCCAGGAGGCGGCGGGTGAGGGCCGGGGCGATGACGGCGTCCCCCGCGGCGACGGCCCGGATGCCGGCGAGGAGTTCCTCGGCGTGCGCGTCCTTGAGGAGGAATCCGCTGGCTCCGGCGCGGAGGGCGGCGTGGACGTATTCGTCGAGGTCGAAGGTGGTGAGCACGAGGACGCGCGAACGCTCGCCGGCGGCGACGATACGGCGGGTGGCCTCGATGCCGTCCATGCCGGGCATGCGGATGTCCATCAGGACGACGTCCGGGCGCAGTTCGGCGGCCTTGCGGACGGCCTCGGCGCCGTGCGCGGCCTCGCCGACGACGTCGGTCTCGGGAACGGACTCCAGGAGCATCCGGAAGCCGTAGCGCTGGAGCGGCTGGTCGTCGACGATGAGCACGGTGGTCACCGGGCACCGCCCTGGGGGGTGAGGTCGAGGACGGCCTCGACGCTCCATCCTCCGCCACGCGCGGGACCCGCGCTGACGGTCCCGCCGTACAGAGCCGCTCGTTCCCTCATGCCCACCAGTCCGTGTCCTTCCTCGTTCGGCGGTCCGGACGGCTCGGCCGGGCCGGTGTCCTGGACCCGGATGGTCAGCCGGCTGCCCTCGACGAGGATCGCCAGGTGCACCCGGGCGCCGGCGTCGGCGTGCTTCAGGGTGTTGGTGAGGGCTTCCTGGACGATGCGGTACACGGTCAGCTGTACCCCGCCGTCCAGGGCGTCCACATCGCCGGAGGTGCGGTAGACGACCTCCAGTCCGGCGGCGCGTACCTTGGCGCACAGCGCGTCGAGGTCCGCGATGCCGGGCTGCGGGCTCAGCTCCGGGCCACCCTCGGAGCCGTCCGCCGTCTCGCGCAGCACGCCGAGGACGCGCCGCAGCTCGCCGAGGGCCTGCCGGCCGGTGTCGCCGATGAGCCGCAGGGCCTCCTTGCCCCGCTCGGGCGCGATGTCGGTGGCGTAGGCGCCGGCGTCGGCGAGCGTGATGATGACGGACAGGTTGTGGCCGACGATGTCGTGCATCTCGCGGGCGACCCGGGTGCGTTCGGTGGCCGTGGCCAGCCTGCTTCGCTGGTCGCGCTCGATCTCCAGCTGGGCGGCCCGCTCCCGCAGCCCGGCGAGCTGGGCCCGGCGGATCCGTACCGTCAGGCCGACCGCGAGGGCCGCGGTGGCCGTGCTCAACAGGAAGAACAGCGCGTCCCAGACCGACACGACCCGGGAGACGCGCACCGCCACCAGCGCCATGGCGCCCGCCATGACCCCGCACGCCCACGGCAGCCGCCGCAGCCGCCCGTGCAGGGTCAGGCTGTACAGGGCGACGAAGAGCGCGACGTCCGCGCGCAGCGCCGCGCCCAGGGCCCACTGGAGGACGAACACCGCGGCGATGACGCCGAAGGCCGCCTCGGGCCTGCGCCGCCGCCACAGCAGCGGCAGTACCAGGCCGACCTGCACCGCCAGCATTCCCGCGACGGACAACTGGGTGAAGGCGAACCGGAAGTGGCGCGGGCCGTCACCGTCACCGTCGCCTTCACCGTGGTGGAACAGGTCGGGCACGCAGAACATCAGGAAGACCAGGACCACGACGCCGGCGTCCAGCACCCACGGATGCCTCTGGTCGGCCTGCCGCAACCGCTGGCCGCCCCGGGAGAGCCGGGCGACCAGCGGTACCGTCCCGCTGATGTCGTCGATGGTCACGGATGTCACGCTGCCATGGTGCGGGTGTCAGACGTCGCTGCGCGCGAGCCGGTACGCCGCGCCGCCCAGCGCCAGCGCCGTCCAGCACAGGAAGACCAGCAGTCCGGCGCCCGGCGACAGGGCCGTGGAGTCGTGGGTGAGGGCGAACATCGACTCCCCCGCGTTGGACGGCAGGTAGGGGCTGATGTTGTCCTGCCAGGAGCTCGGCAGCAGCGAGATCAGGCCCGGGACCAGCATCAGGGTGGCCACCAGCACCGAGATCCCGCCGGCCACCGACCGCAGCAGCGCGCCCAGGGCGACGCCGATCACCCCGACCAGGCCGAGGTAGAGCCCGGCACCCAGCAGGCTCCGCAGGACGCCCGCGTGGGAGAGGCCCATGGCCGCGGGCGTGCCCGACACGATCCCGCTGCCGAACAGGAAGGCGACGAAGGCGCCCAGCGTTCCCACCGCCAGCGCGACCAGCCCGAACACGGCCGCCTTGGACCACAGCACGGGCAGCCTGCGCGGCACCGCCGCGAGCGTCGAGCGGATCATGCCGGTCGAGTACTCCCCCGCCGTGACCAGCACGCCGAGGACGCCCAGGGCCAGCTGGGCGAAGTTCGTGCCGAAGAGGGAGAGGCTGACGGCCGTGGCGGTGGCGAAGTCGCGGTCCTGGTGGCCGGAGTTGATCCCCGACTTGTAACGGCTCGCGGCGATCAGCCCGAACGCCACCAGGAACAGCAGGCCGAGGCCCAGGGTGATCCAGGTCGAGCGCAGGGACCACAGCTTGGCCCATTCCGAGGACAGCACCCGCCGGCCGGTCACCCGGTAGGCGGGGCGGGCAGGAGCGGTCCGGGGTTCCTCGGCGGTTGCGGTGAGGGTGCTCATGCGGGCCTCCCGAGGGTCTCGATCCCGGTCGTGGAGCCGTGGTACTCCACGGCATCCCTGGTCAGATCCATGAACGCCTCCTCGAGCGACACGGTCCGCGAGCTCAGCTCGAACAGCGCGATCCCGTGCTCGGCCGCCTTCAGCCCGATCTCGCGGGCGGTCACCCCGGTCACCTGGAGTTCCTCGGAGCCGATCCGGCCGGTGACGTCGACGCCCGGTCCCGCCAGGACGTCCCGCAGCCGCGCCGGATCCTGCGTCGCCACCGTCACGGTGTCACCGCCCGCCTCGCGGATCAGGTCTCCCACGGTGGTGTCTGCCAGCAGCCGCCCGCGGCCCACGATGATCAGGTGGTCGGCCACCAGGGCCATCTCGCTCATCAGGTGCGAGGACACGAACACCGTCCGGCCCTCTTCGGCGAGCGTCTTGAGCAGGTTGCGGATCCAGAGCACGCCCTCCGGGTCCAGGCCGTTGACCGGCTCGTCCAGCATCACCGTCTGCGGATCGCCCAGCAGCGCCGCCGCGATGCCCAGCCGCTGTCCCATCCCGAGGGAGAAGGCACCGGCCCGCTTCCTCGCCACGCTGCCCAGCCCGGCCAGTTCGACGACCTCGTCGACCCGGCGGCGCGGAATGCCGTGGGTCAGCGCGAGGGTCCGCAGGTGGTTGTACGCCGAGCGGCCCGGGTGGATCGACTTCGCCTCCAGCAGGGCGCCGACCTCCTGGAGCGGTGCCTGGTGACGGGCGTAGGGGTGGCCGTTCACGGTGACCGTGCCGCTCGTCGGGGCGTCGAGGCCGACGATCATGCGCATGGTCGTGGACTTGCCCGCGCCGTTGGGCCCCAGGAAGCCGGTCACCGTACCGGGCTTCACGACGAAGTCCAGGCTGTCGACGGCCGTCTTCTCGCCGTACCTCTTGGTCAACTGCCGTGCGTCGATCATGCGCGTGTCTTTCTGTCGGCCTCCGGCGTCACTTGTTTCCGACGCCGCACGGCAACGCTAGGCGCCGGATCACCCCGATCCCGTCGTACCGGGAGGCCGACCTGGGCCAAGCGGGTGGTACCTCGGTACCACGCGTCCACCTGCGGTGCCTTCCGTGCTCACCGGCGTCACGGTTGTCGCAGCAGGCGTCCGGTCCCGCGGAAGCCGGTCCGCCCGCGCCGCACCCGTCGCCGCGCCGTTGGCAGCGCAGGCGTCCGGGGCCGGCCGCGCCGCCCGTCGCTGCTGCACGGCTCGCGCGCGACGATCGAGTGCGACACGCCCGGCCTCAAGCAGCGGGACGGTTCGCGTGGGGTCCTGGCTGGAGACGTGCCGTCGTCTCCCGCCGGCTGTACTGACCGAGCATGTTGACCGAAAGCCACGGACGGCTCTCGGCAGTGCCGTTGGAGTGCCTTCAAAGCGACAGGTGTGCCGCAGACGTGGGGCCCACCTGGACGCACCGAGAGCAATGACTACTTTGCCGATCCGGGGTTTTCGTGCTTGTAGGCATTGAAGCGCGCCTTCTTCTGACGATTCCCGCACGTGTTCATGTCGCACCATTTCCGGGTGCGGCTCTGGCTGGTGTCGAAGAAGGCCGCTCGGCAGGTTGGCGATGCGCACAAGGCCAGTTTTCCGTCTCGTTCGCCCGCGATGATGCTGATCGCGTCGGCGGCGACAACGCCCAGGGCATCCTCCACGGAGGAAGCCGAGCCCAGTCGCCATTGCCGATTGCCCTCGGGCGTCAGGACAGCCGCGGCCCGACCCTGAATGCTGCAGTCATTGATGACCTGGACAGCGGACACAGGGAGAGGATCTCGGCGCGCGGCCGCTGTCGCAGCGGCGTGAATCGACTCCCTCAGCTCCCGAGCGCGTTCGAGCTGGGCGGTGGTGCAGGACTCCACGGCGAGGCCACTCACCGCCAGCCAGTCGACTAGTCGGTTCGGCGTGGGGATGCGCTCCACAGAGTCGCCACGACGCTCCGTCAGGGTCCCCGTGAAGCTGGTCGCCAGCACCTTGCCGAGACGGAAGTCAGGGAACCGAGCGCTCATGGAACCACCTTAGCCGGTTGCAGGCCGACACGGAGACCTGTTAGAACCGTCTTAGCCGGTTCCGGCAGATCTCAAGCCGTTTCCATCGATGACCAGGGGGTCCCATGTCCACGCACTGGCGCGTCACCGACGCTGCGGCCGCCATCGATCGCGGCGTTGTCACCACGTCGTCAGCTCACCCCGGCGGGGGCGTCTCATGAACCGTCGAACCAGCGACGTACAAGCATGCGAAACCCACGCAACCGACGCTGACCTCGACGACCTGCGCGCGCGACTGGCCGCGGCACGGCTGCCGGAGGCCGAGACGGTCCATCGCGCCGCGCCCGACCCGCGCCGATGGGATCAGGGCGTCCCTCTCGCCGACCTCGTCGATGTCGTGAACTACTGGCGCACCGGGTACGACTGGCGGTCGTTCGAAACGCGCCTCAACCGGATCGGCCAGTTCCGCACGACCATTGACGATCTGGGAATCCACTTCCTGCACCGTCGGTCCACCCGCCCGGACGCCACCCCTCTGATCTTGACGCACGGCTGGCCAGGCAGCATTGCCGAGTTCACCCATGTAATGGACGAACTGGCGGATCCGAAAAGCGCAGACGCACCAGCGTTCCACGTCGTAGTGCCGTCGCTGCCAGGTTTTGGTTACAGCGACAAGCCGGCCACCACCGGGTGGGGAATCGAAAAGATCGCGGCCGCGTGGGTGGAACTGATGGGAAGGCTCGGCTACGGCAAGTTCGCAGCCCACGGCGGCGACTGGGGAGGTGTGATCACCACGGTCCTCGGCGGCAGGTTCCCGGAGCACGTTCTCGGCATCCACACGACGACCGCCCAAGCACCGCCCGGGTTGACAACGGACGGGCTGACGGCGGCCGAGCGCACATGGACCGAGGAGACCCGCGACTTCTGGCGCCACCACGCGGCGTACGCGAAGCAGCAGGCGACCCGACCGCAGACCATCGGCTACTCGCTCGTCGACTCACCGGTCGGGCTTCTTGCCTGGATCCTTGACAAGTTCGCCGAGTGGACGGATACCGAAGACAGCCCGTTCGAGACGATTTCCAGGGACAGCGTTCTTGACGATGTCACCCTGTATTGGCTGACACGGACCGGCGCATCGTCGGCCCGCATTTACTACGAAAGCCACAACTCGCTCGACCCCGAACTGCGGGTCGACGTCCCGTCAGCAATCAGTATGTATCCCCGCGACATCGAGAAGTGTCCGCGCGCCTGGGCACAGGAGCGGTACCGACAGATCGTCCGATGGAGGTCGCCCGAAACCGGGGGACACTTCCCGTCGCTGGAGGTTCCCGAGTATTTCGTCAAGGATCTGCAAGAAGGCCTCGCGGCAGTGCTGGCCGCCGGCGGTGGTCGGTCATGACGTTGTCGACGCCGGCGTGGAGGCGCGAGGCCGGGGGCTGATCGCCGCAGGCGGTGTGGGTGCCGATGGTGGTTGCAGTGGTGGACCCGGACGATGTATCCGGAGGCGCCGCCAAGGGTCGAGTACGCGCTCACCGAGGTGGGCCACACTCTCGGGCACTGGCTACCGTGAGGCCCACTCTCGCGCTCAGACCCCTCCCCACACATATGTGGGCGACACGCCCTAGCCGGTGGCGCGCTCCGTGCTGGTGAGTCGTGCGGTCAGGAACTGTCCGGCCCTGTCCAGCGCGGCGCCCGCTTCCTCGAGAACCGGCTGGTAGGCCTGGAAGACGTGCGGCACGCGCGGGGTGATCTCCAGGGTGACCATAGGTTCTTCTCGATCCGGCCGACGTAGTAGCCCTGCGCGTTGACGGCGGGACCGAGCGCGGACGGCGGGACCGGCGCGTAGTCGGGCAGCGTGGCGGCCGACGCCTGACCGGCGAGCGCGCCGTCGGCCAGCGCGGCGACCGTGGGTACGGTGGCCAGCGCCGCGCCGCGGGCGAGGAACGAGCGGCGGTTCGTGGATGACATGGTGCTTCCCTTCCGCCAGTGGTGACGTACACGGGGTGGGTGGCGTACCGGGTCCGACGGGTCCCAGCGGGGTCCGGCGTGGAAGGGGGCCTGGCCGCGACGATCGGACCAGGCGCCGCAGGCAGGCACGATCGCGCCGCTGACGTGCGCCGCGAGAGCGCCGACGAGGAAGGCGATGACGTTCGCGATCACCTCCGGCCGGACGGCGTGGGCCGGCGCCTGCGGAGGGAACACCGCCCGGTTCCTGGCCGTGTCGAGGAGTTGTGGCGCCACCGCGTTCACGCGGATGCCGTCGAGGCGCAGCTCCAGGTCGAGGACGCGGACCAGATGGTTGAGTGCCGCCTTGCCGACGCTGTAGGCGGCCATGCCGACGGGCGTTGCCGAGGTCTGCGCTGTTCATGTCCCATGGCGTTCCCCTTTGTCCCTCGGGTTCCGGCGACCACACGTGGACCTGGGGGCCGGTGCGCAGGTCCGTGCCGCGTGCCCAGGTTCGCCGCGGGACAGGTGAGAGGTCCTCACCGGATTCCGGTGATCTCCTGGAGGCATGTCGGCGGGGGGGCGGGAAACCGTCGTGCGGCCGCGACCGCCCACCGCGGAACAGATCCGGCGGCTACCCCGCCACCCATCACCACGCGGCAGGCCCGCCCCGCCGATGCGCTGTACCCCCGGATCCCGCGGCCTCGCCGTTCAGTCGGTCTCCACCTGCCCGCGGCGGGTGTGGGTCGGGTCGCATGTCCTTGACACCCGTGGGGGCGAGCGACGTACGGTGAACCGATCGGTTTCTGACGGGTGGAGGCCCTTGATGCACGTATCCGGCGCGGCACCGCGAGGTGGGCGCTGTGGCGTGCGACTGATCATGCGCCGGCATGTCGACTACTGCCGCACCTGCTCCGCCGTCTGTCCTTCCGGACACCGCCTCTGACTCCTGCGGCCCGTCCCGCAAGCCGGTCCCGCAGGCCCGTCCGCAGGTCCCGTACGCCGTGTCCACGCCCGGTCCCGGGCGCCGTCGTCACACCCGACACCTCTCGGCGTCGCCACGCCCTGCTCGCACGTCGTGGCCTCGTCCGCCTCTCGTCCGCTGCCGTCGCCCGGCTCGCTCGTCGTGGCCGTGCGGCCGCGAGTTCCCGTGTTTCCCGGAAGGAACGTCCATTGTCCGGCCCCGCCCTGCACCTCGCCGTCGAGATCGACGGTGACGGCGCCCACCCCGCGGCCTGGCGCCGCGCCGCCCACTCACCCGACCAGCTGCTCACCCCGCGCCGGGTGGCCGCGCTCGCCGCCGTCGCCGAGAACGCCGGGTTCACCCTGATCACCCTGGACGACGGGGTGCTGCCGCCCGGTGCCGGGCCGGATCCCGTCGGCCGTATCGGGGCGGTGGAGCGGGCGGCGTTCGTCGCCGCGTCCACGACCACGATCGGGATCGCGCCCGTCGTCCCGGTCACGTATGCCGAACCCTTCCATGTCTCCGGCCAGTTGGCGTCCCTGGACCACATCTCCGCAGGCCGCGCTGGGTGGGTGGTAACCGAGGAGAGCCACCCTGAGGCGGCCCGGGTGTGGGGGCGCCCTCCGGTCGCCGACGCGGCCGGGCGGGCCCGGGAGTCCCGGGACGGGGTGGAGGTGGTCCGCGCCCTGTGGGACTCGTGGGAGGACGACGCGGTCATCCGGTCCGTGGCCACGAGCCGCTACCTCGACCGCGAGCGGCTGCACTACGTCGACTTCACCGGGGACACCTACGCCGTCAAGGGCCCGGCGATCGTGCCGCGCCCGCCGCAGGGGCAGCTCGTCGTCCTGGGCCGGGCGGACCGGGTGCCCGCCGCGCGGCTCGACGTCGCCCTGGTCCAGGGCCGCGACCCGGCGTCGGTCGCCACGGCAGCCGCCGGCGCCGGTACGCCCCGTGTTTTCGCCGAGGTCGAGGTGGCGCTGGACACGCCGGACGCGACCGGCGCCGAGCGCGTCGCCGACCTGGAACGCCATGCGCCGTGGGACGACCGCGGGCGGCTGCGGCACGTCGGCTCGGCGGACGGACTGGTGGCTGTTCTCGACGAGTTGAGCCGTCACGTCCACGGGGTGCGGCTGCATCCCCTGGTACTGGACGAGGATCTGCCCGTCCTCTCCCGCCTCGTCCTGCCGACCCTGTCCGCACGGCGCCTCGTCGCCCGCCCGCTGCCCGGCACGTCCCTGCGCTCGACCCTGGGTCTGGAGCGCCCCGCCAACCGTTTCGCGGCCGCGGCCGTCCAGGAGGAGACCCGATGACCCGCACCGACCCCCTCGACGTCCCCCGGCCGGACGCCGAGCTGCATTTCGGCGTGTTCTTCCAGGGCGTCAACCACTGGACCATCTGGTCCGCCCCCGACAGCGGCTCGCAGATCGACCCCGCCTCCTTCCGGCGGGTCGCCCAGACCGCCGAACGGGGCCTGTTCGACGCGTTCTTCCTCGGTGAGGGACTGCGGCTGCGCGAGGTCGACGGCAGGATCCACGATCTCGACGTGGCCGGACGGCCGGACGCCGTCACCCAGCTCGCGGCGCTGGCCGCGGTCACCCGCCGGATCGGCCTGGTCTCCACCTCCAACTCCACCTTCAACGAGCCGGCGGACCTCGCCCGCCGCCTCTCGGGCCTCGACCTTCTCTCCGAAGGCCGCGCCGGCTGGAACGTGGTGACCACCGACAACGCCTGGACCGGCGCCAACTTCCGCCGCGGCGGCTACCTCGACCACGCCGACCGCTACCGGCGCGCCGAGGAGTTCCTCACCGTGGCCCGCGCCCTGTGGGACGGCTGGGACGATCAAGCGGTCGCCACGTCCGTGGCCGCGCCCGCCTGGTCGGTGCCCGGTGCCGTGCGCCAAGTTCGCCACCGGGGGCCGCAGTTCGACGTCGACCTCGCCCCCACCCTGCCGCGCAGCGCCCAGGGCCACCCGGTGATCTTCCAGGCGGGTGACTCCGGCGAGGGGCGCGACTTCGCCGCCCGCAACGCCGACGTCATCTTCTCCGCGCACGGCAACGACTTCGACGACGCGCTGGCCTTCGCCGAGGACATCCGGCGCCGGCTGCGGGCGGTCGGGCGGCCCGACGACGACCTGCGGATCCTGCCCGGCACCGAGATCATCATCGGCGCCACCGAGGAGGAGGCCCAGGAGAAGAAGCGCTGGATCCGGCTCCAGCAGGTCACGCCCGCCACGGCGCTGGGGATCGCCGGGCTGCTGTGGGGCATCGACCTGTCCGACCGCGACGCCGACGGCCCGCTGCCCGCGGAAGAGCCGGTCGTCGCCGAGAACGACGGCTCCTTCGGGGCGCGGCGCATCGCCGACCCGCGCACGGTGGTGGCCGAATGGCGGGCGAAGGCGGCGGCGCACGGCTGGTCGCTGCGCGAGACCGTCATCGCGCTCGGTCCGCAGCGTGGGCACGTCGGCACGCCGTCCGGCCTGGCCGACAAGTTCGCGCGGTTCGTGCGGCACGGCGCGGTCGACGGCTTCAACGTCACGCCGTATCTCATCCCCGACGGCCTCGACGACATCGTCGACCTGCTCGTCCCGGAGCTGCAGGAACGCGGCGTCTACCGCACCGGGTACACCGGCAGCACACTGCGCGAACACCTCGGTCTGCGGCCACCCCTCACCCACCGCTCCGCACTGGAGCAACAGCAGGCCGGCTGAACACGTCTCCCCCGTCGCAACGGACCGGCACCGGCTCCTCGCTCGCCGGTGCGACGGGGGAACGCGCCGCCCGGCTCAGCCCGCTCCGCGCCCCGTGAACGCAGGCCGGCGTGGCGCACCGGACCGCCGACGGGGTCCAGCACCAGGTCCACCCCGCGCCCGGCGGTGGCCTCCCGGACCGCGTCCTCGAAGTCCTCCCGGACAAACAGCGCGTCGTAGCCCAGTTCGGCGGCCAGCTGTGTCTTCGTCGCGGAGCCGACGGTGCCGAACACCCGGGCGGCGCCGCGCGCTCGCGCGATCCGCGCCGCGGCCGAACCGACTCCGCCGGCCGCCGCGTGGATCAGGACCGTCTCACCCTCGTGCAGCCGCCCCGCGTCCGTCAGCACCCCGTAGGCCGTCGGATAGACGCATGGCACCCCGGCCGCGTGCGCGAGCGGAAGCGCAACCACCGGCCGGACGAGTCCGCGTCGACGACGGCGAACTCCGCGTATCCGCCGAAGCCCGGAAGGTAGGCCGCGACCTGTTCGCCGACAGCCGGTCCCGCCGCCCCGCTGCCGAGCGCGGCCACCGTGCCGGAGACTTCCAGCCCGGGCACGTCGTAGCCGCCGGGGCCGTCGGGCTCGCCGAACTCGCCCCGTCGGTGCTGCACCTCGGCGAAGTTCACGCCGGCGTACGCGACCTCGATCAGCACCTGTCCCGGGCCCGGCCGCGGGGTCGGCACCTGGATCTCCTCCAGGACCTCCGGTCCGCCGTTCGACTTGAATCCGTATGCACGCACGTGGCGTCCTTCTCCACTCGATCGATGCGCAGGCCCGAGGCCATCCCGCGGAGCGCCGTCGGCCCATCCCCCCGACTTACCGTCCCCGCAGGCGTCCTGACGACCTGAAACCTTTCTGCGGCAACGGCACGGAGCGCGGCGTCATTCCGCCCGGGGGCGCCGAGATCGTCCGGGTCACCGCCGGGCCCGGCGCCGTGGGGACGCGTCCCGGTCGCGCTGCCGGTCGAGCACGTCGTCGGCCGGGCAGCGGCCGCGGCGGACGTAGCGGTCGGTGTGGGCGGCGACGGCGTCCATGACCCTGGTGCTCGCGCCCAGCCGGGGCAGGGCGTCCAGTGCCGCGGCGAAGCAGGTCACGGCGGCGCGCTTCAGCTCCGGGTCGGCAAGCCCGTGGCACGCCGCGTCGGTCCACAGCGGATTGTGCGGTGCCGGGGCCCCGGCGGCCCGCTCGGCCAGGGGCTCCACCGCCCGGTTCGCGATCACCGCGGCACCGGGGTCGTCGAACAGGGCCGTGACCACGGCGAGCGGCACGATCCACCCGTCGTCGCCGGGCTGTGCGTCGATCATGCGCAGTTCCAGGTGCCCGCGCGGCCTGACGGGCGGAAACAGTGTGCTGATGTGGTAGTCGAGGTCCGCGTGGGTCGGCGGGCGCATGGTGCGCGAGCGGGTCCACTCGCGGAAGCTCACTCCGTCCGGCACCTCCCAGGGACCGTCCCGCCGTACGCACATCACCGGTGCGTCGAGGACCCGCCGGACCCAGGCGCGCCGCGGGTCGGGTACCAGGGAGGGCCCGCCGGCCCGTCCCGGATCGAGTTCCGCCCACATCAGCTGCCGCGTGGACAGCCAGCCCGTGGCGCGGCCCTTGGCCATGGGCGAGTTCGCGAACGCCGCGACCAGGACCGCGCCCAGGTGGTGTGCCAGCCACCAGCGGCGCGCGAACCCCATGACGCCGGGTTCCTCCCGTCCGGCGTCGAGGCACACCTGGACGGAGGCCGAGGTACACATCAGGGTTCGTCCCGCCGGACCCGTACGGTCGAGGCAGGCCTCCATGGCGTCGTAGCGCCGCTCCCGCAGGAACCGTCGAGGCGGCAGCCAGGGATCGACGCCCATCCCGGCCAGTGTCAGACCGCGCTCGCGCAGCGCGGTACGCACGGCCGCAAGATCGGCCGAGACCTCCGAGACGCACTGGGCCAGCGACGGTGCCGGCCGGGAACTCAGCTCCACCTGACCGCCGGGCTCGACGCTCAGCCCGGACGTCAGCGGCAGGGTCCGCAGTACGGCGTGGGCCGCTTCCAGGTCTTCCCGGCCCACGCTGTCGTGCGGTACACGCTCCCGGTGGACGAGCCACTCCACCTCGACCCCGACGCTGCGCGGCGGGCCCGTCTTGAAGCAGACTCCCTCGACCAGCGCCTCCGCCTCGTGTTCGCTGACAGCAGGACCGTCAGCGCCGCACTCCGGTGAAACCGACATCCGCGAGCCTCCTGAGCCGCCTCAGGGCCGTCGGGGCTCCGACGTCCGCTGCGCGTACCGCTGTGCCTGCTGCCAGGGTCCGCCGTCCTGCCCTGTCATGACAAGAGCGCACTTTCCAGACGACCGGGCATGCGGCGACCCGCAACGGACGACCCGGGAGGTCCCGGGCCACCCTCAGCCCGTCTGGGCCCATGACCGGTCGTCCCGGCGTACCTTGCGCAGGATGCGCGACGGAGCAACTGCTCGTCCGGTCGATGGGCTGGCGGCCCTTGGCCAGGAACGACTCGGCCCTGGCGGGATGATCCGTGCAGGCGCGGCTGTTGCACGAAGGACAGGACATGCAGCGGGAGGGAGCCGACATGACCGTCCAGGACGTCGACCGGATGAGCTTCGTACAGGAGTGGGAGGAGTGGCACCGGCAGAAGGAGGCGGTGCTGGCCGGCCCGCACGGGTTCCTCGCGATCACCGGCCTCCACTGGCTCAGCGACGAGCCCACCCGGTTCGAGGACGCGCCCGGTGCCTGGTCGAGCACCGCCGACGGCGTGGTCGTGGAGTTGGACGAGGGCGAGGAGGTGGCCATCGACGAGCAGATCGTGCACGGCCGCCACGACTTCGGCGTCCTCGCCGAACGCGCCAGTGTGTACGTCAGCTGGGGCGACGCGGTGATCGAGGTCGCCAAACGCGGCGGACACGACATCGTGCGCCCCCGCCACCCCGGCAACGCGCTGCGTACGGCGTTCACCGGGACACCTGCCTACGAGCCCGACGCACGCTGGGTGCTCTCCGGCCGCTTCCTGCCCTTCGACACCCCGCGCCCGGTGACGGTCGGTGCCGCCGTCGAGGGTCTGGAGCATGTCTACGACTCCCCCGGCCAGGTCGAGTTCGAACTGGAGGGCACTGCGCACCGGCTCACCGCGTTCAGCGGCCGGACGCCCGGAGCCCTGATGGTGCTGTTCACCGACAGGACCTCCGGTGTGACCACCTACGCGGCGAACCGCTCCCTCCAGATCCCCGCCCCCGACGCCGAGGGCAGGGTGACGATCGACTTCAACCGCGCCGCCAACCTGCCCTGCGCCTACACGGACCTGGCCACCTGCCCGCTGCCGCCGACCGAGAACCGCCTGCCGGTCGGGATCGAGACGGGCGAGAAGATCCCGCTGGAGCGCGGCGGACGCCCCTGACGGGACGCGCGTCTCCCGGCCCCCCCGCCGCCGTAGCCGTGGTCCGCGGTCGGCGGCGGGGGCTGTCCGCGGGTGCCGGCCGCCGCGATCCCGTGGTCCGGGCGGCGGCAGCGCCGGGCCCGGTTGTCCGGTGACGCCACCGGCCGTGGCGGTGTGGCCGACCGTGGACCGGCGCACCCCGTCGAGACGGATGCGGCGGTCGTCTCCCGTCAGGTGTGCTGTTGCTCCGAGAGCGCCTTGGTGAAGTGGGTGACGGGGCGCGCCACCCGTTCCCCGTCGAGGGTGATGTCGACCGCCTCGTTGTAGAAGGCGAGGAGCCCCTGGACGGCACCGACCGCGGGCAGCGGGTCCGGGTAGCTCCAGACGACGTTGGGCGGGACGTCGGCCGCAGCGCGCCACGACCAGTACTCGGCGGTGCCCTTGTAGGGGCAGCCGGTGTGATGGTCGGTGGCTTCGAGCAGGTCGAGGCGGACGTCCTCGCGCGGGACGTAGTAGCGGGTGGGCAGACCGGTCTCGAAGAGCAGGACCGGCCGGCGGGTGTCCGCGACGACCGTGCCGTCGATCTCGACCACCAGGTGACGGCTGCTGGGGATGGCGTCCACCCGCTTGTGCGGGTCACGGGGGTGGATGAAGATCTCTTCCTCCTCCTCGTACCAGTGGTCCAGGCCCCGCCCGACACGCCGGAACCACTCGAAGGCGATGTGATCGGCCAGGTCGGCGGCCGGGAAGGTCCAGGCGGCGTTCTCCAGCAGTTCGCCGTCGACCTCGACGTCGTAGAAGATCTGCGAGCCCGTGTGCGTACCGGTCGGCGGGTTCTTGGCGGGGCGGAGGAGTTCCTCGCGCACCTCCGCGCGCGGGAACGCGTACAGCGGTACGGGAACACCGGGCTCCCAGACGAGGACGGGGTGGCGGCTGTCGACGACCGTGACGTCACTCTTACGGCCGCGCACCCAGCGTTCGCTCGGCTCCCACAGGAGCCCCTCGGGGGTGGTCCGCACGGTCTGCGCGGTGGGGAATGGGGACATGACCGGCTCTCCTTCGGCTTGCTCAAGCGGTGACTTCGGCTTGCTCACGCGCTGAGTTCGGCGACGTAGGGACGGTTCTCCGGCCAGGCCGCTGGCTGCTCGGGGCGGCCGAAGACCCGTGGGTACTCCACTGGCACGCTCCCACACCGAGACGGGTTCGAAGGCGGCACGAGTCTCCCGCGCCCGTTGCCGGATCCACTTCGAGGAGAAGGAGCTGAACTGAAAAGAGCGAGTGGTCAGCGACAGGTCTGGGCGAACTGGTCGGCGCGGCGGCCCGCCCAGAACGGGTCGAGCGGCACGGCGCGTGCCTGACCTGCGGTCTCCATGGCCGGATCAAAGCACACGGCACAAGGTGCGTCCACCATGCGTCCCGGCACGTGAGACGGTCGCGTCTTCTCAAACCGCCAGTCCGGGTGCGGCATTGACGTACGCCAAAACCGATCCGTACGATCGCCAACGGCATTGAGTGTCAGCGTCAAGCCCTGGCTCGCTGACCGGCAACCCTCCCGCGCGGTGGGGTGCTCCAGGTGAAAGCCCGGCGGGATCACCGATGACTCCCGCAAGCGCGTGCCCCCGTGACCGGGGCCGGAGACGAGGAGGGACCGGCATGCGACACAGCGATGACCCGGCTGCCTCCCCCGCCGACGCCACGGCGTACTCCCGGCTCTCGCGTCGGCGTCACATCGATCTGAAGCGCTCGACCAGCTGCCTCTGTCGGCTCTGACCGGTCCGCCTGCCGCCGGCTGACCTCCGTCACCGGCCACGGCCCCTTCGCGCCGCCCTTCCCCTCGCCACCGGTCCCCGGTGTCGTCCACGTGCCCTCCGTTCGCCTTCCGTCTGCACAGCGCTTCCCCCGGCCGGCGCCGATCCGGCGGGGGCCGCACGCCCCTGCACGGCCGTGCCTCGCGCCCCGCAGCCCGGCACCCCGTGCCGGGTGCCACGAGTAGGAGAAAGCCCTCCGTGACTGCACTCCCGGATTTCAGACCCTCCCGATGGGCGCCCCTGGCCGCGCTCCTGACCACCAGCGTCCTGCTGACCGCGTGCGGTTCGGGCGACGACGGCTCCGGCGGCGGAAGCGGCCAGGCGAAGTCCGGCGGCACCCTGACCTTCGCGGTGGGCTCCGACGCCGGCTGCGTGGATCCGCAGCAGGTCGGCAGCAACGACACCATCTACTCGGTGCGCCAGATCGTGGACTCCCTGACCGACCAGGACCCGAAGACCGGCAAGATCGTGCCGTGGCTCGCCAAGAGCTGGGACATCAGCACCGACGCGACGACGTTCACCTTCCATCTGCGGTCGGGGGTCACCTTCAGCGACGGGTCCAAGCTGACCGCGCAGGTGGTCAAGGACAACTTCGACGCGGTGCCGGACCTCGGCGCCCTGGGCACCCTCGCCGAGGGCTATCTGAGCGGTGTCAAGAGCACCAGCGTGATCGACCCGCTCACCGTCAAGGTGGCCTTCAAGCAGCCCAACGCCCAGTTCCTGCAGGCGACTTCGACCCACTCGCTGGGCATCGAGTCGTCGGCGAGCGTGCGGAAGTCCCCGCAGCAGAAGTGCAGTGACGGCGTGGTCGGCTCCGGGCCGTTCGTGCTGAAGCAGTACGTGCAGAACCAGTCGGTCACCCTGGCCAGGCGAACCGGGTACGGCTGGGGTTCCTCGCTGTGGTCGAAGAAGGGCGAGGCCTACCTGGACAAGCTGGTGTTCAAGGTCGTGCCCGAGGCGGGGGTGCGGGCCGGCAGTCTCCAGTCCGGGCAGGTGGACGTGATCAGCAGCGTCGGCAAGGCCAACGAGGCGGCGCTCAAGGGCGGCCAGGTCGCCCTCCGGAGCCGGGCCAACCCCGGCGTGGTGTTCGGTCTGGGACTCAACAACTCGCGGCCCCTGCTGAAGGACGCGAAGGTGCGCCAGGCGATCCTGGCCGCCGTCGACCGCAAGCAGATCGCGGACACCGTCTTCCCGACCGGCACCCAGCCGGCGACCAGCATCCTGGCGCACACCACGCCCGACTACACCGACCTCTCCACTGACCTCGCCTTCGACGCGGCCAAGGCCAAGTCCCTGCTGGACGAGGCCGGTTGGAAGTCCGGCGGCGACGGAGTCCGCACCAAGGGCGGTAAGAAGCTGAGCCTGACCATCAGCTGGTTCCCCAACGCGGCCACCAACCAGCCCGCGCTGGAGCTGGTCCAGCAGCAGCTCAAGGCCGTCGGGATCGACGTGGTGCTCAAGCAGCTCCCGGTCACCCAGTTCGCCACCACGCTCCAGTCGGGTGACTTCGACGTGGTGTGGGGGAACACGACCCGCGCCGACCCGGACATCCTGCGCAGCTCCTTCTCCACCCAGCTGGCCAACTTCTACCACCTGCCCGCCAGTTCGCTGGACACGGCACTGTCCTCGCAGGCCGCGACCACGGACACCGCGAAGCGCAGGCAGCTGGTCGCTCAGGCGCAGCGGCTGCTCGTGCAGAACGCGTACGACGTGCCGGTGGTGGAGCTCCAGACCCAGCTCGGCGTCTCGAACAAGGTGCACGACCTCACATTCGACTCCGGCAGCCGCGTCCAGCTGCACGACACCTGGATCGGCTAGCGGATGCGCCGCTATGTGATCAAACGGCTGGCGCAGGCGGTCGGGGTGCTGTGGGCGGCCTACACGGTGTCGTTCCTGGTGCTCGACTTCCTGCCGGGTGACCCGGTCTCCGCGATGGCCGGGGCCGGGATGGACTCGGGGCAGGTCGATCCGGCCCAACTCGCCGAGTTGCGGCACGAGTACGGCTTCGACAAGCCCGTGCTGGTGCAGTACGCGGAGTATCTGGGCCGGGCGGTGCGCGGGGACTTCGGCGACGCGGTCTCCACCGGCCGCCCCGTGACCACCACGCTGGCCGACGCGCTGCCGCAGACGCTCCAGCTGACCGGTGCCGCGCTGCTGCTGGCGATGGTGCTCGGCGGCGGCCTCGCGGTGGTGGCGACGTACACCTCGCAGCGGTGGCTGCGGCAGCTGCTGCTGTCGCTGCCCCCGCTGGGGGTGTCGGTTCCGACGTTCTGGGTGGGTCTGCTGCTCGTGGAGGCGTTCTCGTTCCGGCTGCACTGGTTCCCGGCGTTCGGCAACGACGGGCTGAAGGGATTGGTGCTGCCTGCGCTCACGCTGGCGATCCCGACCGGCGCGCAGGTCGCGCAGGTGCTGGCCAAGAGCCTGCTGACCGCACTGGACCAGGCCTATGTGGAGACCGCGCGGGCCAAGGGCGCCGGCCGGTGGCGGGTGCATCTGCGGCACGCGCTGCGCAACGCCTCGCTGCCGGCGCTGACGGTCGTGGGCCTGCTGGTCGGGCAGTTGATCGCCGGTTCGGTGGTGGTAGAGACGGTGTTCTCCCGCGACGGTCTGGGCCGGGTGACCGCGGCGGCGGTCACTACCCAGGACATCCCGCTGGTCCAGGGAGTGGTGGTGTTCGGGGCGCTGATCTTCGTGGCGACGAACCTGCTCGTCGACCTCGTCTATCCGCTGCTGGACCCGCGGATCGTGGTGGCCTCGGACAGGAAGGCGAGCTTCGCATGAGTCAGAGCCTTGTCGACGACCAGGCCGAGGCCGCCCTCGGCCTCGCCCGGCCGGTCGAGACGGGACCTCCCGCACAACCCGGACGGCCCGCCGACATCCGCCGGGTGCTCCGCTTCCTGCTGCGCCGCCCCGGTCTGCTGCTGTCCGCCGTCGTCCTCGTGCTGGTGGTGCTGGCCGCCTTCTGGCCGGGTCTGTTCACCTCGCAGGACCCGCTGACGGGGGTGCCGTCCCAGAACTTCCGCGGCCCGAGCGGCAGTCACTGGTTCGGCACGGACGAACTGGGCCGCGACGTCTTCTCCCGCGTGGTGCACGGCGCCCAGCTCTCCCTCAAGGCCACGCTGATCGCGGTCCTGGTCGCGTTCGTGGTCGGCGGTCTGCTCGGCGTGGTCGCCGGGTTCGTGGGCCGCTGGGTGGACGACGTGCTGATGCGCTTCGTCGACGTGCTCCTCTCCATCCCCGCGCTGTTCCTGTCGCTGGCCCTGGTCACCGCGCTCGGGTACGGGACGGTGAAGGTGGCCGTCGCGGTCGGCATCGCCAGCGTCGCCTCCTTCGCCCGGGTGGCGCGGGCCGAGGTGCTGCGGGTGCGGCAGGCGGTGTTCGTCGAGGCGTCCCGCTCCTGCGGGACCCGCTGGTACGCGGTCCTCGGCCGGCACGTCCTGCCCAACGCAGCGGGCCCGGTGATCGTCCTGGCCACGCTGGACTTCGGCTCCTCGATCCTGGCCGTGTCGGCGCTGAGCTTCCTCGGCTACGGCGCGCCGCCGCCCGCCCCGGAGTGGGGGACGTTGATCTCCGACGGCCGCAACTACCTGGCCAACGCCTGGTGGCTGACCGCGCTGCCCGGGCTGGCGATCGCCGCGACCGTGCTGGCCACCAACCGCATCGCCAGGGCGCTGGACGGCGAATGGGCGCGGCAGCGATGACCGACGACGCACACGAGAACGGTGCCGCACGCGAGAACGGTGAGAACGTGACCACACCACTCCTGGAGATCCGCGGCCTGTCCGTGTCCTACCGCACCCGGAGCGGTACGGTCCCGGCCGTACGAGGCGTGGACCTCGACGTATGGCCGGGGCAGGTGACCGCCGTGGTCGGCGAGTCCGGCTCCGGCAAGAGCACCACCGCGCACGCCGTCACCCGGCTGCTGGCGGCGAACGGCACCATCGACGCGGGTACGGTCCGCTTCGGCCGGCACGACCTGGCCACGCTGTCGGAGGCGGAGCTGCGTACCGTGCGGGGCGCGCAGATCGGGCTGGTCCCGCAGGATCCGACGGTCTCGCTCAACCCGGTCGAGCGGATCGGCGACCAGGTCGCCGAGGTGCTGCGCATCCACGGCCTGGCGACCCGTCGGGCGGCGGCCGCCGAGGCGGTCGCCGTCCTGGACCGGGCCGGACTGCCCGACGCGGCCGTCCGGGCCCGGCAGTACCCGCACGAGCTGTCCGGCGGCATGCGGCAACGGGCCCTGATCGCCGTCGCCATCGCCGCGAACCCCCGGCTGATCATCGCCGACGAGCCGACCAGCGCGCTCGACGTCACCGTGCAGCGGGTCATCCTCGACCATCTCCAGCACCTCACTGAGGAGTCGGGCACCGCGATCCTGCTCGTCACCCACGACCTCGGGGTGGCCGCCGACCGGGCCCAGCGCCTGGTGGTCATGGAGCAGGGCAAGGTGGTCGAGGCGGGCGAGACCCGTGCCGTCCTCGCCGACCCGCAGCACGAGTACACCCGGCGGCTGCTGGCCGCCGCCCCGAGCCTGACCACGGCCCGCCCCCGTACCCCGGTCCCCACCGCCCCGGCCGACACGGCGACTCCCCTGGTCGAGGCACGCAACCTGGTCAAGGAGTTCAGGCTGCCGCGCGCCGGCGGCGAGGCCCGGACCCTGCGCGCGGTCGACGACGTCAGCCTCACCCTGCGGCGCGGCCAGACCCTCGCCCTGGTCGGGGAGTCGGGATCGGGCAAGTCCACCACCGCCCGGCTGGTGCTGCGCCTGGCCGAGGCGACCTCCGGGCAGGTGCTGTTCGACGGCACCGACGTCACCACCGCCAAGGGCGCCGAGGTCCGGCAGCTGCGCCGGCGCGCCCAGCTCGTCTACCAGAACCCCTACGCCTCGCTCGACCCGCGCTTCTCCATCGGCGAGGTGGTCACCGAGCCGCTGCGGGCGTTCAAGGTCGGCGACCGCGCCGCCCGGCTCGACCGCGCCCGCGAACTCCTCGACCGGGTCGCGCTGCCGGCCTCGACGCTGGAGCGGCGCCCGGCGGAGCTGTCGGGCGGACAGCGCCAGCGGGTGGCCATCGCGCGTGCCCTGGCCCTCTCCCCCGACCTGGTGGTGTGCGACGAACCCGTCTCCGCGCTCGACGTGTCCGTCCAGGCCCAGGTCCTGGACCTGCTGGCCGAGTTGCAGGCGGACACCGGCGTGGCGTACCTGTTCATCTCCCACGACCTGGCCGTCGTACGGCAGATCGCGCACCAGGTCGCCGTCATGCGGGCCGGACGGGTCGTCGAGACGGGACCGCCGGGGGACCTGTTCTCCGAGCCCCGTCACGCGTACACCCGCGAGCTGCTGGCGGCGATCCCGGGCGGGCGTGTCCCCGCCCCCGCCGCCGAGACCACCACGAGCTGAGGACCGGCGACCCATGACCACTCCGACCATCACCTCACTGGCCTTCCTGACCCCCGGCAACTTCGCGGACGACGACCCGTATCCGGGTCTGGAGGAGACCCTCCGGCTGTTCGAGTACGGCGAGCGGCTCGGCTACGACGGCGCCTGGATCCGGCAGCGCCACCTCGAACACGGCGTCGGCTCGGCGGCCGTGTTCCTCGCGGCGGCCGGGCAGCGGACCGAACGGATCGAGCTCGGTACCGCGGTCATCCCGATCGGTTACGAGAGCCCGTTCCGGCTCGCCGAGGACCTGGCGCTGGCCGACGTGCTCTCCCGGGGCCGGCTCCAGATCGGATTCAGCACCGGCATGCCGCACGCCGACCTGCTCGGCGACCTGGTGTACGACGGCGACTGGCGCGGCTTCGACCTGTCGTACGGCAGGATCGCCCGGGTCGTGCAGAACCTGGGCGGTGAGTACCTCGGCGGCCCGGACACGGTCATCCACTCGCCGGGCAACGTCCAGCGGCCCCGTCTGCAACCGCACAACCCCGGTCTGGCGCGGCGCATCTGGTACGGCGGCGGGAGCCTGCGCTCGGTGCGCTGGGCCGCCGGGCAGGGCCTGGGTCTGCTGTCCGGCAACATCGTCACCGGCGAGCAAACCGACGACTTCACCACGGCCCAGCTGAACCTGCTCGCCGAGTACCGGCGCACCCTGCCCGCGGACCGGGCGCCGCGCGTGGCCCTGGGCCGGGTGATCGTGCCCCTCGACAGCGCCGACGCGGCCACCCGGGCCCGCTACCGGGCCTACGCGGCGAGCCGCCACGAGCGCACCCTCGCGCCCCAGGGCCCGAAGCGCATCCTGTTCGCCCCGGACGTGGTGGGGACCTCGGAGCAGATCCTGGAGCGGCTGACCGCCGACCCGGTGCTCGCCGGGGTCGCCGAACTGCGCCTGGAGCTGCCGTACGAGTTCCACCGGGAGGAGTACGAGCAGATCCTCCACGACGTACGGCACCTCGTCGCGCCCGAGCTGGGCTGGCGGCCCGTCGCGTCGGCGGTTCGGGAGGCGGCCCGTTGAGTGCCGTCCGGCCGGTCGACGGCGGGCGCCGCCGCCTGTTATCCGGCTGGGCGACCGCGGCAACAGGCGGGCCGTGCAGTACTTCTGCGACGCCCCGCACACCAACCGACCACGGACGCTCTACGACGCCGGCAGCCTCCGGGGCCGGCAGCAGCTGTTCGGTGCTCCCGTGCTGGACGCGAACGGCATGCTGGAGGCGCCGGGGATCCACGTCCGCGACCACAGGGGTGATCCCGTCGGCGGCGAGCGCGACTGCGGCGAGGTCGGTGCGGGCCAGGCCGGTGACCAGGTGCCCGCGGGCCGTCAGATGTCGGGCGAGAGTGCCACCGACGTAGCCGGTGGCACCGATCACGAAGACGTTCACCACACCCTTCCTCAACCGGGCAGTGTGCTGAGTTCGCCGCCGTCGGCGAACAGGATGGAGCCGTTGACGTAGCTGCTTGCCGGGCCGACCAGGAACGAGACGACGCCGGCGATCTCGCTCGGGTCGCCCGCCCGGCCGCGCGCGTTGGTCCTGTCCAGGACCGCGGTGTGCTCGCCGAGCATCGCCGAGGTGCCCTCCGTGTGCACGGGACCAGGAGACACGGCGTTGACCCGCACGCCGGACGCGCCGAACTCGGTGGCCCAGTACCGGGCGAGGATCTCCACACCGGCCTTGGAGGCACCGTAGGCCGCGCCGACCGGCGCCGGCATACGCGCCGCACTCGACCCGACCAGCACGATCGACCCCTGTCCGCGCCGGACCATGCCGGGCGCCAGCGCGCCGACCAGCAGGAACGGGGCCCGCGTGTTGACCGCGATGTGCCGGTCGAAACTCGCGGCGTCGGTGGCGGGGGTCGGCGCGAACTCGTACAGGCCCGCGTTGCTCACCAGGATGTCCACGTCGCCGGCGCGCGAGGCCAGGTTCAGGGTGTCCTCGGCGTCGGTGAGATCGGCGGAGATGAAACGGGCGGTGCCGCCCTCGTGCGCGATCTCCTTCACCAGGGCCTCACCCCGGGCCTGGTCCCGCCCGTGCACCACGACCTCGGCCCCCTGCCGGGCCAGGCTCTGCGCGACGGCCTTGCCGATACCCGACGTCGCTCCGGTGACCAGTGCGGTACTGCCCCGCAAGGCGGTGCTGATGTTCATCGCGGTCTCTTTCGTCGTTGTCATGACGCTTCAGCGGGCGGATCACACGCAGAGCGCCCTCTCCTCAACAACTATGCACAGCAGATGTTCTGTCTGCAAGAACATCTGATTGGCAGCGCTTGGGTGCTAGATTGGACGGGTGAGCGCAGCGACTTCCGAAAACAACAAGCCGCGCGGCAAGGTCGAAGACCTGGCGCTGGAGACCGACCTGGGCTGGGCGATCCGCATGGTCTCCGCCGCATTCCGCCGCGTCGCCACCGAATCCGTCTCCGAACTGCCCGGAGGACCACGCGGCTACCTCGTACTGGTCGCCCTGGCCGGTGGCGAACCGCCCTCACAACTCGCTCTCGCCAAAGAGGTCAGCCTGGACCGCACCGTGATGACCTACCTGCTCGACGACCTCGAAGCACACGGACTCATCACCCGAAGGCCCGACCCTCGCGACCGACGTGCACGCCAGGTCCTCATCACCGACACCGGGCGCGCCAGCCTCAAGCAGGTACGACACGGCCTGTCCGCCGCCGAAGCACGCCTCCTCGCCGATCTGGGCGACCAGGACGCCGACCAGCTGCGCACCCTCCTCTCCCGCGTCGCACAGACCGCCCAGCGAGAGCCGATCACCCCTGAAGAAGCGGACTGCTGAGAGAAAGCCCCCACACCTCCCCCTCGCGCACCGCGTCAGTCCATGCGGCGGCGGTCCTCCGTGCTCCAGGCGCGGGTGTCACGGGGCGGGAGGCAGGGCTCTTCGCCCTTCCGGCGTCCGCCGACGACGGCACCCTGGCGGGCCAGGGCCGGGAAGAGCGACTGGACCCCGCAGTACGTCAACGCCGCGCTCGGCCTGGACTTGGCCCGTGGCGGCGCTGCCATCTCTTCCGCAGAGGCCCGGGAGCTCGCCTAGGCTGCCACGGTGGGGTTTGAGTTGCGGGAACGGTGGGGCGCACAGCCGTTGTGGGCGAGATGGGTTCTCGCGGTGTACTTGATCGGCCTCACCGAGGGCACGGGTTCTCACATCGCAGATCTGGTTCGTGGCGGCATCCACGCGTATGCGTCGTGGCCTCAGGTCCCTCTGCAGGTGTTCTTCGTCAGCTTGGTGATCCTCGATCCGCTGGCTGCCGTGCTGGTGGGGCTTGTGCGACGGGAAGGAATCTGGGTGGCGAATGCCGTGATGGTGATGGACGTCAGCGCGAACTGGTGGGGCAACCGGCACTGGCTGCGGGATGACCCCGCACAGCTCCTCTGGCTGTTGCCCATCACTCTGTTCTGCCTGTTCGTCGTCGCGTTCGCGGTCCCCTTGCATCGCACGGTCGCGGCACTGGCGAAGATCTTGTGACTGTGCCCGTACTGCGGGAGCGAACTGTCACGATGTCAGTCGTGCGGTTCGCGAACCCTTGAGACGTTTCTTCCTCATGTGGCTGCGGCGCCCGGATGATCACAGAAGTGTCCGTTGTGCCGTGTGAGGTCCGTTTCGCCGGGCACTCGGAGCAGTGACGTATTGGTCGGGTATGCCCTACGGGGCTCGCCCGTGAGGCGCCCCCTCGCATTGAGCCACCCGCCGGGTGCGTCCGGTGACACGCTCGGGGCGCGGGCTGCGAGGTGTACGCGTGATCGACATGACGACCCAGGATCACAGCGGAGTCGGCTCGGTGCCGGCCTCCTGGGGGGTGTACACCCCCCAGCACGACACCCTGCTGCTGGCCCAGGCTCTGGGCCGGGAGCACATCGGCGCCGGAGCCGCCGTCCTCGACGTGGGGACCGGTGCCGGGGCTCTCGCCCTGGTCGCGGCCCGGCGGGGTGCCCGCGTCACCGCCGTCGACAGGGCCTACCGGGCGGTCCTCGCCACCCGGCTCAACGCCAGACTCGCCCGCCTGTCCGTCGAAGTCCTCCACGGTGACCTGTTCGGCCCGGTCGTAGGCCGCCGGTTCGACCTCGTCGTGAGCAATCCGCCCTACGTCCCGACACCCGAGGCCGTCCTGCGCCGCCACCGTGCCGCGGTGGCGTGGGACGCGGGTGTCGACGGACGCCTCCTGCTGGACCGGATATGCCGCCGTGTGCACACCTCGCTGCGTCCCGGCGGTGTACTGCTGCTCGTGCACTCCGCCCTGTGCGGCATCGCACCGACCCTGGCCTGTCTGGAGCGGTCAGGACTCGCAGCCCGGGTGACCGACCGACGTCTCGTGCCCTTTGGCCCCGTGCTCCGCTCGCGAGGGGCGTGGCTGCGGGAGCAGGGGCTCGTCGACGCCGACGAGGAGAAGGAAGAGCTGGTGATCATCCGTGCCGAACGGACGCGCTGAACCACCGCGCCGCGTCACGCTGACGCGCGACGGGCCGATCCTCGTCGAAGGACCGGTCGAAGTGGTGCTCGAGGACGGGAGGACCGTGTGCTCGGACCGTTTCACGGTCGCGCTCTGCGTCTGCCGGCGCAGCCGGGCCTATCCCTGGTGCGACACCAGCCATCGTGCCCGGGAGAAGAGGCGGACCGCATGACCAGCACCGCGGCGATCGCCCACGATCGCGCCACCGGCCCCGCGCTGCCGCGGAGCAGGGGCGAACTCTCCCGCACCGTTCGCCAGTCCCTGACCCGTCCCGCCGGGACACCGCTGCCGCGGCAGGTGACGGCGGCGCACGCGGACCCGTACGGGGACGATCTGCAACTGGCGCTCTACCTCTGCTACGAACTCCACTACCGAGGCTTCGCCGGCGTCGACCCCGAGTGGGAGTGGGAGCCTGGCCTGCTGCGGCTGCGGGCGGAGATGGAGCACCGCTTCCTGTCCGCGCTCCGCGCCGACGCCGGCCCACCCAGAAAGGCGGAAGAGGCGCTGGCGGAACTTCTCGTGGAACCCGTCGACGGCGACGGGCCCTCCCCGTTCCTCAAGGAACGAGGAGAGTTGTGGCAGTTCCGCGAGTACGCGGCCCAACGCTCCCTCTATCACCTGAAGGAAGCCGATCCGCACGCCTGGGTCATCCCGCGTCTTGCGGGACGCGCGAAGGCTGCGATGGTCGCCGTGGAGTACGACGAGTTCGGCGCCGGACGGCCGGAGCGCATCCACGCGCAGCTGTTCGCCGACCTGATGGCCGACCTCGGCCTGGACACCGCGTACGGACGCTATGTCGACTCGGCCGGCGCGGAGATGCTGACGACGGTCAACCTCATGTCCCTGTTCGGACTCCACCGTGCGCTGCGCGGGGCGCTGGTGGGTCACTTCGCGGCCGTGGAGACCACCTCGTCGCCCGGTTCCCGACGCCTCGCCCAGGGCCTTCTGCGAGTCGGCGCGGGCCCCGCGGCCGTCCACTTCTACGCGGAGCACGTGGAGGCCGACGCGGTCCACGAGCAGATCGTCCGCCGGGACGTCGTCGGCGGTCTCCTGGAAGCCGAGCCCTTCCTCGACGAGGACATCGCCTTCGGCGTCGACGCCACCCAATGGTCCGAGAACCGGCTCGGCAACCACCTCCTCACCGCATGGGAAGACGGCCGTACCTCACTGCGCACACCGCTGTGACACCCGTCGACGTCCATCCGTTGGTCACCGTTCTCGCGGTGCTGGTCGGCGAGGCGCTCCTCGGCATCATCGGCGCCCTCGTCGCCATCCCGGCGGCCGTCGCCGTCGGACTGGTCCTCGACGAGTACGTCTTCCCCAAGAAGGAACGGCAGTCAGCTGACCTCGTGTCTCCGTGAACCCTCGGTCACTCCATGTCGGCGAAGACGCTGGAGTCCAGGTGCCCGAGGAGGTCGGCGGGGTCCCGGTACACCGCCTGGGCACCGGCGGTCTCCAGGTCCGCGCGCGGGATCCCGCCGGACAGCACCGCCACGGGAGTCGCTCCGTCCCGTGCGGCGGCCTTCATGTCCCAGACGGTGTCGCCCACGAACACGGCACGTTCGCTCGGCACCCCGGCCAACTCTCTGGCCTGTTGTACAGGGTCGGGGGCGGGTTTGCCGTCGGCGACGTCGTCCGCGCTGGCCGCCCCGAGGATCACGTCGTCCGCGTCGATGGCACGCCGCAGCGCGGACAGCTCCGCGCCGCTCGCCGACGTCGCCAGGACGATTTCCCACCCCCGCCCGGCAAGTGCGCGCAGCAGATCGCCCGCCGCGTCCAGCGCCGGCAGCCGCTCGAAGTACGTGGCGTAGAGGGCGTGGTGGGCCGCGGCCAGCTGCTCGTCCTCATCGGGATCACGGTCGTCGCCGAGCAGCCGGTCCAGCAGGTCGCCGCCGCTGAGGCCCACGGCCCGGTGGATGTCGCGCATGGGGACGTGGTGGCCCGCCTGCCGGAAGGCCTCCCACCAGGTGACGACATGCAGGTGGTTGGTGTCGACGAGCGTTCCGTCGACGTCGAAGACCGCGGCGCGTCTCGTGGTCATCTCGGCGCTCCTCGCCCTCTCACAGTTCACGGAGGGCGGGCAGCAGCTTGTGCTCGGCCCATTCCAGGAACGGCTCCTGGTGGTCGCCGCCGATCTGGACCAGGGCAACCTCGGTGAACCCGGCGTCGACGTAGGGGCGCACGGCTTCGACGACGGCGTCCACGTCGTCACCGCAGGGAATGGACTCGGCCACGTCCTCGGGCCGTACGAACTGGGTGGCCCCCGCGAACGCGGCGGGTCCGGGCAGTTCGGAGTTGACCGGCCAGCCGCCGCCGAACCAGCGGAACTGGTCGTGGGCGCGGGCGATCGCCGCGTCGCGGTCGGTGTCGTAGCAGATCGGCAGCTGGCCGACCCTGGGCTTGCCCGTGCCGCCGTACCGGTCGAACGCGGAGATCAGTTCCGGCCTGGGTTCGGTGGCGATCACCAAGTCGGCCAGACGCCCGGCGAGTTCGCAGGAGCTGTCGCCGGAGACGGCGACGCCGATCGGCGGGGGCGCCTCGGGCAGATCCCAAAGCCTGGCGTTCTCCACGTCGAAGTGGGCACCGTGGTGGTTGACGTTCTCCCCCGCCAAGAGCGGGCGGATGATGTCCACCGCCTCCTCCAGCATCTCAAGCCGGACGTGCGCGGCGGGCCAACCTCCCCCCACCACATGCTCGTTGAGGTTCTCCCCGGAACCGAGTCCCAGGCGGAACCGCCCCTGGGAGAGAAGTTGCATCGTGGCGGCCTTCTGCGCGACGACGGCCGGGTGATAGCGGGTCGTCGGGCATGTCACGTACGTCATCAGCGGAATGCGTTCGGTGGCCTGCGCGGCGGCACCGAGCACGCTCCACGCGTAGGAGGCGTGACCCTGGGACTCCAGCCAGGGGAAGTAGTGGTCGGACGTGACCGAGAAGTGGAAACCGGCACGCTCCGCACCGACGACATGACCCACCAGGTCCCGCGGCCCGGCCTGCTCGGTCATCATCGTGTACCCGATCTGCACCATCGCCCTCATCTCCTCGTGGCTCAGTGTTGTGGGAGGACGGTCCTCCGTCCCGTCACCGCTTCGTCGTCAGCCGCAGGTCGACCTCCTGCTCCTGGTCTCCCGAAGCCGTCCCCCGCTCGTCCACGGCGAACGCGACCCCCAGGGCTTCACGGAGCTGATCCACGGCGGCATGGTCGCCCTGGAGCGTGGCGGAGACCGAGCCCTCCAGCGGGGTCGGACCGGCAGGGATCCAGCCCTGCGTCGGCTCGAACTCCGCGGTCCACACAACGGAGCGGCCGCCCGGCTGCTCCTGGGGCACGTCGTCGGAGGAACGGTCGGTCGTGAACCCGGTCCGCAGAACGCCGAAGACGGTGGCGGCGTCTTCCTCGGACGCTCCGGTGAGGGACACGGTGGCCATCGGGCTCACTCTCCTTGCATACGACGGGACAACGCGCGGTGCCACTCCTCCCGGTGCCGACCTTGTCCGTGTCGGGGATCTTCAGGCCGGGGATCCCCGGATCACCCCCTCCTGGGGCGCGCGGCTTGTCCGCGCCGGCCTGCCGATCGGGCGGACCCTCGGGATCCGCCTCGGTCTCGGCCCCTGTTTCCGGGGGCTGCCGTGCGGTGCTCCCTCACGGCGTTCTCGAGTCCTCGCACAGGGTGGGTGTGGTGTCAGACGCAGGTACCCCGACAGCCGACGATGATGCCGACCTCGACGGCCCGGCCCGCGCTCGCCGTGCACATGCCCTCGCGCACGCCGTCCGATCTTCTCGCCCACGCCACCGAGCTGGTGGGACGCCCTTGGCGCCGGTTGCCCGACACATCGATCATCGCATAACGGATGAATATCGGATAAATGGGAACTTGGAGAAGGTACCTCACCTCCCCACAAGGAGCCGTGCCCATGTCCACCGGAACACTTTTGGCGATCATCATTGCGATCGTGGTGGTGCTAGCCCTTGCCGCGGTAGCGGTAACGCTCATGGCTCGACGCCGTCATCTCCGTGAGCGCTTCGGCCCGGAGTACGAACGGACCATGGACGGATCCGACGGCCGGCTCGGCGCCGAGCGCGAACTCAGGGAACGCGAGAAGCGGCACGATGCACTGGACATCAAACCGCTCCCCCCGGTCTCCCGTGACCGCTACACGCGGGAATGGAGCAGCGTCCAGGAGGAGTTCGTCGACCGGCCGCAGGACGCGGTGCACGACGCGGACCAGCTGGTGACGTCCCTGATGCACGACCGCGGCTACCCGACCGAAGGGTTCGACCAGCAGATGAAGGACCTCTCGGTGGAACACGGCCGCACCCTCGAGCACTACCGCGCCGCACACGAGGTGGAGTCCCTCAGCACCCACAGCCAGGCGACGACCGAGCAACTGCGGGGTGCCATGGTGCACTACCGCACGCTGTTCGACGAGTTGCTCACCGACGGCGGCCAGGCACGGCCCGCCCGCTCCTGACACCGCCCCTCGGACGACGAAGCTCCACAAGAAACGGCGGGCGTCGGGACCACGGTCAGCGAGACACCCGCCACGCCGGGTGATCGACAGAACCGTGGACCGCTCCGCCTGGAGGTCGCCGGCCACCAACCGCACCGCGCGGAGTAAGGAGGAGGCCATCCCACCCCCTCACCCGCCCCCTGCGGTCTCTCACCGTTCGCCGGGGCTCCGACCACCACTGCCGGGACGCCGGCACCAGTCCCCCATGGAGAAACCATGATCATCCTGGGCATCATTCTGCTCGTCGTCGGCTTCGTCACCGGGATATCCATCCTGTGGACCATCGGGATCATCCTGCTGGTCGTCGGAGCCATCCTGTGGCTCCTCGGCGGCATGGGACACGCCGTCGCCGGTCGACGCCACTACTGGTAATCGCCCCACCCCGCCGGCCACGGGCCGTCACCGGTCCCCCGGGATCGGTGACAGCAGGCACCCGGCCCACGGTGCGGGTAGCCGGGGGTACCCCTCAGCGCCCGAGTCGGCCTGGACGGCTCGGGCGCCGTCTCGTAGTCGGGGCTCGCGGTGGATCGATTCGAGGGCGTCCTGGGACAGGACCCGGCAGAGGATCTGCCGGGCCGTGCCGGCCTGGACTCGTTGGACAGCGACGCTTCCTCACGTTCCGGTCGTGTTCCCACTCGTGGTGGAACAGACCAAGGCGAGAGGCCACAGGCCACAGCACGAGGCCAGCATCTGAACAGGGGTGGCCTCGAGGCCGCTCAACGGCTGCCTCACCGGAAGCGCCCTCCTCTCAGGAGTGTCGGTGATAAGCCTTGTTGGCGATGCGCCAGGTGTCGTGCGCGCGGACCAGCAGGAAGATGTCGGTGAAGCTGTCCGCGCCGTGTGAGAGCGTCATGGTTGCGGTCGCCGCAACAGCGATGTCGGACTCAGGGTCGACAGGGGTGTCGGCCAGGTCGGCTGCGCTGCGCAGGGGAGTGTTCGACGCGGCGGCCAGCAGAGCCATGTCCTTGGCCAGCGCACCGATCGTGAAGTCGGCCGTGCCAGCGGCCGACTGGCCGGCGAGGAAGGGGCGTTTGCGGGCCGTGAGCCCGCCGAGTTGCCCGAGTTCGAGGACGTCCAGCGCCTGGGCGCGGGACAGGCCGAGGGCGTCGGCCTGCCGTAGCGAGTCCCGGAGCGCGAGGACGGCACCGGCGAGGCTGTTGTTGGCGATCAGCTTGAGCGCGGCGGCGGTGGAGGCGTCGTCGACACCGCACGGTGCCCAGCGTTTCCAGAACCGGTCGGACTCGATCGAGCGCGTCCTGGTCGGCGGCGGTGAGAATCTGCAGGGCACCAGCGGCGGCAGCCGGCACAGAGCCGAGCACCGGCGCATGGACGTAGGACGGGCCGAGTTGCCGGGCCAGCACCACGCTTCTGCGGGGGCGATGGTGCTGATGTTCAGCACCATCGCGTCCGGTCGCAGCGAGTCCGGACCTCGTCGAGGACCTGCCGGCAGGCCGGGCCGTCGAACAACGCCAGGAGCACGAGGTCGGCCTTCGCCACGGCCTCGTCCGGATCGCCGGTCATCGTGACAGCGCCCGCTGTACGCCCGGAGCGTGTCCAGCCGACGACGTCCCAGTCCTGGGCAGCCAGTCGTGTCGCGATCGCGCCGCCCATGCGCCCCAGGCCGAGGACGGCGATCGTGTGCGGTGTGGTCATGCGCGCCAGAGTGGTGCACGGCGATGGCTGCGACCAGCGCAGATATTGCAGGCAAGCCCTGCGGGATGCGCATACTGGCTGGTCATACCGGTTCCATGGAACTGACGGTGGGGCGGACCTTCGTGACCGTGTGTCGGCTCGGGTCGCTGTCGGCCGCGGCCGCGGAGCTCAGTCACACCCAGTCGGCCGTCTCCCGGCAGATCGCCGGGCTTGAGCGGCAGCTCGGCGTGCCTCTGATGGAGCGCCATGCGCGCGGTGTGCGTCCGACGCCTGCCGGCGAGGTGTTCAGGCGCCACGCCCTGGCCACGCTCAACGAGGCCGACCGCGCCGTTCGTGCGGCACGAGATGTCCGCGACGGGGCGTACGACCGACCGTTGGTGGTCGGTGCGACACCCTCTCTGGCCGCAGGGATCGTCCCCGAGGCCATCCGGAGCCTGCTGGAGCGAGCCGGATCCATCCGGTGGAGCCTGCTTCCGGGCCTGAGCGCACAACTGCACAACCGCGTGATCGCGGGCGATCTCGACATCGCCGTCGTCACCGACGCACCGCCAGGGCTCCCCAACGACCCGCGGGTCGATCGACGGTTCCTCGGGCTGGACGACATGGTCGTCGTCCTGCCCGTCGGCCATCCGCAGGCCGGGCGCGGTCCGGTGCGCATGCAGACGCTGGCCGACCAGACCTGGGTCGAGGACAACGACGGCTCGGCGGCCCTCCTGCGTCAGCACTCCGCCCGCGCCGGAGTCAGCGCCCGGATCGACCTCACCGCGGCCGATCTGCTCGGCAAGCTGGCCCTGGTCGCAACCGGCCACGCCATCGCGCTGATACCCGGAGTGCTGACGTGCGCGCTGCGGACCGACGTCACCACAGTGGGCCACGCCCGCCATGCCGTCGTCGAAGTCCAGTCCGCGCAGTGCGATCCGGGCCAGTACCTCGTCGCCCGTCGCGGCACTTGATTCCGTTGGTCTGGTTCGCTTTGGTGCGGGCCAGGCGGCAGGACTCGGGGCCGGTCTCGATGAGGGTGGCGTCGAAGGTGTAGATATATCGGCCGTTGCCGTAACTTCCGGCTCGTATCCCCTGTTTACTGTTCGGTGGCACTTTGCCATGTCCGGAACAAATCAAGGGGGATCACGTTGTTGAAGAAGGTTGCCGCCGTGGGTGCGGCCGTCGTGCTGGGCTGGGGACTGGGGACCACGCCGGCGAACGCGTCGTCGAGCTACTGGCACCTGCAGAACGTGGCCACGAACGAGTGCCTGGATTTCCGGGCCGACTACGGGCCTTACGCGACAGGGTGCAACGAGGGCGCGTACCAGACCTGGCTGATGAACGACGCCATCGGCGAGCTCTCCGAAATGCGGCAGAACGTGGGTGCCAGGTTGTGTTTGGTCGCCCGCAACGGTCAGGCGACGATGAAGCCTTGTTCGTCCAGCGACCCGGCAGCCCTGTGGGATGTGTACGTCACCGTCGCAGGCTTCGAACTGATCAACAACGTGACCAAGACCTGCCTCGGCGAGGGGTCGGGAGACGTCCACCACGTCACGCTCGTCAAGTGCACCGGCGGCAAGTCCCAGCAGTGGCGCGCCTACCCCTGACCAGGAAGCCCCAGGTCAGGCTCCGGATGCCGGCAGTGTGACGGCCTTGTGCTCGACGTACTGGGCGAGCCCCACCGCCCCGTACTCGCGGCCGATCCCGCTGGCCTTGTAGCCGCCGAACGGGCCGTCGAAGGAGATGGCCGCGCCGTTGACGGTGACCGTGCCGGTCCGCAGCCTGCGGGCGACCGCCAGCGCATGCGCCTCGTCGGTGGACCAGACGCCGCCCGAGAGCCCGTACTCGGAGTCGTTGGCGATCCGTACGGCGTCGTCCTCGTCGTCGTAGGGGATGACCACGAGGACCGGGCCGAAGATCTCCTCCTGGGCGATCCGCATGGAGTTGTCGACGTCGGCGAACACGGTCGGGGTCACGTAGTTGCCGTTCTCCAGCCCCGGCGGGATCCCGGGGCCGCCGGTGACGAGCCGGGCCCCCTCCAGGATGCCGACCTCGATGTAGTCGCGCACGCGCTGCTGCTGGTCGCGCCGGATCATCGGGCCGATGAAGGTGTCGGGGTCGGCCGGGTCACCGACCTTGAGCGACTCCACGAGCCCCTTGAGGCCGGTGACGACCTCGTCGTACCGGCCGCGCGGGGCGAGGACCCGGGTCTGGGCGATGCACGACTCGCCGTTGTTGAGCAGGGAGGCGAACTTCAGCCCGCGCACCGCCCGGTCGACATCGGCGTCCGGCAGGATGATCGCGGCCGACTTGCCGCCCAGCTCCAGGCTGACCCGCTTGAGCTGCTCGCCCGCGATGGCGGCGATCCGGCGCCCGGCCCGGGTCGACCCGGTGAACGCGATCTTGTCGATGTCGCGGTGCGACACCAGGTACTCACTGGTCTCCCGGTCGGCCGGGAGCACACTGATCACCCCTTCCGGCAGACCGGCGCGCTCCAGCAGCCCGGCGAGGACCCCCATGCTCAGCGAGTTCTCCGGGGACACCTTCAGGACGACCGTGTTGCCGGCCAGCAGCGCCGGAATGATCTTCGCCAGGGCCGCCGAGAACGGGGAGTTCCAGGGAATGACGGCGGCGACGACGCCGACGGGCTCGCGGCGTACGACAGCGCGGACCGCGGAACCGGACTCAAGCGTCTCCTCCCAGCCGAACTTCTCCGCGGCCCTGAGGTAGGCCTCGGCCTGCCGGGTGAGCCCCGGCTGCCCCGCCCTGGTGAACCAGGCGGCCGAGCCGTTCTCGGCCGAGATGAGGTCGGCGATCCTCTCGGCGTCGGCCTCGCGCAGTGCGTTCAGACGCCGCATGACGGCGATGCGTTCCGCCGGTGCCGTACGCGGCCAGGGGCCCTGGTCGAAGGCGGCCCGGGCGGCGGCCACGGCACGGTCGATGTCGGCGGGCCGGGCCTGGGCGGCACGGCCGAGGACCGACTGGTCGTGCGGCGACCGGATGTCGAGCAGGTCGGGGTCGCTGGGTGCCTCCCAGGATCCGCCGATGAAGAGACGGTCGTAAGTGATCATTTGCCCTCTCCCGAGGATGTCGAGTGAAGTGACTGTTATCTGTCACATCAATGTAGCACTTCTAGCGGAGACAGCCGCACGCTCGAGTCACTAGGCGAGTCAGATTCCACATCACGGGCTATCCTCGGCGCGTGAGAGCAGACGCAGCACGCAACCTGGAAGCGGTTCTGACGACCGGGGCCCGCATGCTCGCCGCCGATCCGGCCGCGACCATCGCCGCGATCGCCGCCGAGGCCGGCGTCGACCGGCGGACCGTCTACCGGCGGTTCGCGTCCCGCGAGGAGCTGCTGACGGCCATCTACGAGGCACGCTACGACGCGGTCGAGCGGGCCGTGGAGGACTCCAGGCTGCGTGCGGCTCCGGTCGCGGTGGCGCTGCACCGGTACGTCGAGGAGATCATCGGCGTCAATCGCAAGTGGCCGGTGGAACTCACCCGGCTGCGGGCCGACGACGCGATCCGGGAGCGGCGCGACGCTCTGATCGGGGAGATCGACGACTTCCTGCGGCGCGCCACCGACGAGGGGCTCCTCCGCGCGGATCTCCCGCTCGCGTGGGCGAGTTCGCTGCTGCCGCAGCTGATGCACCTGGCCTCGCAGGAGTTGCCCGAACTCAGCGCCGCCCAGGCCGCCGACATGGTCGTCGACACCTTCCTGCACGGCCTCGGCCCGCGCTGACCGCCACGGGTCTTGTGGTGCGCCCGTACGTCTGATTGGGTACCGCCCGGTAGAACGGGAGCAACCGACATGGATCAGGCGCCACGGCAGGACGTCCGCGGGGCGCTGCCCGCAGGGCTCGGGCAGGCGATACGGCAGGCCGGCGAGGACATCGCGGCCGTGCTGGACGGCGTGGCCGACACGGGTGTCGCCGTACCCGGGTCGCAATGGACGGTCGGCGAGGCCGCCGCCCATCTGGCGCTGGCCAACGGGCTGATGGCCGACCTCGCTCTCGGCAGGGAACGCCCTTACGGGGACGGCACACCGCGGAGCCTCGCGGCGGCCAACGCCGAGTCGCTGGCAGCGTTCGGGGAGCGCCGGGCCGAGCCGCTCGCGGCGATGATCACCGACCAGGCCGCGCGGTGCGTCGACGCGCTCGCCATGACGGCGGACGGGCCCGCGCCGGTCACCCCGCTCGGCTCGATGGACCGGTCCGTCCTCGCCTCCTACCTGCTCACGCACATGCTGGGCCACGGCTACGACCTCGCCCGCGCGCTGCGGCGCCCGCACATGATCGACGCCGAACGGGTCGCGCTGTGCATGCCGTTCATGCTCTCGGTGATGCCGGCCGTGGCGGACGGTTCGGCGATCGCCGAACTCACCGCCCGCTACACGATCCGGCTGCGCGGTGGCGGCGGCGCCTTCGGCGTCACAGTCGCCGACGGCGCCGTGCGGGTGGCTCCGGAACCGCAGGAGCGTCCGGACTGCACCATCCTCATCGATCCGGTGGCCTTCCTCCTCATCGCCCTCGGCCGCCGCAACCCGTGGCTGGCCATGGCCCGGGGCCAGATACTCGCCACCGGCCGTAGGCCCTGGCTGGCCCCTCGCTTCCCCTCCCTCTTCGTCGCCCCCTGACCCTGACCACCCGTCTCGGCGACTGAGGCCACTCGGCACTTCGCCGGGCACGTTCCGAGTCCCGATCCCGTGGGCCCCAGGCCGGAGGCTTCGGACGGCCGTGGGGCGCGGGGGAAGCGTGAAGAGCGACCGGTCAGGCCGCTGAGCACCGGGGAATCGGGGGCCGCCGGCCGGGTGTGGCAGCGGGAGACGGAGATCGACAACCTGTCGACGCCGGTGTGCTCGTCGACGTACGACGAGGTCTGCTTCGTCGACCGTAACGGCCGGCTGCTCGCCCCGGACAGGCGCACCGGCGCCGAGCGGTGGAGCACGGCCGAGGCGGCCGACGCCGGGACCTCCGCCGAGCCACCGTGCCGAGCCTGCTGCCGGTGAAGGACGCGATCGTGGCCCAGGTCGGCGACATCGTCCTCTCGGTCCGCCCGGACCGTCCCGCGCAGGCCGCCTCCGCCGGCTGACCCGGCGTACGCCCTGGCACACCCCGTTCGGCCCAACCCCGCTCGGCCAGAAGAGGCGAGCGGGCGTGACCGATGTGACCGTGGTGGAAGGTATGGGCGCGCGCACGGAACCGAGGAGGCTGCATGGCCGAGGGACTGGTCGACATGGCCGAGGGACTGGTCGACGGCAGAGCGCCCCGCACTGCCCTGGTGGACGGCTCGAAGCCGCCTCCTGAGCGGTCCGGGCACTCCTTCGGGCAGCTGACCGCCGTCGCCGATGCCGTCCTCTACGAGGGCTACCTGCTCTACCCCTATCGGCGGTCCTCGCCGAAGAATCGTGCCCGCTGGCAGTTCGGAGTCCTCTTCCCCAGGGACTGGGTGGAGGCCGACGGCCCGGTCCGCCCGGGCGTGTCGGGCTCGGCGGACTCCTGGTACCAGCAGACGGAGTGCCTGGTGCGGGTGCACCGGCCGGGCGCGGTCCTGCGGGTGCGGGTGCGGTACCTGCAGATGCAGCACAAGCAGGTCGAGGACCCGGACCGGCGGCCGGTCGAGTCGCTGACGTGCGACGACGGCACCGTGCACCTGACCTTCGAGGAGGCCGTACCGCGCGAGGCCGACCTCACGGTGGCCCTGGCCGAGGGCGAGCACACCTTTCCGGTGGGCTCCCCCGCCGGTGCCACCGCGGCGACGCTGTCCTCCGGTGCCTGCCGGGTGGTCAGGCGCCGGGAGGAGGTGCGGGCGAGCACCACGGTCGTGGTCGAGCGGTTCGGCGAGGGCCTCCTCCGGCTCCGGGTGCGCACCGCGCACGAGGGTCAGACGGCGGATCCGCACGCTCCGCGCGACCGGGCGCTGCGCCACGCCCTCATCGCCACCCACACCCTGCTCGGCGCCGAGGACGCGGAGTTCGTCTCGCTCATCGACCCGGGCCCGGCCCTCCAGGAGGCCGTCCGGAGCTGCCGTAACGACTTCACGTTCCCGGTGCTCGGCGGCGCATCCCCCGCGGACGCGCCCGCCGACGGCTCGGTCTCCGCCCTGCTGCTGTCCTCGCCGATCATCCTGCCGGACCATCCGCAGGTGGCACCGGAGAGCCCGGGGGATCTGCACGACGCCGGTGAGATCGACGAGATCCTCACCCTGCGCACCATGCTGCTGACGGACGAGGAGAAGCGGGAGGCCCGCGCCACCGACCCGCGGGCCGCCGAGATCCTCGACCGGGTCGACACCATGCCGCCGGAGGTCTTCGGGCGGCTGCACGGCGCGATCCGTTCGCTGAAGCCGGTCGCCGACCGTCCCGCGTGGTGGCAGGAGGACGCCGAGGAAGGACTGTCGCCTGCCACCGACACCGTCCTGGTCGACGGTGTGCGGGTCGGCGGCGGCAGCGCGGTGCGGCTGCGTCCGCGCGGCCGGGGTGCCGACGCCCAGGACATGTTCCTGGCCGGACGGACCGCGACCGTGGCCGCCGTCTTCCACGACGTGGACGGCAGCACCCATCTCGCCGTCACCGTCGACGACGATCCGGCGGCCGAACTGCACGGCTGGTACGGCCGGTTCCACTATTTCCGGCCCGACGAAGTCGAGCCGCTCGGGGGCACCGACGTCCCGGACCCAGCGGCGGCGAAAGAGCCGCCCACGGGACCCACTCCATCGGAGGCCTAGCGTATGAGCACCAAGAACGGCACCACCGCCGTCGGCGGCGAGCCCGGCGAAACCGTCAAGCACCAGGGGTTCGACGAGATCACCATCCTGTGGATCTCCGAGGGCATGAGCTGCGACGGCGACACCGTCTCGGTCACCGCGGCCGACCAGCCCTCCATCGAGGACCTGGTCCTCGGCCTGATCCCGGGCCTGCCGAAGGTCAACCTGGTCAACAAGGTGCTGTCGCCGAGCCTGGGCGGCGAGGACTTCCTCGCGCCGTACCGGAAGGCCGCGCGGGGCGAACTGGAGCCGTTCATACTCGTCATCGAGGGCTCGGTCCCGAACCAGAACATCATCGAGGGCGAGGGGTACTGGACGTCCTTCGGCAACGACCCGGAGACCGGCCAGCCGCAGACCCTCAACGACTGGATCGACCAACTGGCGCCCAAGGCCTGGGCGGTGGTGGCCATCGGCACCTGCGCCACCTTCGGCGGCATCCACGCGATGGCCGGCAACCCGACCGGTTCGATGGGCCTCGCGGACTACCTGGGCTGGGACTTCAAGTCGCAGGGCGGCCTGCCCGTGGTGAACATTCCGGGCTGTCCGGTGCAGCCGGAGAACTTCATGGAGACCCTGGTCTGGGTGCTCTACCACGCCGCCGGCACCGCTCCCCCGCCGCCGCTGGACCACATGCTGCGCCCCCAGTGGCTGTTCGGGCGCACGGTGCACGAGGGCTGCGACCGAGGCTCGTACTACGAGCAGGCGTCCTTCGCGATGGACTACAACTCCCCCAAGTGCCTGGTGAAGACCGGCTGCTGGGGTCCGGTCGTGAACTGCAACGTGCCCAAGCGGGGCTGGATGGCCGGCATCGGCGGCTGCCCCAACGTCGGCGGTATCTGCATCGGCTGCACCATGCCGGGCTTCCCGGACGCGTTCATGCCGTTCATGGACGAGCCGCCCGGCGGCACCCTCTCCTCGCTCGCCATCAAGCCGTACGGGGCGGTCATCCGCCGGCTGCGCGGCTTCACCAACGACCTGGTCAACCACGAACCCAAGTGGCGCCACAACAAGCGCAAGCTCACCAGCGGGTACGCCCCGCGCTGGCGGCCCTGACGCGCCAGAGTCCTCCCGCCCCCCAAAAAAAGAGTCCCCCCACAGCAAAGGCCAGCGACGCTGATGACAACCGAGGCCCGGCAGAAAGGGCGCAAGCCCGCGCAGATCGTGGACATGTCCTGGGATCCGATCACCCGCATCATCGGAAACCTGGGCATCTACACGAAGATCGACTTCGCCAACCAGGAGGTGGTGGAGTGCCACAGCACCTCCTCCCTCTTCCGCGGCTACTCCGTCTTCATGAAGGGGAAGGACCCGCGCGACGCGGGCTTCATCACCTCGCGGATCTGCGGCATCTGCGGCGACAACCACACCACGTGCTCCGACTACGCCCAGCAGATGGCGTACGGGGTGAAGCCGCCGCCGCTGGCCGAGCACATCGTCAACCTCGGCGAGGCGGCCGAGTACATGTTCGACCACACGATCTTCCAGGACAACCTGGTCTTCGTGGACTTCTGCGAGCAGATGGTCAAGGCCACCAACCCGAGTGTGCTGGCCCGCGCGCAGAAGACCGCCGCGCCGCGCGGTGACATCCACGGGTACCGGACCATCGCGGACATCATGAAGGCCTTCAACCCCTTCGAGGGCGAGGTCTACAAGGAGGCCCTGAAGGTCTCCCGGACCACCCGCGAGATGTTCTGCCTGATGGAGGGCCGGCACGTCCACCCCTCCACGCTGTATCCGGGCGGTGTCGGCACCATGCCGCAGCCGACCGTGTTCACCGACTACCTCAGCCGGCTGATGCACGTCATCGACTTCGTGAAGAAGGCCGTCGCCATGAACGACGACGTCTTCGACTTCTTCTACGAGGCGCTGCCGGGCTACGAGGAGGTCGGCAAGCGCCGTATCCTGCTCGGCTGCTGGGGCGCCTGGCAGGACCCGAAGGTCGTCGACTACCGCTACCAGAACATGGACCGCTGGGGCAAGGCGATGTACGTCACCCCGGGCATCGTGGTCGACGGCGAACTGGTCACCAACAACCTGGTCGACATCAACCTGGGCCTCAGGATCATGCTGGGCAGCTCGTTCTACGAGGACTGGGTGAACGAGGACCCGTTCGTCACCCACGACCCGCTGGGCAACCCCGTCGACATGCGCCACCCGTGGAACCAGACGACCCTCCCGGTGCCGCAGAAGCGGGACTTCGACGCCAACTACAGCTGGGTGATGAGTCCGCGCTGGTTCGACCAGCGCACCGGCGACCACCTGGCGCTCGACACCGGCGGCGGCCCGCTGGCCCGGCTCTGGTCGACCGCGCTGAACGGCATCGTCGACACGCCGTACATCAAGGCCACCGGCACCAGCGTGCGGATCTCGCTGCCCAAGGGCGCGAGCCTGCCGGAGACCACGCTGGAGTGGAAGATCCCGAAGTGGTCCAACACCCTCGAACGCGACCGCGCCCGTCCGTACTTCGTCGCCTACGCGGCGGCCATGGCCCTGCAGTTCCTGGACGAGGCGATGGGCCTGGTGCGGTCCGGCGACACCAAGGTGTTCGAGGACTTCGAGGTGCCGGACGAGGCGATCGGCTGCGGCTTCCACGAGGCCGTGCGCGGGGTCCTCTCCCACCACCTGGTGATCAAGGACAAGAAGATCGCCAACTACCACCCGTACCCGCCGACCCCGTGGAACGCCAGCCCCCGCGACAAGTTCGGCACCCCCGGCCCCTATGAGGACGCCGTCCAGGGCCAGCCGATCTTCGAGGAGAACGGCCCGGACGACTTCAAGGGCGTCGACATCATGCGCACGGTGCGCAGCTTCGACCCCTGTCTGCCGTGCGGTGTCCACATGTACACGGGCAAGGGCAAGACGCTGACCGTCACGCACTCGCCGACGTACGGGGCGAACCATGGCTGACCTCGGACGGCTCGACGGCCCGGCGGTCGAGGCCCGGCTGGGCCGCCTCGACACGCTGCTGGAGGGGCTGGAGTCGGCCCCCGGCCCGACCGGCGGCTCGGCCGTCGAGGCGGTGCGCCTGCTCACCGAGGTCTACGGCGAGGCGCTCGCCCGCGTCCTGGACCGCGCGGACGCACCGCTGGCCGAGCGACTCGCCGACGACGAGTTGCTCGACCACCTCCTGGTCCTGCACGACATCCACCCCGACTCGCCCGAGCGCCGGGCGGCCCGCGCGGTCGAGCGGCTGCGCCCCGCCGTACGCGAACGCGGCGGCGACGTCGAGTGGGCCGGTGTGGAGGGACAGGTGGGCCGGGTGCGGCTGACCACGGGTGGCGGTTGCGGCTCCGGGTGCGGCGGAGGTAGTACGGATGTGACCGACGTCGTCCGGGAGGCGGTGCTGGCGGCGGCCCCCGAGCTGACCGACGTGCAGCCGGTGCCCGAGACCCCGGCACCCGCCTTCGTCCCCCTGGACTCCCTGCGCCGGCCACAGGAGGCCCGGTGAGCATCGACGGAGCCCTGGCCCGCCTCATCCGCTCCGCCACCGACCACCGGCCGGCGGCGGAGGCGGAGGTGTGCGACCTGTGCGCCGCCCCGGTGCCCGAGAACCATCCGCATCTGTACGACACCGGGCAGGCCGAGGTCCGCTGCGCCTGCCGTCCCTGCTCGGTGCTGTTCCCGGGAAAGCCGGGACAGGGCGCCGGCGAAGTCCAGTTCCGGCTGATCCCGACCCGCCGGGTCCGGCTCCCGAAGGTGGACACCGCGGCCCTCGGGGTCCCGGTCGGCCTGGTCTTCTTCGTACCGCGCGCCGACGGCTCGGTCACCGCCGAGGGGCCGAGTCCGGCGGGTGCCATGCGCTGGGAGGTGGACGGGGCGGCCTGGCAGCGGGCGGTCGCCGGCTGCCCGCCCCTGTCCGGCATGGCGCCCGACGTCGAGGCGCTGCTGGTCAACACCGTCCACGGCCTGGACCACCACTGGATCGTCCCGGTCGACGACTGCTTCCGCATGCTCGCCGTGGTCCGCCGGGAGTGGCGCGGTCTGTCCGGCGGCGGCCGGATGTGGCCGGCCGTGGAGCGTTTCTTCGAGGAGCTCACCGAGCGGCCTTGAGGAACGGCAACACAGGAAGGAGAAACCCCATGGGAAGCATCCGAGTCGGCCGAGCACAGGCGAAGCCCGACACACCGTCCCACGTGCCCGGTATGCACCAGGGCAACGAGGGGCCGCACACCACCCAGACCGGGCACCACCCGGACGGCACCGCCGACGCGCGGCGCTCCACCGGCATCCACTGGAAGCGGCACGACACCCTGCTGGACGTCATGCCGAACATCCCTCCCGGATGACACAGAACAGGGAGTTCCCCACATGAAGGTCCAGCGAAAGAGAACCGGAACGGCGGCCCAGCGCGTGCTGACGGCCGAGATCGCCGTCGTGGGCGCCCTCGCCCTGGCGTTGTTCGTCACCGAACTGCCCTCGATCATGCGCGAGATGAAGATCTGGCGGATCGCGGGTGGTCTGCGCGCCGGTCACCGGTATCCGTGAGCCGGTCGTGCATGAACTGTCGATCGCGACCGCGATCGTGGAGCAGGCCGGGGCATGGGCCCGGGAGGACGGGGCGGACACCGTCTCGGCGGTGTCCGTCCGGGTCGGCGAGCTGTCCGGGGTCGTACCCGACGCGCTGACCTTCGCCTTCGAGGTGGCCCGGGACGGCACCGCCCTGGCGGGTGCGGATCTCGTGGTCGAGCAGGTGCCCGCGCGGGCCTGGTGCGACCCGTGCGCGGAGGAGTTCGCGGTGGGCATGCCGCCGTTCTTCTGGTGCCCGCGCTGCGACCGGCCCTGCCCCAAGCTGCGCAGCGGCCGGGAGCTGGAGATCACCGCCGTCGAATGACCCCGCCGGTGCCCGGGACGGACCTGGGCACCGGCGGGGTCTCGGCCCTGATCAGCAGATCCGCGGGAGTTGCTCTCCCAGGGGCAGGTCCACGACCCGGGTGCCGCCGAGTCCGGTGGCCACCACGACCATCCCGGGGTGGTCGGCCACGCACTCGCCGATCCGGGTCGCGCCCGCCCCCTGCGGGTGGGCGCGCATCGCCTCGAGGACGGCATCGGCCTCCATCGGCGGGACGAAGGCGACGAGCCGGCCCTCGTTGGCGACATAGAGCGGGTCGAGCCCGAGGAATCCGCAGGCGTTGGCGACCGCGTCCGGTACCGGCACGGCCCGCTCGGTCAGCCGCACCCCTGTGCCCGAGGCGCGGGCGATCTCGTTCAGCGAGGCGGCCAGGCCACCGCGGGTCGGGTCGCGCAGCACGTGGATGTCCGGGGTGACGTCCAGCATGGTGGCGACCAGGTCGGCCAGCGGCGCGGTGTCGCTGGCGATCTCGACCCCGAACTCCAGCCCCTCGCGCACGCTCAGGACGGCCACCCCGTGCAGTCCGATCGGCCCGCTGACGATGACCGCGTCACCGGGCCGGGCCCGCTGCGGCCGGATGTCCACCCGCTCGGGCACCAGGCCGACCCCGGCGGTGGTGACGTACACGCCGTCCCCGTGTCCGGCCTCGACCACCTTGGTGTCACCGGTGGCGATGGTGACTCCGGCCGTCTCGGCCGCCGCGCCCATGGCCCGCGCGACGCGTTCGACGACGGCCAGCTCCACCCCCTCCTCCAGGACGAACGCGGCGGAGAGGTAGGCGGGCCGGGCACCGCTCATGGCCAGGTCGTTGACCGTGCCGTTGACGGCCAGGTCACCGAGGCAGCCGCCGGGGAAAAACAGCGGCCGTACGACGTAGGAGTCGGTGGAGAACGCCAGCCGGGCGCCGCCGAGCTGGAGGACGGCCGAGTCGGTCATGCCGGCGAGCAGGGCGTTGCCGTAGGCGGGGACGAAGACCTGCTCGATCAGTTCGGCGGAGAGGGCGCCGCCTCCGCCGTGGCCCATCACCACGACCGGCTGGTCGCGGATCGGCGCCGGACAGCTCCAGTTCGCCGGGTCGGCGACGGTCTGCTCAGCCAACGGGGTTCATCTCCTCGCGCGAGAGCGCCGGTTCGGACATCCGGCGGTAGAGGTAGTAGGCGGCGCAGGCACCCTCGCTGGAGACCATGGTGGCGCCGAGGGGGGTGCGCGGGGTGCAGCTGGTGCCGAAGGCCGCGCACTCCGTGGGTTTGATCAGCCCTTGCAGGACCTCGCCGGCCCGGCACTCGGCCGGTTCCTCGGTGCGGATGCCGGTGACGTCGAAGCGGTGCTCGGCGTCGTAGGCCCGGTAGGCCTCGCTGAGCCGCCAGCCGCTGGCCGGGATGGGGCCGATGCCCCGCCAGGAGCGGTCGGTGACCTCGAAGACCTCCTCGATCATGCGGATGGCCGCCGGGTTGCCGTCCTCGCGTACGGCACGGGCGTAGGCGTTCTCCACCCGGTGCTCGCCGCGCTCCAGCTGAAGGACCGTGCGGCGGATGCCCTCCAGGATGTCGAGCGGTTCGAAGCCGGTGACGACGACGGGGACCCGGTGGCGTGCGGCCAGCTCCGGGTACTCGGTCATGCCCATCACGCTGCACACGTGCCCGGCGGCCAGGAAGCCCTGCACCCGGCAGCTGGGGGCGGTCATGATCGCCTCGATGGCCGGGGGGACCCGCACATGGGAGACCAGCAGGCTGAAGTTGGTCAGCCCGAGGCGCTTGGCCTGGTGGACGGCCATGGCGTTGGCGGGGGCGGTGGTCTCGAAGCCGATGGCGAAGAACACCACCTGGCGGTCGGGGTGTCGCTGGGCGAGCTGCAGCGCGTCGAGCGGCGAGTACACCACACGGACGTCACCGCCCTCGCCCTTGACCCGGAACAGGTCCCGGTCGGTGCCGGGCACCCGCAGCATGTCGCCGAACGAGCAGAAGATCACCCCGGGGCGGGCGGCGATCTCCAGCGCCTTGTCGATGCACTCCAGCGGGGTCACGCAGACCGGGCACCCCGGACCGTGGATCAACTCCACTTCCTCGGGGAGGAGTTGGTCGATGCCGTGCCGGATGATCGAGTGGGTCTGGCCGCCGCACACCTCCATGAGAGCCCAGGGCCGGGTGACGGTGGACCGGATCCCGTCCAGCAGCCGGCGGGCCAGCTGGGGGTCGTTGAACTCGTCGAGATACTTCACCGGGCCTCGTTCCCCTCTGCCTGCCGGGCCGCCTGCTGCCAGGCGTCGCCGAACTCCTCGTCCAGCAGCCCCAGTTCCTCGAACAGCTTGAGGGAGGCCAGGGCCGACTCCTCGTCGAGCCGCTGGAGGGCGAAGCCCACATGGACGATGACGTACTCACCGACGCGGACGTCGGACACGTACTCCAGACACGCCTGCTTCTGCACACCGCCGAAGTCGATCAGGCCGGTGAGCGGATCGGCCGTGTCGTCGATGCTCACCACTCTGCCGGGCACTGCCAAACACATGGGTCACTCCGTCTCGTCGCTGACTGCCGTACGTCGGCCGTCATGGGGGCGTTGTCCGTGGGCCGCGACCACCAGTTGTCCGAGCGCCAGCCCACCGTCGTTCGGCGGGACTTCGCGGTGCCGGACGACCGTGAACCCGTGGCCCTGCAGCAGGTCGGAACCGGCCTGCTCCAGAAGGGCGTTGGCGAAGACGCCGCCGGTGAGGGCCACCGTGGTCAGGCCGGTGGCCCGGTGCGCGCCGCGGCACAGGTCCAGGACCGCCCGGGCGACACCGCGGTGGAAGCGGGCCGCGATCACCGGCACGGGGGTGCCGCGCCGCAGGTCGGTGACGATCGAGCGCAGTGTCGGCGCCGGGTCGAAGCGGTCGCCGAACGGATAGGCGGCCGTCTCCTCGTCCCAGGCCAGACAGGCCTGCGCCTCCAGTTCCAGGGCGGCCTGGGCCTCGTACCCGGCTCGGTGGCACACGCCCGCGAGGGAGGACACGGCGTCGAAGAGCCGGCCCATGCTGGAGGTGGCCACACAGCCGACCTGGCTCGGCAACTGCCGTGCGAGCAGCCTGAGTTCCTCGCGCGAGCAGGCGGCGACGCTGGGCAGGTCCGCATCCCAGGGAACGCCGGCCGCCCACAGCCTGGCCAGTGCCGTCCGGCACGGGTTGGCGACTCCCGCGTCACCGCCGGGGAGCGGGGCCGGGGCAAGGTGGGCGAAGCGCCGGTAGCCGGTGTAGTCGGCGACGAGCACCTCGCCGCCCCAGACGGTGCCGTCGTCGCCGTACCCGGTGCCGTCGAAGGCGACGCCGATGACCGGTGTGGTGCCGTCGAGGCCGGCTTCAGCCATGGCGGCGGCGACATGGGCGTGGTGGTGCTGCACGAACACCGGTTTGTTCACGGGGAGTTGAGCGGCGTGGCGGCGGGCCCAGGCGGACGCGTGGTAGCCGGGGTGGCGGTCGGCGGCGACCAGTTCGGGGCGGACTCCGGTCAGCCGGTGCAGATGCCGTTCCGCACGGACGGCGGCCTCCAGCGTCGCCAGGTCGCCCATGTCGCCGATGTGCGGCCCGAACCAGGCCAGTTCGCCCTCGCCGACGCACAGCGCGTTCTTGAGGTCGCCGCCCACCGCGAGCGCGGGCCGCACCGGGACGGGCAGGCGCAGCGGGCGGGGCGCATATCCGCGGGAGCGGCGCAGGACCTGTTCGGTGCCGTCGGCGCGCACCCGCAGCAGGGAGTCGTCGCAGGGCGAGGCGATGGGCCGGTCGTGGGCGAGCCAGGCGTCGGCCAGTCCGAACAGCCGGGTCAGCGACTCGTCGTCGTCCGTGACGATCGGCTCGCCCGCGCGGTTGCCGCTGGTCATCACCAGGACGCGGGGGCCGGGCGGGTCGCCGGGGAGGCCGAACAGGAGGGTGTGGACGGGGGTGTAGGGCAGCATCACACCGAGGTGGGGACTGCCGGGGCAGACCCCGGGTGCCAGCGGTACGCCGTCGCGGGGGCGGAGGAGGACGATGGGGCGGCGGGGGCCGGTGAGCGCGGCGCGTTCGGCGGACCCGGCCACGGCGATCCGCTCCGCCCCGTCCAGGTCCGCGCACATCACGGCGAACGGCTTGTCCCCGCGCGCCTTGCGGGTGCGCAGCGTGTCGACGGCACGGGCGTTGGTGGCGTCGCAGGCCAGGTGGTAGCCGCCGATGCCCTTGACGGCGACGATCTGGCCGGCCGCGAGCAGCTCTCGCGCCCGTGAGAGGGCATCACCATCGCGAGCGGCGCTCACTCCGCTGTCCGCGGTGGTCACCAGCCGCAGCCGGGGCCCGCAGTCCGGGCAGGCCACGGGCTGAGCGTGGAAGCGGCGGTCGGCCGGGGCCTCGTACTCCCGGGCGCAGCCGGCACACATGGGGAAGCCGGACATGGTGGTGACCGCGCGGTCGTAGGGCATGCCGGTGGCGATGGTGAAACGGGGCCCGCAGTGGGTGCACGTGATGAAGGGGTGCCGGTGTCTGCGGTCGGCAGGATCGGCCAGCTCCCGAAGGCAGTCGGCACAGGTCGCGGTGTCGGGCGGGAGCAGGGTGCGGCCCGGGGACGACGGCCCGGTGGTGCGGATGGTGAAGCCGGGGTCCGCCCCGGTGACGGGTACCTCCTCGACGCCGACGGCGGTCACGGTGGCCAGCGGCGGCGGTTCGGCCGCGAGCAGCTCGCGGAACCGCTCGACGCCGACCGCCGTTCCCTCGACCTCGATGAGCACGCCGTCGGCCGTGTTGCTGACGAACCCGGTGAGCGCGAGGCCGGCGGCGAGGCGGTGGACGTAGGGGCGGAAGCCGACGCCCTGCACGGTTCCGCGCACGGTGATGCGCCGGCGGACGGCCGTCGCCGTGCTGGAGGCCGTCACGAGGCGCTGGGCGCGTGGACGTGACCGTGCGGGTGCGGGGCGAGGGGCGGCCGGTGCGCGGGAGCACCGTCCCGTACGGCGAGCACCCGGTCCAGGACCGTGTCGACGCCCTCGCCGGTGCGGGCGCAGGTGCGGACGATCTCCACCCCGGGGTTGACCCGGCGCACCTGGTCGGCGAAGGCGGTCTCGTCGAAGCCGGCCGGCCCGGCGAGGTCGGTCTTGGTGAGCACGACCAGGTGCGCGGAGCCGAAGGCGGTGGGGTACTTCGCGGGCTTGTCCTCGCCCTCGGTCACCGCCATCAGCACGATCCGCAACTGCTCGCCGAGGTCGTAGGAGGCCGGGCAGACGAGATTGCCGACGTTCTCCACGAACAGCAGGGCGGTGTCCGGCGGCAGCCAGCCCTCCAGGTGGCCGCGTACCTGCCGGGCCTCCAGATGGCACAGCCCGTCGGTCAGCAGCTGTTTCACCGGCGCCCCCGAACGGGCAAGGCGCCTGGCGTCGTTCTCGGTGGCGAGGTCGGCGGTGAAGGCGGCGACGGGCACGTCCCGCTCCAGCGCCCGGGCCAGCACCCGGCCGAGCAGTTCGGTCTTGCCGCTGCCGGGGCTGGAGAGCAGGTTCACCACGCTCACCCCGCGCGCGGCCAGGTCGTCGCGCAGGCCGGCTGCCAAGCCGTCGTTCCTGGCCAGGACGGCCCGGGTGACCTCCTCGGACTGACACATGGGTGCTCCTCGATCGTTGAGTTCCGGAAGAACCGTCGGATCGGGTGAGTCCCGTCCTGGTCCGCTAGCGATCCTCCGCGCCGGTTGCGGCCGGGTGCGGGAGCCCGGCCGCGGCGGGGCCCGTGGATTCCTCCGGGCGGTCCAACGAGGGCGTGACCTGGGGATCGGCGAGCAGCGCCGGGACGAGGGCGTGCAGGGCTTCGACGGCCTGTTCGACCGCGTCCCGGACGGGCTCGCTCAGGCCGGGGGCGATGTCCTCGTCGCCGCGCGGCAGCTCCCCGGGCTCGCAGGCGAGCACGAGGACGCGCGGCAGGGGTTCGTCGCCGAGGTGGGCGGCGAGGGCGAGCACCTTCACCGGGTCCATGCCGTGTGCCTCGGGCGGGGCCGCCGGGGCGCCGTCGGGGAGTTCGGGCTCGATCAGGGAGAGCGTGCCGGGGCGCCGGCCGCGGGCGGCGGCGTCCACCAGGACGGCGACCGTCCAGCCGTCGAGCAGTGCGTAGGCGAGGTCCATGCCCCGGATGCCGTAGTCCCGGACGTGCACCTCAGGGGGCAGTGGGCGGCGGGCCAGGGCGCGGATCACCTCGGGGCCGAAGGAGTCGTCGCCGAGGAAGATGTTGCCGACGCCCGCCACCAGCAGCCGCGTCACCGGGCACCGCCCGGGACCTTGCGGACGAAGTCCGAGCGCAGCGAGTGGTAGGCGGCGGCAGGGTCGAAGAACAGGGCGTGCATCCGGTCGAGTTCGTCCTTCCGGTACTCGGCGAGCGGCCGGCGTGCCTCGTCGGCCTCGCGCGCCGCGGCCTTGGCGGCGATGCGCCGGCCGAGATCCGGGGTGCCGGCGAGCGCGGTCGCCAGCTCCTCGACCTCGGTGGCGAAGCGCTGTGCGGGGACCGGCAGCAGCCGGTCGACGAGCCCGGTCCGGGCGGCGGTCGCGGCGCTCACCGGCTGTGCCTCGTCGGTCAGCCGCCGGGCGGTCCCGACTCCGGCGCGGCGGGGCAGCGAGTACGTCCAGAACTCCGAGCCGTACAGGCCCATCCGCCGGTAGTGCGGGTTGAGGACGGCGCCGGTACGGCACCAGACCTCGTCGGCGGCGAGGGCGAGCATGGCGCCGCCGGCCGCCGCGTTCCCGCCGAGCGCCGCCACGACCAGCCGGTCGGTGGTCCGCAGCACGGCCTCCGCCAGGTCGTCCATCGCGTTGAGGTTGGCCCAGGACTCCTCGGCGGGGTCCGGGGCGGCCTCGATGACGTTCAGATGGATGCCGTTGGAGAAGAAGTCCCGGCGGCCGCCGAGCACCAGCACCCGGGTCGGCCGGGCGAGCGCGTACTCGTAGGCGGCGAGCAGGCGCCGGCAGTGGCCGGTGCTCATCGCGCCGCCCGGGAAGGAGAAGGTGACGAAGCCGACGTCGCCGTGCTGCCGGTAGCGGATGTCGGTCCAGGTGTCGCGGTCCGGGGGCAGTTCGAGCGGGGCGGGGCTCTCGGGCAGGCCGGGGGTGGCGAGGACGTCGGCCGCGGGGCGGCGGAAGGGGGCGGGGTCGCCGGAGTTCTTGCGGGGGCGCAGCTCGGGAATCCACACGGCGCCGTCCCGGGTGGCCCGGCAGACCGCACCCGCGCGGGTCGCGAGCAGCTCACCGGGGCGACCGCGCAGTCGGTCCTCGGGGTGGCCGCCGTGCAGGAACAGTTCCCGGCCGAGGAGTTCGTCGAGCACCCCGGGCTGCGAGTCGGCGCCGCGCAGCTTGCGCAGCACCGTCTCGGTGTCGTCGGCCGCCCAGTCGATCCGCCGCCGCACCTGGCGGAAGACGTCCCGCCAGACGATCCGGCCGTGGATCGAGGGATCGCTCTGCGGCACCGGCTTGTACGAGCCCTCCGCATACCGTCGTACGGCCTCGTGGACGGCGGTGAGAGCGGCGTCGGCGGCCTCGTTGCGGTAGAGGTCGCTCTTGCCGACCGGCTCCACCGGGAAGGGCTCGCTCGCCCAGACGGCGCCCGCGTCCACGGCCGCCTCGGCCTGGAGCACGGTCACTCCCCAGCGGGGCGCCTGCCCGTCGATGGCCCAGTCGAGCGAGGAGGGGCCGCGGTCGCCGGGCGGTCCCGGGTGCACGATCAGGCAGGTGTGGTCCCGGCAGACGTCCCCGGGGAGCGCGGTCTTCAGCATCGGCGCGATGATCAGCTCCGGGCGGCGGTGCCGGACCGCGGACCGGACGGCGTCGGGGCCGTGGGCGGCGAGGACGACGTCCACCCGGTGGCCGAGGTCGGACAGTTCGGCGTAGACCCGTTGGGACAGGCTGTTGAACGCGCTGGCGACGAGCAGAATGTCCATGGTGCGGCATATTCGCCGCTTCAGCGGTTTCCGGAAAGCACCCCGGCGGCGTTTCGTCGCCCGTCCTGGACCGCTTGGCCCTCCCGCGCCCGGAACGCCCACTCCATTGTGGGCTCCATCACGAACCGGAAGACCCGGCGCACCGGCGGAGTGCACAGCAGGGTCACCGTCACGGCGGCGACGAGGGTGACCGTCACCGCGCCCACCGGGCCGTGCGTCCAGGCCGGGTCGTACCAGTGGGCGGGCTTGGCGCTCTGCGCGACGAAGCCGTGCAGCAGGTAGCCGTAGAGCGTGCCGGCGCCGAGGGCGGTGAACCAGGTGCGGCGGCCCGGCACCCAGGCGAGGAAGCAGGCGACCAGCACCAGGGAGCAGCCGAAGACGGCCAGGGTCATGACGGGCCCGTACCAGGCGGGCGCGCCGAGCTGCTCGGCGCTGTCCCGGTGGAAGAACCAGCGGTAGCCCTGGCGCGGCACCGACCAGTACGCCACGGCGAGGGCGCACAGGGCGACCGGGACGGCCCACAGGCGCACGCTCCACCGGCGCAGCAGGCCGAAGTGCTCGGGCCGCAGGCACAGGCCCAGCACGAAGTACGGCAGGAACTGCAGGGCCCGCTGCAGATCGAGGTCGTTGCCGATCGACGGCGTGAGGCTCGCCAGCATGGCGACGGCGAGCGCGAGGGGCAGCGGCCACCGCAGGATCCGCCAGATCGGCGTCGTCAGCCGCCAGATGAACAGGGCCGCCAGGAACCAGGTCAGATACAGCGGGTCCAGCAGGCTGATCTCGCGGTCGGGGGCGTGGTCGCTCCAGCGGGTGAAGAGGGTGTAGGCGACCTCGAACACCACGTAGGGCACGGCGACCCCGGTGACCAGCCGTCTGATGCGGGCGGGGCCGGCGTCGAAGCCGCGGGAGAAGTAGCCGGAGATGATGACGAACGCCGGCATGTGGAAGGCGTAGACGAACGTGTAGAGCGCGGTGACGGTCCGGCTGTCCGAGCGCAGCGGCTCCCAGGCGTGCCCCACGGCGACGAGCACGATCGCCAGGTACTTCGCGTTGTCGAAGTAGGCGTCCCGCCGGCCGGCGGGCGGGCTGTTCCGGGTGACCGGGCCGCTCCGGGTGACCGGGCCGTTCCGCGGGGCCGGGCGGGGCGGCGGGACCGGGGTCCGGTCCGCGTCCGCCATCCGGGCGGGCGGCGCGTCGACTGTGGTTGCTGTCTCGCGGGAGCCGGACAGACCAGAACACCTCTCACACGACATGCGCTTCGGGGAGCGACGGGGGCCGTACACGAGGCCCTGCACGGGGCCGGTGCACGACGGCGGTACACGGGGCGGTACTCCGGTGTCGCTGCTCTCCGGAATCCGGCGGAGTAAACCCACGGTGATGCTCCGGCGTCGATACGGGAAACGGCGTCCGGCCGCCGTGTCCCGGCACGAAGATGGTTCCGCCCGTGTCGACCGATGCCTCCTGGGAGCGTGCCGCGTGACGTCGTCGGACCGAGTCTCCGCGCCCGTCGGGGAACTGCTGAACACCCGCCCGGAAGCCCTTCGGGAGGCGGCCGACGACTTCGGCCACCTGATGCGCCGGCAGCCCCTGGGCGTGCTGCGGCCCCGGTCCGCGGCCGAGGTCAGGGACGCGCTGGTGTATGCGGGGCCGCGCGGTATCCCGGTGGCCGCGCGGGCCGGCGGTCACTCGCTCTACGGCCAGGGTCAGGCGCCGGACGGGATCGTCCTCGACCTGTCCGCGCTGACCGCGGTCGGGCCGGTGACCGGCGACCGGGTGGCGGTACGGGCCGGGGCGCTGTGGCGGGACGTACTGGCGGCGACCCTGCCGTACGGGCGCACGCCTCCCGTCCTCACCGACTACCTCGGTGCCGGCGTCGGCGGTGTGCTGAGCGCGGGCGGGCTGGGCGGCGCCAGTCACCGGCACGGTCTGGTCGCGGACTCGGTGCTGGAACTGGAGGTGGTGACCGGGGCCGGTGAGCACCTGGTCTGCTCGCCGGAGCACAACGGTGCCCTCTTCCACGCCGTCCTCGCCGGCCTGGGACAGGTGGCCGTGATCCTCCGGGCCACGCTCCGGCTGTCCCCCGCGCCCACCCTGGTGCGCCGCTACTGCCTGTACTACCCCGATCTCGACGCCTACCTGGCCGACCAGCACCTACTCGCGACCGACCGGCGCTTCGACTATCTCGAGGGCCAGGCCCGCCCGGCCGAGGACACCGCCGGCGGCTGGAACTACATGGTCGAGGCCGTCGCCGCCCACCAGGGCCCGACGCCGCCCGACGACCGGAGCCTCCTCGCGGGCCTCGCCTTCGACTCGGCCGAGATCACCGACCTCGGACACGCCGAGTTCGCGCACCGGGTCGCGGCCGACGAGGAGCTGCTGCGCGCGACCGGCGAGTGGCTGCACCCGCACCCCTGGCTGAACCTGCTGCTTCCCGAGGACACCGCCGCGTCGGTCGTGACCGGCATCCTCGCCGACCCCGGCTTCCGGGACCTGCGCGAGAACGGCGTGGTCCTGCTCTATCCCCTGCTCACCCGCGCCCTGCGGGCCCCGCTGTTTCGCCGCCCGCGCGGCGAAGTCGTCTTCCTGCTGGCCCTGTTGCGCACGGCCGTGCCGGGCGCGGCCGACCCGATGGTGGCCGCCAACCGCAGGGCGTACGAGTCCGCGCGGGCGATGGGCGCCGTCGCCTATCCGGTCAACGCGCTGCCGATGACCCCGGCCGACTGGCGCCAGCACTTCGGCGGGCAGTGGGACACCCTGGCTCGGGCCAAGAGCGTCCACGACCCGCACGGCATCCTGGGCCGGGGCCACGGGATGACGCGGTGAGCACTGCCGTACGCCGGGGTGTCGATTCCGCTCGGCGCCGTTCGTCGGTGGGGTGTAAGAAGCTCTTGAGGACCGGGAGGAACGATGAAGTACATGCTGCTGGTCTGCGGCGACGACACCGCTGACGCCTCGGGGATGGCGCCGGTCGAACCCTGGGTGGAGGAGCACGGTGTCCGACGGGGGACCCGGCTCTACGGCCACCGGCTGCAGCTGCCCGACAGGGCGGTCACCGTGCGCGTCCGCGACGGTGAGGTGCTGCGGACCGACGGCCCGTTCGCGGAGACGAAGGAGTACGTCGCCGGGTTCGACGTCGTCGACTGCGACAGCCTGGAGGAGGCCGTACGGATCGCCGCCGGGCATCCCGTGGCCACCATCGGGGCCATGGAGGTGCGGCCGTTCTGGGACGAGGGGTTCGCCGAGGACGCCGAGACGGTGATCCGTCATATCGACGCCGAGCTCACCGAGGCCGCCCGCGAGCGGGATGTCGAGCGGCTGACGGCCTGCTACGCGCCCGACGTGGAGACCTTCCAGCCCTCCGGCGTCGAGCCACGGTCGGGGATCGCCGCGTTCCGCAAGGCGGTCGAGGGGTGGTTCGCGACGCTCGACGGGCCCGTGCACCGCGAGGTGCTCGACCTGCGGGTACGGCCCGGGGAGGGCAGTGCCTTCAGCCACGCCCTCGTCCGGATCCGCGGCACCCGCCTGACCGGGGAGTCCCTGGACCGGACGGTGCGTGTCACCACCGGCTACCGGGACACCGGTTTCAGCTGGCTGATCGCCCACGAGCACGTGTCGGTGCCGCTGGACGGGACGGCCGGGAAGGAGCGGTCATGAAGTACGTCCTGTTCATCTGCACGCCCGTCGGCGGCGAGGAGCTCAGCCCCGCAGAGATCGCCGAGGACCCGCGCTTCACCTCGTACATCCACGAGGTCCGCAGCCGTGACCTCGTCAAGGGCGGCGCCCGGCTGCGGCCGGCCGCCGACGCGACCACCGTGCGCGTCCAGGGCGACGAAGTTCTGCTGAGCGATGGTCCGTTCGCCGAGACCAAGGAGTACGTGGCGGGCCTCGACTTCATCGAGGTCGGCGACCTCGACGAGGCCATCGCGCTCGCCTCCCGGCACCCCGCGGCGCTCGCCGGCGGCTCGGTCGAGGTGCGGCCGGTCTGGGAGTGAGTGCCACGGACGACGTCGAGAAGGCCGTCGCCGCCGCCTTCCGCGAGGAGTGGTCCCAGGTCGTCGCCACCCTGATCCGGGTGACCGGCGACTGGGACCTCGCCGAGGAGTGCGCGCAGGACGCCTTCGCCCAGGCGCTGGAGCGGTGGCGGCGCGACGGAGTGCCGCGCCGCCCGGGCGCCTGGCTGACCACGACCGCCCGCAACCGCGCCCTGGACGTGCTGCGCCGGGAGGCGGTGGGGGCGGCGAAGCTGCGGGAGGCGGCCGTGCTGGCACGGGACGAGGGACCGTACGACCCGGATCACGAGGGCGACGACAGCGGTGTGGCCGACGACCGGCTGCGGCTGATCTTCACCTGCTGCCATCCGGCCCTGCCCATCGAGGCGCGTGTCGCCCTGACCCTGCGCACCCTCGCCGGGCTGACGACGCCGGAGATCGCCCGCGCGTTCCTCGTCCCCGAGGCGACGATGGCGCAGCGGCTGGTGCGCGCCAAGCGGAAGATCCGCAACGCCGGTATCCCGTACCGGGTGCCGCCCGCACATCTGCTGCCCGACCGCACGACGGGCGTCCTCGGCGTGGTCTACCTGCTGTTCAACGAGGGCTACGCGGCCACGGCCGGCGCCGACCTGATGCGGACCGGCCTGTGTGCCGAGGCCGTCCGGCTGGCCCGACTGCTGGCCCGGCTGATGCCCGACGAGCCGGAGGTCGTCGGGCTGCTCGCGCTCCTGCTGCTGCACGACGCGCGCCGGGACACCCGGGTGGACGCGGCCGGCGACCTGGTGACCCTGGAGGACCAGGACCGCACGGCATGGGACCGCGCCGAGATCGACGAGGGCGCCGCTCTCCTGGAGGGCGCCCTGCGCCGCGGCCGCCCCGGCCCGTACCAGATCCAGGCGGCCGTGGCAGCCTGCCACGCCACCGCGGCGACCGCCGCCGACACCGACTGGGCGGACATCGCCGGCCTCTACGGCGAACTCCAGCAGTACGTCCCCTCGGCCGTGGTCCGCCTCAACCGCGCGGTCGCCGTGGGCATGGCCGAGGGCGGGGAGGCGGGGCTGGCGCTGGTGGCGGAGCTGGAGGCGCAGGACGACCTGACCGGTTACCACCTGTTGCCGGCGACCCGCGCCGACCTGCTGCGCCGTATGGGGCGCAGCCGGGAGGCGGCCGAATCGTACGCGCGGGCTCTGGAGTTGGTGGAGAACGCGGCGGAGCGCAGGTTCCTGGAGAAGCGGCTCACGGAGTGCCGGTCCGGGTAGGTACCGGGGGCTCGCCGCAGGCTCCGGCCGGGGGTTGCCCCCACTCCGGATGCGGCAGCCCTCCGGATGATCGCGGGCCGGACCGAGCCTGGCGTGATGATCCATGGCAACCTTCTCCGTGAAGTCCGCCCTGGCGTTATCGGTGGCAGCGCTTGTGCTGGTGCCCGCTCCGGTGGCCACCGCACGGTCGTCACCTCCGGGCCCGTCCGGGCGCTGTGGTACCCATGTCGACGTCCGCGGGGTGCCGTACGTCACCACCCGGAACACGGCGACGGACATAGCGACGACTCCGGACCGTCCCGGCAAGGGGCGGCCCGGGGTGTCCGCGGCGACGCCCTCGGGCGTGGGCACCGGCCGGGTCCGCGCCAGCACCGGCGCCCCAGTGGCGTCGCGTGCGGCGAGCACCGCCGTCGGGCGCCGGAGGCGGTGGTCCAGCCGGTCCGGCCACCGCCTCCAGCACGGGGCGTCAGCCGCCGAGCGCGGCCATCACCACCGCCTTGGCCTCCTCCTGTACCCGGGTCAGGTGGTCGGGCCCCTGGAACGACTCGGCGTAGATCTTGTACACGTCCTCGGTCCCGGACGGGCGGGCCGCGAACCAGGCGTTCTCCGTGGTCACCTTGATGCCGCCGATCGCCGCGCCGTTGCCCGGCGCCTCGGTGAGCACCCCGGTGACCGGTTCGCCGGCCAGCGTCTCGGCGGTGACCTGGGCCGGCGAGAGCTTGGCGAGGAGGGCCTTCTCCTCGCGGGTCGCCGGGGCGTCGATGCGGGCGTAGGCGGGCTCGCCGAAGCGGGCGGTCAGGTCGGCGTAGTGCTCGGACGGGGTCTTGTCCGTCACAGCCGTGATCTCGGAGGCGAGCAGGGCGAGCAGGATGCCGTCCTTGTCGGTCGTCCACACCGAGCCGTCCCGGCGCAGGAAGGAGGCGCCGGCCGACTCCTCGCCGCCGAACCCGATGGCGCCGCTGACCAGTCCGTCGACGAACCACTTGAACCCGACCGGGACCTCGACCAGTTGACGGCCGAGGTCGGCGGCGACCCGGTCGATCATCGAGGAGGAGACGAGGGTCTTGCCGATGCCGGCGCTCGTCGCCCACTGCTCGCGGTGGCGGTAGAGGTAGGAGATGGCGACGGCCAGGTAGTGGTTGGGGTTCAGCAGGCCGGCGTCGCGGGTGACGATGCCGTGCCGGTCGGCGTCCGCGTCATTGCCGGTGGCGACCCGGAACTCGTCCCGCTTCTCGATCAGCGAGGCCATCGCGTACGGCGAGGAGCAGTCCATGCGGATCTTGCCGTCCCAGTCCAGCGTCATGAACCGCCAGGTGGGGTCGGTGTACGGGTTGACCACGGTGAGGTCGAGGCTGTGCCGTTCGGCGATCCGGCCCCAGTAGGCGACGGAGGCACCGCCGAGCGGGTCGGCGCCGATGCGCAGCCCGGACGCCCGGACCGCGTCGAGGTCGAGCACGCTGGGCAGGTCGTCGACGTACACGCCCATGAAGTCGTACCGGCCGGTGGTGGGCGCGGCCAGCGCGCGCTCGTAGGGAAGGCGCTGTACGTCCTTCATCCCGTCGGCGATGATCCGGTTGGCGCGGTCCTGGATCCAGGAGGTGGCGTCCGAGGCGGCCGGGCCGCCGCTCGGCGGGTTGTACTTGAAGCCGCCGTCGGCGGGCGGGTTGTGCGAGGGGGTGACCACGACGCCGTCCGCGAGTCCCGTCGTACGGCCGCGGTTGTGGGTGAGGATGGCGTGCGAGACGGCGGGGGTCGGCGTGTAGCCGTCGGCGCTGTCGATCAGGACGGTGACGCCGCCCGCGGCGAACACCTCCAGGGCGGTGACCTTGGCGGGCTCGGACAAGGCGTGGGTGTCGGCGCCCAGGAAGAGGGGGCCGTCGGTGCCCTGGCCGCTCCGGTACTCGCAGATGGCCTGGCTGGTGGCCGCGATGTGGTCCTCGTTGAACGCGGTCGTCAGCGACGATCCGCGGTGCCCCGAGGTGCCGAACGCCACCCGCTGGGCCGGGTCGGCCGGGTCGGGGTGCAGTGCGTAGTACGCCGTGACCAGCCGGGCCACGTCGACGAGGTCCTCCGGAGCCGCCGGCCGGCCCGCTCGCTCATGCGGCATGAGTCCACTTCCTCCGCAGTCGTTGATCGATCGCTGGACGCCCATCTTTCCTTGTCAGCGGCGGTGGACGCGAGTGCGGCACCGGCGCCGTCGCCGAAGACACGGCGGGTTCACGGCTGGTTCACATCAGCCGCAGCGCTCCCGGGGCGCGCTGCTCGAAGACGCCGAGCAGCCAGTCGAAGGCGGTGGCCCCGCGTCCGGGCAAGGGCCTCGGCCAACTCCGCGGCGACGGCGGCCCGGTTGGACGGGTGGCAGCGGGCGAGCCGGATCTCCAGTTGGCGGGCGGTCTCCGGGTGGCCCAGACGGGCCCGGGACGTCTCGTGGTCGTGCCACTCGAAGACGAAGTCATGGTCGTCGGGGGTGCCGAAGCCGCCGCTGAGGCAGTCGGCGAGGGCGTCGGGATTCCGGCCGAAACAGCCGCCGGGCCCGTTGACCGCCTCACCGGTCACCCGCCAGAAGTCCTCCAGCGTCGCGATCCCGGTGCCGTCCAGTACAGAGGTCGCCGTCACGGCCCGCAGGATACGGCGGTCGTCCGGACGGGAGTGGGCGGTCGGCCGAACGGCTCCCCGACAGGCGCGGCGGACGTTTTGGAGAGCCTGCGACGGAACATACTGAACATCAGTCAACTCCCGCGCCCCGGACACTCACGAGAGGCCGCACCGTGGAGAGCAACACCCACGGCTCAGGCCGCGGTGTCCACGCCGATGGGTGTCAGGTGGCCGGGGTGCGGTGGCGGCGGATCAGGTCCGCTATCGCGCAGCGCAGGCACTCGGCGTCCGGCGCACCGCCCGCGCCCGGTGCGGCCCGGCACTCCGGCGACGGCCGGCCGGCCGGCTCGTGGCGGTCCGTCTCACGGCGGTCCGCCGGGTCGCTGACCAGGTTCTCCAGTTCGTTCAGGAGCTGTTCGGTCCGCTTCACCTGCTGGGCGAGCACCCGTACCCGGGCGCTCTGGCCGCCGATCTGCCGGCGGCTGGCGGTCAGTCGCTCGTACTCGCGGACGGTGAGTGCGACGGCCTCGTGGCCGCCGAGGGTGATGCGGCGTGGCTGGGGGTGTCTGGCCACTCGGGTCCTCCGCTCCTCGCCCGGCTCGTCTCCGCCCGAAGGGTCGGTTTCCGGAGAACGCGAGAGGGCCCCCGGTTCCGGAGGGCCCTCTCGTGTCGTGAATCGTTCAGTGTGCGGCGGGAACCGTCCGCCCGGCCGGGGCCGTCGCCGGCCGGGGGTTGAGCTGCCGTTCGGCCAACTCGCCGAAGAGCAGGCCGAATCCGCCCCACAGCACCAGTTGGATGGCCAGCGCGGAGAGCCGGAACCGCCACAGCAGGGTGGCCGGGAAGTCCGTCGGCACCTCGTTGATGGCCGGCAGGAACTGGTACGCCAGCCCGATGACGACCGCGAACGCGGCCATCGCGGCCATGGTCGCCCACCAGGTGCCGAGGCTCGGCCCAAGCCGCTTGCCCAGGATGGTCGCGGCGACCGCCAGCAGCACGCTGAGCACCATCATCAGGAAGTACAGCGTGGTCCGCTTGCCGATGGTGTCCGGGTCGCCCACCGACGGCGGGTTGGCCGGGTACTTCAGGAACGGCACCACGTACACGGCGAGCAGCGCGCAGCCGGACAGCAGCAGCGCCGTCGCCCGCGGCGAGAAGCGGCCGACGCGGCCCAGGGCGAAGCAGTAGGCGAGGGCCGCGATGCCGCCGAAGGCGACCCCGTAGACCAGCACACCGGTGGCCAGGCCGGCGGTGGACTGGAGCGAGCGGGAGACGACCTCCATCTCGTGCTCGTGCGAGTGGGCGTCCTCGAAGCTGATCGCCTTGTCGACGTTCGGCTCACCGAGGAGATAGGCGGCGACCAGGGCGAGCACGCCGGCGGCCAGGCCGGCGAGCATGCCCCGCACCAGGAGGTTTCTTACCGTTGCGGAGTTCATGAGGGTGGGGCGTCCCTTACGTCAGTGGCAGGGGAAGCCGAGGAGGTGGCGGGCGTCATGCACCCACTCGTGGACGTCCGTGCCGTTGAACACGGAGGTGGCGCCCTGCTCGGCGCCGACGAAGTAGAGCAGGATGAGCATGAGGATGCCGAAGAAGACCGCCCAGGGAGCTATCGCACTCAGCGGCAGCTTGGCGGGAACGACGGGGGTGGTGGCTGTCGGCTGCGCGACGGTCTGCGCCATGGCAGAACCTCCTCTGGGAGTTCGCGTCCCATCTCGGTGGTGCACTGGACGACGGCTACGGGTCTGACTCACGAGCTCCCGGGGGCTCTCGCATACAGTGGCGCGACCGTGCCGGACTCCCACCGGCTTCCGTTCTGGCGTCGTCGATATCGGACAGACCGTACCGCGTGTCAGGGGCACGGCCAAGACCGCCCCACCAGGCGTGATCTTCATCTCGCGCCTGGTGGCCGGTTCTGGGCGTGAAGGGACGGCGGTGACGGAACTCGGCGGGGCGCCTGCCGGTCCAGGTGGCCCTGCGGCCGTATCTCCTCGATGTCGGCGCCGGCCGCGAACGCCTTCGGCGGCCCTTCGCCGACCCGGTGATCACCCCGCATCCGCGGTCCGGGTCCCGGTCCGGGTCGGCCGGACCGGCCGGAACCGGGTCGAGCACCGGGCAGTTGACGTCCGCGACGGCGTCCGGGGCGCAGGTGGGGGCTCCAGGCCGGGGCCGGGGGTGACCACGAGGTCGTATCCGCGCACCCGATGGCCGGCCTTGGCCAGGTTGACGGCCATGGGGGCGCCCAGGTGCCCGAGTCCGATGAACGTGCCGGTACGGTTCAGCAGGCCGCATCCCTGCTGCTTCCGGGGCCGGCCAGCCCGAGTTCACGCTCGCCGAGCGGAGTGAAGAACCGGTCCACGTCGGCGTCGGTGACCTCGGCGAGGGTGGCCGGGGACCAGCGTGGGTTCCGGTCCTTGTCGATGATCTGGGCGCGGATGCCCTCCACCAGGTCGGGGGCGGACAGGGCGGCGCAGGAGACGCGGTACTCCTGGTCGAGGACCCGCTCCAGCGGGCCGAGCCGCCGGGCCCGGCGCATCGCCGCCAGGGTGACTTTCAGAGAGGTAGGCGACTTGGTGAGCAGGGTCTCCGCCGCCTCCTTCGCCGCCGGGTCGCCGTGGGCGAGCAGCCGCCGGACGATCTCCTCGAGGGTGTCGGCGGCGTAGCAGGCGTCGATCCACTCCCGGTGGCGGGCGAGTTCGCCCTCCGGCGCCGGTCGTACATGCCGGGTGAGCGCCTCGTGCACGGGCCGGTCGGCGAGGTCGGCGATCAGCCGCTCGGTCCTGTCCGACGGGACACAGTGGTCGGCGAGTCCGCACAACAGGGCGTCCGCGGCGCCGATCTGAGCTCCTGTCAGCGCGAGGTGGGTGCCCAGTTCGCCCGGGGCGAGGGCGAGCAGGTAGGTCCCGCCGACATCGGGGACGAAGCCGATGCCGGTCTCCGGCATCGCGATCCGGGAGCGCTCGGTGACGATCCGGACGCTGCCGTGCGCGGAGACGCCGACGCCGCCGCCCATGACGATGCCGTCCATGATCGCGACGTAGGGCTTGGGGTAGCGGGCGATCCGGGCGTTGAGGTGGTACTCGTCGCGCCAGAACTCCGCCGACGCGGTGCCGCCCCCGGCGCGCGCGTCCTCGTAGATGCTCCGGATGTCACCGCCCGCGCACAGGCCGCGCTCCCCCGCGCCGGTGATGACGACGGTCTCGACGGCCGGGTCGTGCTCCCAGCCGGTGAGCGCCTCGTCGATGGAGCGGACCATGGCGTGGGACAGGGCGTTGAGGGCCTTGGGCCGGTTCAGGGTGAGGCGGGCCGCCCGGCCGGCGGTGTGGAGCAGGACGTCGCTCATCCGAACGCCTCCATGAGGCCGCGGGCCACGATGACGCGCATGATCTCGTTGGTTCCTTCCAGGATCTGGTGGACCCGCAGGTCACGGACGATCTTCTCGATACCGTACGCGTTGCGGCAGCTGTAGCCGCCGTGCAGGTGGAGCGCGCGGTCGGCAGGGTGGGCGGCGACCGACGAACACCGGCCGGCCTCTGTCACGCCGCATCCACGCGGTGGCCAACCCGCGCAAGCTGACGCGCCTCGACGAGCCGACCGAACTCACCCGCTAGGGCCTGTCTGACAATTCCCGTCGTCGCCCGGAGGGCGGCCTCGCGGCGTCAGGTGCGTGCTCTCGCCGTGCCGGGCGTAGGCCCTCGTACTGGACGTACTTGGGTCTGCGCCCGGTGCGTCGAGAGCACGTGCATGGCGTCGTGGGGCAGACGGGAATTGTCAGACAGGCCCTGGGCCGGCGTGTTCCCGGCGGGCGACGCCGGGAACACCGGTCCGCGGAGGCTACGCACGCGGTTCGTCACGGCCGTTGTATCCGCGATGGTGGTCATGGCAGGTGGCGGCAGGAGACCGGGCCGGTCCGCCGGGTGCACCGCCACGGCCAAGGCTGGACGGCACCGAACGCCACCTCCGTCACGAGGAAGAGCCACAGCAGCCGCGTGGCACCATGGCCCAGCGCGTACGCCTGCCACAGGGCGAACAGGGCGCGCGCCGCGCCGTCGAACAGGCCGGCCGAGGCGCTGTCCGCGCTGTTCGAGGAGAAGATCCGGGTCGTCGACGCGCGCATCGCCGAATGCGCGGCCCTGTGGACCGATCTCGAAGCCCGCGTCGGCACCGGATGCCCGTGCGGGCGGTGGAGCAGACGGGCCGAGGGCCGGCGTGGGGTGCTCGGCGTCGGAGGAGCCGTGGCGTCAGTCGTCGGGGATTGCGGATCCGCGGAGCGCGGGCACGGCCCGCTTCCCGCCCGGCCGCGGCGGTCCGTACGGCGCGCCGGTACCCGCGCCTTCTTCAGGATGGTCCAGCCCGGCACCGACCGGGGGGCTCTTCGGAAGGTCCGGTGAACCGGCAGGGAACTCTTGGTCATGGGTTTCTCTGGACGGCCGTTCGAGTGCGAAGTCCTGCCTAGCATGAGGCGATCACGAACGGTACGAACCCAGGAGCTCGGGATGGTGTGGTCCGGCCTCGGCTGGAGGTCGTTGCGTCCCTGGGCGGTCGTCGCGGTCGCTGTCGTATGCCTGGTGGCCGGAGTCCTGGCGCTCACGCACGACTCACGCCCCGCACAGGCCGACCCGGCCGCCCTGCCGCACACCACGGTGGAGGTGTCCGCCAGCCGCTGCGGCCGCGGCTGGAGCACACCCACCCCTGGGATCCAGGTCTTCGACCTGCGCAACCCGGCCGACGGCCCCGCCGAGGTCTTCCTGGAGGACCCGAAGAGCCAGGCCGTCTACGGCGAGGTGGAGGACATCGGCCCCGGCACCACCCGGGAACTCACCGTCCGCCTCGGCAAGGGCACCTACGCGTTCATGTGCGTCCCCGACGACGCCGACGCCGTCACCGGGCCCACGGTCCGCGTCACCAGGGGGCGCAGCGGGCCGGCCGCGGCCCCGGTCACCGAGCACGATCTGATCCCGCCGGCGCTCACCTACCAGAAGTGGATCGGCAGCGGCCTGTCCGACGTCGTACGGCTGACGACGACGCTGCGGGAGGCGATCGACGGCGGCGACCTCGCCGCCGCCCGTACCGACTGGCTGCCGGCGCACCTGGAGTACGAGCGGCTGGGCGCGGCGTACGACGCCTTCGGGGACGCGGACGGCGCGATCAACGGCACGGACGCGGGCCTGCCCGGCGGGGTGCACGACAAGGACTTCACAGGCTTCCACCGCATCGAGTACGGCCTGTGGCACGGCGAGTCCAAAAACGGCCTGCGCGGCCCGGCGGCCGACCTGGTAAAGGCGGTCACCGCGCTCCGCGACGACTGGGCACAGACCCGGATGGACCCCGCCCAGCTGGGGCTGCGGGCGCACGAGATCCTGGAGAACACGGTGCAGTTCGAGCTGACCGGTCGCACCGACTACGGCAGCGGCAGCAACCTCGCCACCGCCCGCGCCAACCTGGACGGCACGGTGCAGGTGATGTCCCGGCTGCACCCGCTGCTGACCACCCGGTACGCCGGTCTGTCCGGCCTGGAGGACGAACTGGACCGGGCCGGGAAGACGCTCGACGGTTTCGAGCACGACGGCACCTGGACACCCCTGGGGCAGCTGGGCCACCGGCAGCGCGAGAACGTCGACGCGGCGCTCGGGGACCTGGTGGAACGGCTGGCGTCGGCGGCGACCCTGTGCGATCCGCGGAGGACGGTGTGAGCACCGACAAGACGACGGGCAAGGGCGGGGTCGGCCGCCGCGGCTTCCTGCGGGGCGCGGCGCTCGCGGGCGCGGGGCTGGCCGCCGGCGGCGCGGCCGCCCCGATCACCGACTCCACCGCGGCGACGCCGGCCATCGCGCCCTTCCACGGCGCCCGTCAGCGGTCCGCGATCGCGGCGCCGCGCCGGACCACCGTCTTCACCTCGCTCGACGTCACCGCCCAGAACCGCGCCGACCTGACCGACCTGCTGCGCACGCTCACCGAACGCGCCCGCTTCCTGACCTCCGGCGGCACCCCCGACCCGGTGGGCGTCACCGCGCCGCCCGCCGACTCCGGCGTCCTCGGCGAGGAACTGCCGTCCCGGGCGCTGGCGGTGACCGTCGGCGTCGGCGCCTCGCTCTTCGACGACCGGTACGGGCTCGGGAAACTGCGACCCCGCCGGCTGACCACGATGCCGGCCTTCCCCGACGACGATCTCAGGCCCGAGTGGTGCCACGGCGACCTCAGTTTGCAGTTGCACGCGGACGACACCGACACCGTGCTGCACGCCCTGCGCGACATCGCCCGGCACACCCGGGGCGGCATGCAGGTCCGCTGGCGGCTGGACGGGTTCACCAGCCCGCCCCGGCCGTCCGGCACCCCGCGCAACCTGCTCGGCTTCAAGGACGGCACCGCCAACCCGGAGACCGGCAGCGCCCGTGAGATGGACCGGCTGGTGTGGGTCGGCGCCGATTCCGGCGAGCCGGACTGGGCGGTCGGCGGCAGTTACCAGGTGGTGCGGCTCATCCGCATGCTGGTGGAGTTCTGGGACCGGGTCTCGCTCAGCGAGCAGGAGCGGATGTTCGGCCGCTCCCGCCAGTCGGGGGCGCCCCTGGACGGCGACGCCGAGCACGACACGCCCGACTACGCCGACGATCCCAAGGGTGACGTCATCCCGCTGGACGCGCACATCCGGCTGGCCAACCCGCGCACCTCGGCCACCGCCGAGCAGCGGATCCTGCGCCGCGCCTACAACTACGACCGGGGCATGGACAGCAACGGCAACCTCGACATGGGCCTGCTGTTCAGCTGCTACCAGCAGGACCTGGCCCGGCAGTTCGAGACGGTGCAGAAGCGGCTGGCCGGCGAACCGCTCGTCGACTACATCTCGCCGTTCGGCGGCGGTTACTTCTTCGCGCTGCCCGGGGTGCGGGACACCGACGACTGGTACGGGCGCGCGCTCCTCACCTGAGCCTGTCCGCAATCTGAGCTTGTCCGTAATCTGAGCTTGTTCGGACAACTTGCTGACCCAGTCGGTCAATACACGGTCAAGATTTGCCCCAGCATCCCTGACCCGGTATTCATTCACCCGCCATCATGGCTCCGCCGCAGCGCCCGGAAGCAGGCGAAGCATCCCTGCCTGTACGACGCAATGACGTTCATGCCCGGAGGGTGAGTCCGCATGGCCAGCACAGGAAGACGAACGGCGATCAGGAGTCTGGGGGCGCTCGCGGGTGCCGCCGCGCTCACGGTCCTTGGTGGCACCGCGCCCAGTTGGGCGGCCGTACCCGACGGGCACGGCGGCGGGTCGTCGACCGCGACGCCGATCAAGCACGTGGTCGTGCTGTTCGACGAGAACATCTCCTTCGACCACTACTTCGCGACCTACCCGAAGGCCGCGAACACCGACGGCACGAAGTTCACGGCGTCCAGGAAGACCCCGAAGGACATCGACACCCTCGTACACGCCGGGCTGCTGACGAAGAACCCGAACCAGTACGCGCCCAAGCGGCTCTCCCCCTCGCAGGCCATGACCTGCGACCAGAACCACTCCTACGGGCCGGAGCAGTACGCCTACGACGGCGGCAAGGCCGACCAGTTCGTGCAGAACACCGAGGTCGACAAGTGCAGCGGCGGCCTGTTCGGCGAGCCGGGCCTGGTCATGGACTACTACGACGGCAACACCGTCACAGGCCTGTGGAACTACGCCCAGCAGTACGCCCTCAACGACCGCTCCTACAGCTCGGTCTACGGACCCTCCACACCCGGCGCGCTCAACCTGGTCTCGGGTCAGACGCACGGCGCGATCTCCGTCGACTCGGTCACCGGCAAGCAGACGTCGACGCCCGACTCGTACGCCATCGCCTCCCCGAACGCCAAGGGCGTGGGCACGGTCATCAACGACCCCGACCCGGCCTTCGACGACTGCTCCGACAAGGACCACACGAGCACCAGCGCGCTGGCCTCGCTCCAGGGCAAGAACATCGGTGACCTGCTCAACTCCAAGCATGTGACCTGGGGCTGGTTCCAGGGCGGCTTCCGCCCGTCGACCGGCTGGGACGGCAAGTCGGCCGACTACGCCAAGTGCGACACCACGCACACCAACGTCGGCGGCGCCTCCGTGGTCGACTACAGCCCGCACCACAACCCGTTCTCTTACTACAAGTCGACGGCCAACCCGCACCACGTGGCGCCGAAGAACGTCAGCGAGATCGGCCACAACGGCCAGGCCAACCACAACTACGACCTGACCGACTTCACCGCGGCCGCCAAGGCGGGCAAGCTCCCGGCCGTCAGCTTCCTCAAGGCCGGGGAGTACCAGGACGGCCACGCCGGCTACTCCGACCCGACCGACGAGCAGCACTTCCTCGTCAACGAGATCAACGCCGTCCAGAGCTCCCCGGAGTGGAAGTCCACGGCGATCGTCGTCGCCTACGACGACTCCGACGGCTGGTACGACCACGCCTACGCCAAGCCCCGCAACGGCTCCAAGGACACCACGGCCGGCTCCAACGGCAAGGCCACGGACAGCGCGGCCTGCCAGGCGGGCCCGGCCGCGTCCGGCGGCTACGCCGACCGCTGCGGCCCCGGCACCCGGCAGCCGCTGCTGGTCATCTCGCCGTACAGCAAGGTGGACAAGGTCGACCACACGCAGACCGACCAGTCGTCCGTCATCCGCTTCATCGAGGACAACTGGCGCACCGGCCGTATCGGCGACCACTCCTTCGACGCCACCGCGGGCTCCCTGACCAACATGTTCGACTTCCGGCACCCCAACAACAAGCAGGTGCTGCTGAACGCGGACGGTTCCGTCAGGCGCGTCGGCCCGATCCACCACGTGGCTCCGGTCAGCACGCACATCACGCCGGGCCCGGCGATGGTGAACACGGCCGCGACGACCGGCTCCGGCACGTTCCCGACGCTCCCGGTGAGCCTCGGTGCGGGCGCCCTCGTGGCCGCCGGTGCCACGGGCACGTACCTGAGCCTGCGCCGTAGGCAGCGCACCACGGCCTGACCTGCGCACGGCCCCCACCACCTCGGCACGGTCCTCCTTCCCGGACCGTGCCGAGGTGCGTGTGGACATGGCTCGAATTCGTCATTCTTTCGGGCGGAATGGGGCATTCAGGGAACGTCGGTCAGTCCTCGGGAGTCCTGTGGGGTGAAGGCAGAGACCACAGAACACACGGGGGTGTTCGGACCTTGACCGACATCATTGACATGATCACCGAGGACGCCACGGGGGAAGCGGCGCCGACTCCGGAGGATCTCGCGCCCTATGTGACGCCGTTGCCCGTCCCGCCCGTGCTGCGGCCCGGCACCGGTGACGTGCTGCGCGAGACGGAGATCGCCCTGCGGCCGGCCTGGGTGCGCCTGCACCCACAGCTCCCGCCGACCCTCATGTGGGGGTACGACGGCCAGGTGCCGGGCCCGACCATCGAGGTGCGCCGCGGCGAACGCGTCCGCATCGCCTGGACCAACCGGATCCCCAAGGGCAGTGCGTATCCGGTCACTTCGGTGCAGGTGCCGGGCGCCGCGCCGGGCACCGCACCGCCCAGCACCGAACCCGGCCGCGCGGGCGTCGAGCCCGACAAGGACGTCGCCGCCCTGCCCGCCTGGACGGTGACCCACCTGCACGGAGCACAGACCGGCGGGGGCAACGACGGCTGGGCGGACAACGCCGTCGGCTTCGGCGACGCCCAGCTCTCGGAGTACCCGAACGACCACCAGGCGGTCCAGTGGTGGTACCACGACCACGCCATGAACATCACCCGGTGGAACGTGCACACGGGCCTGTACGGCACCTACCTCGTCCGTGACGACGAGGAGGACGCGCTCGGGCTCCCGTGCGGGGAACGCGAGATCCCGCTGCTGCTCGCCGACCGGAACCTGGACACCGACGAGGACGGCCGGCTCAACGGCCGGCTGCTGCACAAGACAGTGATCGTCCAGCAGCAGAACCCCGAGACCGGCAAGCCGGTCACCACCCCGTTCACCGGCCCGTACACGACGGTCAACGGCCGCATCTGGCCGTACGCCGAAGTGGCCGACGCCTGGTACCGCTTCCGGCTCGTCAACGCGTCCAACGCGCGCATCTACAACCTCGTCCTCGTCGACGAGGACGGCAACCCGGTCCCGGGCGTCATCCACCAGATCGGCAGCGACGGCGGACTGCTGCCGCGCCCGGTCCCGGTCGACTTCGACGGCGCGCTGCCGGCGCTGACCGTGGCCCCGGCCGAGCGCTTCGACCTGCTCGTCGACTTCCGCGGCCTCGCGGGCAAGAAGCTCCGCCTGGTCAACAAGGGCCGCAACCAGGCGCCGGGCGTACCCGACCCGGCCGGTGACGTGCGCTATCCGGCGGTCCTGGAGTTCCGGGTCGGCTGCGGCGGTGAGGCGGACACCTTCGAGCTGCCCGAGGTGCTCTCCGGTTCCTTCCACCGGCTCACGCACGACGTCCCGCACGGCCACCGCCTGATCGTGCTCACCCCGCCGGCCACCAAGGGCGCCGGCGGCCACCCGGAGATCTGGGAGATGACCGAGGTCACCGACCCCGGCACCGTCCAGGTCCCGGCCGACGGCGTCATCCAGCTCACCGGAGCCGACGGCACGACGAAGACGTACCGCCGCACCTCCCGTACCTTCAACGACGCGCTGGGCTTCACCATCGCCGAGGGCTCCTACGAGCAGTGGAGCTTCCTCAACCTCGCGCCGATCGTCCACCCGATGCACATCCATCTGGCCGACTTCCAGCTGCTGGGCCGCGACGCCTACGACGTCTCGGGGTTCGACCCGACCGTGGGCGGCACGGCCAAGCCCATCGCGTACGACGCGACGACCCGGCTCCCGCTGGCACCCAACGAGCTGGGCCACAAGGACGTCTTCCGGGTACCGGGCGGCCAGATCCTGCGCGTCATGGGGAAGTTCGACGGCGCGTACGGGCGGTTCATGTACCACTGCCACCTCCTCGAACACGAGGACATGGGCATGATGCGGCCGTTCGTCGTCATGCCCGAGGAGGCGATGACGTTCGACCACGGGGCGGGCCACGGCGGCCATGGCGAGGGCCACACGGGCTGACCCCGGCGAGGGCCACACGGGCTGACCCTGCGCAGCGGCTCGCGTCGGCACCCGAGGACGGTCCGGGTGCCGGCGCGACGCGCGCCGAACGGTTCGGTCACCGTGCGGTGCGCGGGTCCGCGGCCGGTGCGCAGGGGTCCGCAGCACCGGTGCCGGGCCGGGCAGGAGCGTCCAGGGAGGCGAGCAGCCGCAGGCGGTCCTCGGAGTCACTGCCGGGGCGTGCGTGATAGGTGACCAGGGTCTGGCCGGCGCTGCCGGGGATCAGGAGCTTCTCGTAGTGCAGTTCGAGCGGGCCGACCTGGGGGTGACGCAGCAGGCTGGTTCCGGTCGACTTGTGCCGCACGTCGTGGCGGGCCCAGAGTCTGCGGAAGCGTTCGCTGCGCAGGGACAGCTCCCCGATGAGTTCGACCAGGCGTGGGTCGTCGACGTCGGCGCCCGCGGCCGAACGCAGATAGGGCACCACGCGGGCGGTCATGGCCTCCCAGTCCGTGTGCAGCTCACGCAGCTCCGGCAGCAGGAACGCGTCGAGGATCGTGTTGCGGCCCGGAGTGTAGGACGGTGAGAGGGCGAGGGCGAGCCGGTTCGCGGCGAGGACGTCCATGTACCTGCCGTGGACGTACGCCGGAGTCAGCGGCCAGGTGCCGATCAGTGTGCGGATGCCGTCGCCCGCCCTCTCGGGTCTGCGTGCGCGGCGGCCGCGGGTGGCCTGCGGGGCCGTGCCGAGTCCGATCAGGTAGGCGGTGGCCTCCTCGTCCAGCTGCAGCGCGCCGGCGATGCTGACCAGCACCTGTTCGGAAGGGTGGCGGTCGCGGCCTTGTTCCAGGCGCACGTAGTAGTCGGAGCTGACCCCGGCGAGGAAGGCGACCTCCTCACGGCGCAGCCCGGGCACGCGGCGCTTGCCGTCGTCCGGGATGCCCGCGTCGACGGGGCGGACGAGTTCCCTGCGGGCCCTCAGATAGCCGGCCAGGGCACCTGGATCACCGACTGCTGTCATATGCCCAGGGTAGGCAGGAGCCGCGCCGCCCGGGTGGCCCTGTCACTCCTAGTCCCGAGCCGTCCTGGTCCGTGCGCGGACGGCACCGCACAGTGGCAGGAGCCCGTCCGTCCTCGTGAGGAGCCTCTGTGTCCGAGCCTTTCCGCAGTCCGTTCGACCGTCACTCGACCGCCGCGCAGGTGATCGACGGCGTCGACCTGTCCGGCAGGCGTGCCGTCGTCACCGGCGCCGGATCCGGGATCGGGGTGGAGACCGCGCGGGCGCTGGCGGCCGCGGGCGCCGAGGTGACCCTCGCGGTGCGCCGGCCGGAGGCGGGCGAACAGGTCGCAGCCGGACTGCGCAAGGTCACCGGGAACGACGCGGTGCGCGTCGCCCACGTCGACATCGCCGACCTGGACTCCGTGACGGCGTTCACCTCCGCGTGGCGCGGGCCCCTGCACATCCTGGTGAACAACGCCGGGATCATGATGCTGCCCGGGCTCGAACGGGGCAGCCGCGGCCATGAGCAGCAGTTCGCCACCAACTACCTGGGCCATTTCGCTCTGACCCTGGGTCTGCACGACGCGCTCGCCGAGGCCGGCGGCGCCCGTGTCGTGACCGTGTCCTCCAGCGGCCACCTGTTCTCCCCCGTCGTCTTCGACGATCTCGACTACCGCTTCCGCCCCTACGACGCGCTCGGCGCCTACGGGCAGTCCAAGACCGCCGGGGTGCTCCTGGCCGTGGAAGCGGACCGCCGCTGGGCGGGCGAGGGCATCAGGGCCAACGCCCTGCACCCCGGGGCGATCGCCACCAACCTCCAGCGGCACACCGGCGGTCTGAAGACCCCCGAGCCGTACCGCAAGACGGTCGAACAGGGCGCCGCCACCTCGGTGTTCCTCGCCGCGTCCCCGCTGGTCCAGGACGTGGGCGGACGCTACTTCGAGGACGTCGACGAGTCCCCGCGCGTCGCCGGGCGCCCAACCGAACTCGGCGTGCCCGGCGTCGCCCCCTACGCCCTGGACCCCTCGAACGCCGAGCGGCTGTGGGAACTGGCCCACGCCATCCTCCGCTGACCGCACGGCAGCCGGAACGGGACCGTGAAGCCGTGCCGCCCGCACAGTGATTGCACTGTGCACTTTCTCACGCGACGGGACGCGCGGATGCCGGTAGCGTCGAGGGGGTTCACCCCGTAAGGAGAAGCGTCCGTTGTCCCTCCCGACCGTGTCCCAGGGCAGTTACTTCGAGGCCGTCGACGACCGCCGCTACAAGCCGACGCCGCACGCGGGCGGGGCCTGGGCCCCCGACGAGCAGCACTTCAGTCCGCTGTCGGGGCTGGTCGTGCACGCCCTCGACCGGTACCGGGCCGCGCGCCCCGACAACGGTCTGCTGCTGTCCCGGATCAGCTACGACATCCTCGGCCGTCTCGCCCTGGACGAGTGCGAGATCGAGGTGGAGACCGTCCGTCCCGGGCGGACCATCGAGCTTCTCGAAGCGGTCGTACGGATCTCCGGCCGCTCGGTCCTGCGGGCCCGTGCCTGGTATCTGGCCGACTCCGACACCACCGCGGTCGCCGACGGTCCCGACGCCCGTCTCGTCCCGCCGGACTCCCTCACCCCGTGGCCGGCCGGCGAGCTCTGGCCCGGCGGCTACATCGACTCCGTGGAGATCCGCCCGGTCGAACCGCGGCGCCCGGGCCGTACGGCCGCCTGGATCTCCTCGCCCCTGGAGCTGGTCGCCGGTGTCCCGGTCAGCCCGCTCGCCTCGTATCTCACCCTGGTCGACACCGCCAACGGCATCGCCGTCCGGCAGCCGCCCACCGAGTGGATGTTCCCGAACGTCGACCTGACCATCCACCTCCACCGCCAGCCCCGGGGCATCTGGACGGGGCTGGACACCAAGGTCACCTTCGGCCCGACCGGACAGGGTCTCACCAGCACGGTCCTGCACGACGTGGACGGCCCGGTCGGACACGCGTCGCAGATCCTCACGGTCCGGCCGCTGCCGGGGGCGTAGGTCACCTGGCCGCGGCTCGCAACTGCGGTCCCTTGATGGACAGTCGGCCGCCGAACTGCACGGCCTGCGCCACGGTCGCCGAGACGAGGGTGATCGTGCGGGTACGGGCGACCGGGTGTGAGAGCCAGCGGGGTACGGCCCCGGGGGTGACGGTGACGGTACGGTGCGCCGGGAGCCGGCCGCCGCCGAGGCCCGTGACCCTGCCGGACAGCTTGCGGACGTAGAGGGTGACCACGCCGTGGGCGCCCTTGCCCTTGATCGTCGAGGTCGTCGCCGGTCTGGCCCGAAGGCGCAGCGCCGCGCGGCCCCGGCCGGCGGTCAGGTCCAGGTCGACGGCGTCCAGTGACCGCACGGTGAACCTCAGCGCCCGGACGGTCCCCGTCGCCGTGTGCACCGTGACCGTCCCGTGGAACCTGGCGCCGCGCAGCACGAGCCGGTCGGCACGCAGCACCCAGGAGCCCTGGGCGGCGCGGGGCGGGTGCGCGCCGAGGCGTGGCGCGTCGGCGGGCGCCGCGGAGAGGCCCCCGCCCGGGTACAGGGGCCCCGGGTGCAGGGACCCCGGGTGCAGGGACAGGGACAGGCAGGCCACGGCCGCCGCGCAGGCGAGCGGCCGGGACGCACGGGCGAGGACGGAACCGGTCGTACTCGTACGGCGCGGGCGACCGCGCCCGGCGGTGCGGGCGCTCCGGCCGGTGCGGTCGTCAGCAGTCGGCACTTCGGTCCTCCGGTGCCACAACCGCCTTGGTCCCGCTGCCGCTCGGCGGTGTCGGCGGTTCCCCGGCCGTGGGCGGCAGCCAGGCGCAGGCCAGGGAGCCGCCGATCAGGCCGGAGGCGACACCGAGGAAGAGGCCGCCGAAGTTCGCGACGGGAAAGGAGATGACGGCGAGCAGGAGGGTGGCGATCCCGGCGAAGACCCGCAGATGGGGACGGCAGCAGAGCGCGATGCCCAGCACCAGGAGGAGGGTTCCGATCACCAGCGACCCGGCGCCCGAGGTGGTCGACAGGGCGAGCGGGATGCCGCCCAGGTCCAGTTTCGCGAAGGGCCAGTAGAGGATGGGCAGCCCGGCGGTGAAGGTGAACAGGCCTGCCCAGAAGGGGCGTTCGCCGCGCCAGGTACGGAACCCGCGCCGGAACTCCGGTGCCGCGGCGAGCAGTTCGCCCGGCCTGGCGAAGGGGTTGGTGATCACGCGTCCTGTCCTGATCAGTGGTGTCGTGGTCCGCCGGGTCAGGGGCATGTGTGGTTGCCCGGTTGGATGCGCACCCGCAGACCCGGGACGTTGAAGGTGCCGGCGGACAGCGCGAGCGTGTTCACCCGTACGTCGGTGAGGGTGACCGAGGTGGACTGGAGGGCGATGCCGTCCGGATCGAAGAACCGGGAGTCCCGGTCTCCGGACCTCACCGGACCCTTGGAGATGGCTCCCTGCGCGACACCGATGTCGAGGCCGGTGAAGTTCGCGCCCGAGGCCGCCTCGGCCGTCGCGTCGAGGAACAGGTCCGACGCCTCCGCCAGCCGGTGGTCGCCGCTGGTGAGCCGCAGGGTCTGCGTGCCCAGCAGCGGAACGTCGACCGTGATGGCCTCGCACAGCCCGCCGATCGTGGCATGCCGGAAGCCGGTGACCACGACGGGGACGAGTTCGCGCTTCCTGGTCACGTCGATCATGCTGTAGAGGCTCACCCCACGGGCGGTCAGTGAATCGGCGGTGACCTGGAACTTCTGGCCGGAGATGAAGAACGACGCGGCGAGCACGCCCTGCGCCATGCCGATACCGACGGTGGCGCACGCGGCGACGGAGGGCACCAGGACCACCGCGAAGAGCCGCCAGCGGGTTCTCCCGGTGCGGTCCGACATCCCGTCTCCTTCAGTCGTGAGGTGCAGTCCCGCCCCTATCGGACAAGGCGAGAGATGTCCTTTTTTGCCCGGTGACGGATCCTAGGCTTCCGGGTCGGACGACCGGCTGCACGCCAGGCCCGCCGTACGAGTGATGCAAGTTCTGGTGGGCCCTTCGGGCGACGGGAGGAGGGCTCCGTGAGGCCCGCGTAGGCTTACGGGCGTTCGAAGTGGGTCAAGTGCCCATATCGCCGAGAAGGAGCAGCCCGATCGACGAGCGTCCGACCTTCGCGCAGTTGCTGCGGCGCCATCGCCGCGCGGCCCGTCTGACCCTGGAGCAACTGGCCGACATGTCGGGGGTCAGTGCCCGGACCCTGTCGGACATCGAGCGCGGCCGGAGCAAGGGGCCCCAGCAGCGGACCGTCACCGCCGTCGCGGACGCGCTCTCCCTGGCCTACGACGCCCGGCAGCAACTCCTGCACCTCGCGCGGGACGCACGGCTGCGGGATCACTGGACCCGTCCGACCGGGTTGTGCGAACTCCCCCGGTCCGTCGACGACTTCACCGGCCGGGCCGCCGAACTGGCCTGGGTGGACGGTCTCGTGCAGAGCGACCTCGCGCCCGGCATCGCCGTGGTGGGGCTCGTCACCGGCTCGGCCGGGCTCGGCAAGACCACCTTCGCCGTCCGCGCCGCCCACGCCGTGCGGCCGGGCTTTCCCGACGGGGTGCTCTTCCTCGACCTGTTCGGCATGTCCCAGCGGCCGCTGGCCGTCGACGACGCCCTGGCGCTGCTGCTGGGAGCGCTCGGTGTCGCGGAGCAGCAGTTGCCGGCCGACGCCCACGCGCGTGCCTCCCTGTACCGCTCGCTGCTGCGGGACCGGCGGGTCCTCGTCGTCCTCGACAACGCCGCGTCCGAGGAGCAGGTGCGCCCGCTGCTGCCGGGCGGGGGGCGCGGCCCGGGCGCTGGTCACCAGCCGGCGGCTGCTGTCCGGCCTGGAGGGCGTGCGCAGGCTCGTCCTGGGCCCGCTGCAGATGCCGGAGGCCACCGAACTGCTGACCGGCATTCTCGGCGCACGGTCCGCCACGGACGGGGAGTCGGCGCTCACCCGGCTCGCGCAGCTGTGCGGCGGGCTGCCGCTGGCACTGCGGATCATCGGCAACCGGCTGGTGAGCCGGCCCGGCTGGAGCGCCGACGAACTCGCCCACCGGCTGGCCGACGAGGAGCGCCGCCTCGACCAGTTCAGGGCCGGCGACCTCAAGATCGCCAACGCGTTCGGGATGTCGTACGAGCAACTCGCCCCCACCGCGCGGCGGATCTTCCGCAGGCTCGCCGTCGTGCCCGGGCGGGACTTCGACGCCGCCCTCGCCGCGGTGGTCGGCGGGACCTCGGCCGAGGACGCCTGGGACGCGCTCGACGACCTCGTCGACCTGGGCCTGTTGCAGGACACCGCCGCGGGCCGGTACCGCTTCCACGATCTGGTCAGGCTCTTCGCCCGTGACCGGTTGCAGCAGGAGGAGACCGCCACCGAGAGCGAGGCGCTCACCGAGCGGACCACGTCCTGGCTGCTGCGCACCGCCACGACGGCGGGTGCCTGGTTCGGGCCCGTGCACGGCCGCCCGGACAAGGAGGGCACCGGCCTGGCCTTGCCCGCGTCCCCGGAGGAGGCCGACGGGTGGCTGCGTGCCAACGCGGACAACTGGCTGGGCGCGTTGCGGCTCGCGGCTGCCGACGGCCGGCATGCCGTGGTGCTGGACTGCGCCGAGGCGATGGAGTGGTACTCCGACCGGTGGCTGCACGGTCCGCACTGGAACGAGGTCTTCACCCTCGGCGCGCGGGCCGCCGCCGCCCTCGGTGACCGGGCGCGGCACGCGGCCCAGCTGAACCACGTGGCCTGGGTGCACGGGGTCCAGACCCGGGACGCGGAGGCCGTCCTGCGGTACACGGCCGAGGCGATGGACCTGGCCACCCTCAGCGGCGCGACGGCGCAGGTCGCGTGGGCGCACTGCTACGCCGTACCGGGGTACCGGCTGCTCGGGCGGCTCGACGAGGCCGCCGCGTCGGCGTCCCGGGCGGCGGAGATGTTCAAGGGGCTCGGTGACGCCGACGCCTACTGTTCGAGCCTGATCAACCTCGGGCTCTGCCTGCGGGATCTGGGGCGCTACGAGGAGGCGCTGGAGAGTCTGCGTGAGGTGGTCGCCCTGGCGAGCGACGAGGGCTCGGGGATGACCCCGGGCACCGCGGAGTTCATCCGGCGGCACACGCTGGTCCCGCTCGGCAAGTGCCTGGCGCTGCTGGGCCGTCGGGGCGAGGCCATCGCGGCGCTGGTCGAGGCCACCGCTCCCGGGGAGCGGTTCGATCCCAGCCACTGGTATGCCGACGGTCTGGAGAACCTCGCGGCGCTGCTGGCCGAGGAGGGCCGGACCGGCGAGAGCAGGCGGGCCTACACGGTCGCGGCCAGGATGTTCGAGGCGCTCGGCGACGCCGCGGCGCACACCCGCTGTGCGGCGCGGGCGGCCGCCATGCCGTGATCCACCGGACGGTGTGAAGTGCCGTGGTTCTGCGTGCTGTTCTGCGTGGTCCACCCGGGCCCGCGCGACTTGACTGGGGCGCATCGGACAGGCGTGGGGCCTGTCCCTCCAGGTCAGGGGCATCATGACGACCATCAGGAACATCGTGCTCGTACACGGTGGCTTCGTGGACGGATCGGGCTGGCAGGGCGTGCACGAGCAGCTGACCGCCGACGGCTACCGGGTCGCGATCGTCCAGAATCCGACGCTGTCGCTCGCGGGTGACGTGGCCGCCACCCATCAGGTCCTCGACGACCTCGACGGTCCCGCCGTCCTGGTCGGGCACTCCTACGGCGGTGCCGTCATCACCGAGGCGGGCCACCACCCCGGTGTCGCCGCGCTCGTCTACATCGCCGCGTTCGCCCCCGACAAGGGCGAGTCAGTCAACATGCTGGTCTCCGACCCGGCGCCCGGCGCACCGGTGCCGCCGATCCTGCCGCCCCGGGACGGGTTCCTGTTCCTGGACCGGGAGAAGTTCGCGGCCTCCTTCGCCGCCGACGTGCCCGAGGCGCAGGCGGCGTTCATGGCAGACGCGCAGGTGCCGTGGGGCCTGGACGCGGCCGGCGGGGCGGTCACCGAACCGGCCTGGCGGGTCAGGCCGTCCTGGTACCTGGTCGCCACCGACGACCGGATGATCCCGCCACCCGTGCAGCACACCATGGCCGAACGCGCCGGGGCGACGGTCACCGAGACCCCGGGCAGCCACGCCGTCTACGTCTCGCGCCCGGCCTCGGTGGCGGCCGTCATCGCCCAGGCCGCCGAGGGCACCGACAAGTCCTGACCTGCGCCGAGGGTTTCCGGGCAGCGTACGACCGCCTCGCCGGACGGCCCCTCGGCCCGGCGAGGCGCACTTCCCCGCACATCACACAGGAGCCACCTCATGCAGGACCGTCCCACGTTCTCGCGCCGCAGCGTGCTCGCCACCGGAGCGGCCGCAGCCGCGACGTCGGCCCTCCTCACCCCGTCCGTCGCCTCCGCCGCGACCACCGAGCGGAGCGCGTCCAGGGTCAAGCCGACCGTCGTGCTGGTGCACGGCGGCTTCGCCGACGCCTCCGGCTGGAACGGCGTCGTCGCCGAGCTCCAGCACGCCGGTTACGACTGCATCGCGCCCGCCAACCCGCTGCGCGGCCTGCCCACGGACGTGCCCTACCTGGCCAGTGTCCTCGCCTCGATCGAGGGTCCGATCGTCCTGGTCGCGCACTCCTACGGCGGCGCCGTCATGACCAACGCGGCGGCCGGCAACGACAACGTCAAGGCGCTGGTCTACATCGCCTCGTTCGCCCCAGCCGAGGGCGAGCAGCTCGGCGTCCTGCTCAACAAGTACCCGGGTTCGCTGATCGCGGACGCCAGCAGGGCGGTCCCCTTCACCAACGCCGACGGCTCCACCGGAACCGACCTCTACCTGACGGCGGACAAGTTCCGGGCGGCCTTCTGCGCCGACCTGCCCGTCGCCACCACGCGGCTGATGCAGGCGACCCAGCGGCCCTTCAGCGCCTCCTCGCTGACCGACGTCACCCAGGCCGCCGCCTGGCGCACCATCCCGTCCTTCGGCCTGGTGGCCGGCGAGGACAAGGCCATCCCGCCGGCGCTGGAGCGCTTCTTCTACGAGCGCGCGGGCGCCAAGAAGGTCATCGAGGTGCCGGGCGCGTCCCACGTGCCGATGATCAGCCACCCGAGGACCACCGCGCGCTTCGTCGAGACGGCCGTCAGGGCGACCTGCTGACCGTCCGCCGCCCCGTCGCCCCGGCCCGCATCCAGCGGGCCGGGGCTGCGCGCCGCCCTCAGCTCCCGGGCTCTTCCTCGGCCGGCACCCCGGCGGGGCTCTCCGCGGGCCTGCGGTGCACGGCGCGGACCGGGATCGACAGCAGCCACCAGTACTTGGCGAGGCCCGGTGACCAGAACGCCACCGGGATCGCCGTGGCGAAGACCAGCACGACCAGGAGGTTGCCGCGGACCACCTTCCGCAGCCGCCCGGGGTCCGTGTCCGGGGTGGCCAGCGAGGGTGCGGTCAGCAGCCGCAGGTACATCGCGCACAGGAGGCCGAGGGACAGGGCGATCGCGCCCGAGTAGCAGGCCGTCGCCGTGGTCGTCTCCCCGTACTGGCTGAGCAGCTTGGTCGGGAACGGCAGCGCTGCCACGACCGCGAGCAGGGCGAAGTACAGGTAGAGCAGCCGGCGGTCGACTTCGGCGATCAGCGTGAACAGGGCGTGCTGGGTCAGCCAGAGCACGCCGATGACGGCGAAGCTCAGCAGGTACGCGCCGATCGCGGGGAACAACTCCCGCACGGCGTGGGCGACTTCGGAGTTGTGCAGGCCCTCTGGGACATTGATGTCGAGGGCGAGCAGGGTGATGGCGATGGCGAACACGGCGTCGCCGAGCATCGCCAGCCGTTCCGGTGCCACGGAGACCTCGCGGCGACGGAGGGCAAGGGGGCGGGACTGGTTCATGGAGGCTGTACCACGGCATTCCTCGGCGTACGGGACGACGGAAGGATTACCACACCGCGGTGTACGCCAGGATCGGGAACGGCCCCGACGTGGGACGGCCTTGACCAACGGCCGTCCCACGCCCGGGCGTACGGGCCGGTCGTGCGTCAGCCGATGATGCGGTGGGTGGTCCAGAACGACGTCAGGTCGGTGGTCGTGGCCGCCTGTGCGGCGGCCTTGAACTCGGCCGTGGTCGAGACGCCGTACCAGTGCGAAGTGGCGTAGTCCTTCAGGAGTTTGGCCATCACCGTGTCACCCAGGGTGCGGCGCAGATCGTGCAGGGCGCACTTGCCGTAGCCGTAGACGACGGTGGAGTAGCGGGACGAGTGGGCGTCCCAGTAGGCCATCGAGTTGGTGATGTTCTCCGCGGACGAGGCCCAGGAGACGCTGTTCCAGCAGTTCGTGCCGGTGCTGCCCAGGGCCAGGTCGGTGGCGTAGTCGGTGAACGCCTCGTCCAGCCAGGGGCTGTTGTACTCGTCGTCGCCGACGATGCCGTAGAACCACTGGTGGCCGATCTCATGGGTGAGCGCCGTGGTGCTGACCAGGTCGAGGACGAAGCCGGGGTACTCCATGCCGCCGAACCAGAAGTTGTTGTCGATGACGGCGTCCAGCTCGCCGTACGGGTAGGCGCCGAAGCGGCCCGCGTGGGCGTCGACCGCGGTCTTGGCGGTGGTGAGCATGGACTGCGCGCTGGACGAACTGATGCCCGAGACCGAGTAGATGTTGATCGGGGTGCCCGCCGTCGAGGTACCCGAGATCTTGGTGAACGGGCCCGCCGCCCACGCGAAGTCGCGGACCTTGGACGCGGTGGCCGTGGTGACCGTGCGTCCGCTGGTGCCGGGGGTGTCGACCGAGGTGCCGGTGGCCGGGACCAGCAGGGTGGTCGGGTGGTCCAGGGTCACCTTGAAGTCGGCGGCCAGGGAGTAGAAGGACTCACCGTTGTTCGTGTACGGGTCCAGGTGCCAGCCCGAGCCGTCCTTGATGGCGAGGACCGGCAGCGCGTTGCCGATCATGCTGAACGCGCCGTCGTAGCCGAACCGGTCGGCGCCGCTCGGGACGGTGATCCCCAGGTCGAAGCCGATCGTGGTCGACTGGCCCTGGGCCAGCGGGGTCGGCAGCGCGATCTGGAGGGCCGTGCAGGCGACCGAGAGGGCGCCCGCGGTGCCGCCGGTGACGTTGGTGACCGTGATCGGCGGCGCGGAGCAGGTGCCGTGGTAGTTGTCCCACAGCCGCAGGTACACCTCGGTGAGCGGGGTGGCCGAGGCGTTGGTGAAGGTCGCGCTCTCGTGTCCGGTCCAGACGGTACCGGCGGTGTTGCTGCTGAGACTGACGGTGTACGACGGGGCGGCCGGCGTGCGCGTCGAGTCGGCCGGCGGGGCGGTGTCGCCGGAGGTGTTGAGGGCGATGTCGTCCAGGACGAAGCTCGTCTGGAGACTGGAGTCCTCGGTGCCGGTGAAGGCAAGGCTCACGGTCTGGCCGGCGAACGCCGACACGTCGAACGACTTCTGGACGTAGCCGGTGGCCTTGTTCAGGTTCGAGTACGTCGCCAGGGTCGTGCTGCCGATCTTCGCCGTGAGTTTGTCGTACGCGGTGGACGAGGTCGTCTCGGCGGTGTCGATGTGCAGCCAGAAGGTGAGGGTGGCGCTGCTGCACCCGGACGGGATCGTGACGCTCTGGGAGAGCGTGTCGGTGTGCGTGCTGCCGACGCCGTCGAGCCAGGCGAAGCTCGTGCCGCCGTGGGCGCTCTGCCCGGTGCGGCTGGTGATCACACTGGTCGAGGACTGGGTCCAGGACGAAGTGCCGCTCTCCAAGCCGCCGTTGGCGACCACCTGGGTCGGAGTGCAGGCCGCCTCCTCGGCGGCCGACGCCGTGCTGCCGGGGAGCAGGGCCGCGGCCAGCGCCGCGATGGCCAACGCACTGGTGACGAAGGCCTTGTGGGGGGTCGATCTCACACGAAACTCCTTTGCGGCGACCGGGATCCCGGTCTGCTCGGTGATCGCCTGTCCGGCTGGGGTGCGCCGGGGAGCGGCCACGGGTAACGCGTTACGAGTGGTGCGAGTCCGAAGCCTGACAGAGTTGACCAGGCCATGTCACTAAGGGATATCCCGCGCGTCAGAGATGGTCCGCGCAGCACGGGGTGGGGTTGGGGACCTCGAAGGGGGCCAGCAGGCCGCCTGCCGCCGGGACCAGGGGCAGGGTGAGGACACCGTCCCGCCACTCCGGGCGAACGTGGTCCTGCGTCAGGACCCCGGTGCCGGGCGGGATTTCGTCGGCCGGTGCGCCGAGTACCACGAGGCGTTCGATGGCGGTGCGGTCGAGTACGGCGCCCGCGGTGACCGTGCCGGTGAGGTGCCGCACGCCCGGGTAGACCACGGCCCGGCCGGAGGCGCGGGGTGCGGCGGCCGCCCGGCGGGCGGCGTCCACCACGTCGCCCGGGCCGTGGGTGCGGTCGGCCCAGGCGAGGCCGGTGCCCTCCGGAAGCGCTGTCAGCAGCTCCCGCCACACCGCGTCCGGGTCCGGGACGGCCAGCGAAACCGCCGTACCCCGGCGCTCGTCGGTGCGGTACAGGTGGGTGCAGGCGAACGCGCTCCCCGGGAGCGCCAGTCGGTCCAGCAGCTCATGGATCAGGTGGTCCGCCTCGCGCAGGGTCGCCGTACCGGCGTCCACCCCGATGACGGAGTGGACGGCGGCGACGTGGTGCGGGAACGTCATGCGGGCAGGACCCACATCGGGTTGGAGTAGAACCACAGGTCCTTCCACGGGTCGGCGTCGCCGAGGACGTCGATGGCCGGGCCCGCCGGGTCCACGGACGCACCGTGGATGCCGACCGCCGAACGGTTGCCGTCGGTGCCGCGCAGCCGGACGTAGACCGGCTTGTCGAGGCGGCCGAGGGAGTACGTCAGCCGGACCGCACCGGTGGCCTTGTTGACCTCGAAGGACTTCACGACCTTGGTGGCGGGCGTGGCGAAGGTGTCCTTGTCGCTCACCTTGCCGGTGACATCGCCCTGGATGACGTCGACGCGGGCCAGGGACGGCACGAACTGGGACCAGTTGGGGCCGTTGGCGAGGCTGATCTCGATGACCAGGTCGACCTTGCTGCCCTTGCGGACCTGGAGCACCCCGCCCAGGGTCACCTCGTGGGAGCCGGAGCGCAGCTGGGCGTTCAGGCCGCTGATCAGGCCTCCGTGGTCGACCCAGACCCGGCCGGCCCGGATGCCGTCCATGACGGCCTGGTAGGAGAAGGAGGCGGCGCCGACGTGGGTGCGGGAGTACTGGCCGGGCCAGAAGTCGGTGTCGGTGAGGCTGATGCCGCCGCCGTAGACCGGGGCGTTGTAACGGCCGTTGGCGTTGAAGTCGCTGTTCGGACCGCGGACGGCGGCGTCGGCGTACACGTTGTGGGAGTCGGAGTTGGCGGTGATCCACCAGGGCCTGCCCTCGGCGAGCAGGCTGTCCCACAGGCCGCCGACGGTGGCGGTCATCCAGTCGAAGCCGCCCCAGGTGCGGTAACTCTCCAGCGGGTAGCCGGCGAAGGAGTCGGCGCTCGGGCTGCCGTCGTAGATGCCACGCGCGCCGCCGGGGCCGTTCGGCTTGGGCAGGCCGCCGGCCTGGTGGCCGGGGGCGCCCTCCATGCCGACGGCGATCGACGGCTGGGCGTCGCGCCAGGCGCGGATCTCGTGCGGGGAGTCGATGCCCTTGCGCGCCGGGTGGTTGGCGAGGAACAGGGCGTCCCTGACCTTGCGGCGCTGCACCTGCTCGGCGAGGAAGTCGAGGCCGGAGATGGCCAGCGCCTCGTTCGCGGGGGTGCTCGCGGAGGCGCCCTTCACCGAGCCGTCGAAGGAGTTCTCGAACTCCTTGAGTACGGCCACCTCGTTCCTGCCGGGGTGCACGAAGACCGTGCCGTGCTCGGCGGCCGGGATGTTCCACTCCAGGCCCTGGAAGACCAGGGTGTCGTCGATCTCGTCACGGGCCGCGACGATGTCCGGGTTGACCTTCTCGACACCGATCTTGGCGTGCGCCTCGCTGCCGTGGTCGGTGATGACCATCCAGTCCAGGCCGTTCGCGTTGCCCTGCCGGACGTGGTCGACGACCCGGTACTTGGCGTCCGAGCTGTACTGGGTGTGGATGTGGTGGTCACCGGCCAGCCACAGGTAGCCGCCGGAGCGGCCGCCCTGGGAGTGGGAGGAGGAGACCGAGGCGGCGGCCTGACCCGCGCCGGCGAGGACGCTGCCGGCCGCGAGACCCGCGCCGAGCAGACCGGTGCGGCGCAGCATCGAGCGGCGGGAGAGCTGACCGGGCGTCAGCTCCTCGTCGGGGACCGCCAGATCGAGAGCGGGCGGCAGCGACGAGGCGTCGGCGTCCGTGTGGTGATGGTGGTGATGACCGTGGTCGTGGCTGTGACCGTGGCTCATGCGCGAACTCCCGCGGGCGGTCGGTACGGGGGGTGACTCCGGGACGTGCAGAGTCTGCGAAGGTCGCGTGAACAACGGGAGTCGAGGTCATGGTGAGGTAAAGAACCGCTGATGTGCAGCACACTACGGGGAGTTGGAACGTAAAGCCGCGCACGCGGACGGTAAAGCCGACCGCGTCGGCCGTACGGCCGCGCACGCGTGGACCGTGCGGCCGCACACGCGTGGACCGTGCGGCCGCACACGCGTGGACCGTGCGGCCGCGCACGAAGACGCCCGGGCCGGCCGATGTGGCCGGCCCGGGCGTCGGGCACCGGGCTTCGCCGGGATCAGACCAGGTCGAACCGGTCCGCGTTGGCGACCTTCGTCCAGGCGGCGACGAAGTCCTTCACGAACTTCTCCTTGGCGTCGTCGCTCGCGTAGACCTCGGCGACCGCGCGCAGCTCGGAGTTGGAGCCGAAGACCAGGTCGGCACGGGTGCCGGTCCACTTGACCGCGCCGGTGGCGAGGTCACGGCCCTCGAAGGTGGTCTGGTCCTCGGAGGTCGACTTCCACTCCGTGCCGTAGTCGAGCAGGTTGGCGAAGAAGTCGTTGGTCAGCACGCCCGGGGTCGCGGTGAGGACACCGTGCTTCGACCCACCCTGGTTGGCGCCGAGCACCCGCAGACCGCCGACCAGGACGGTCAGCTCGGGGGCGCTGAGGCCGAGCAGGTTGGCGCGGTCCAGGAGCAGGTACTCGGCCGGCAGGCGGTTGCCCTTGCCGAGGTAGTTGCGGAAGCCGTCGGCCTTCGGCTCCAGGGCCGCGAAGGACTCGGCGTCCGTGTGCTCGTCGGTCGCGTCGACCCGGCCCGCGGTGAAGGGCACCTCGATGTCGACGCCGGCGTCCTTGGCGGCCTTCTCCACCGCGGCGGCACCACCGAGGACGATCAGGTCGGCGAGGGAGACCTTCCTGGCACCGGAGTTGAACTCCTGCTGGACGCCCTCGAGGACGCGCAGCACCTGGGCCAGCTCGTCGGGGTCGTTCGCCTCCCAGCCGCGCTGCGGCTCCAGGCGGATCCGGGCGCCGTTGGCACCGCCGCGCTTGTCGCTGCCGCGGTACGTCGAGGCCGACGCCCAGGCGGTGGAGACCAGCTGCGAGACCGTCAGGCCCGAGTCGAGGAGCTTGGCCTTGAGAGCCGCCACGTCGGCGGCGTCGATGACCTCGCCCTCGGCCGCCGGCAGCGGGTCCTGCCACAGCAGGGTCTCCGCCGGGACCTCCGGGCCGAGGTACAGGGACTTCGGGCCCATGTCACGGTGGGTCAGCTTGTACCAGGCGCGGGCGAAGGCGTCCGCGAACTCCGCGGGGTTCTCGTGGAACCGGCGGGAGATGGGCTCGTAGATCGGGTCGAAGCGCAGCGACAGGTCGGTGGTGAGCATCGTGGGCAGACGCTTCTTCGACGGGTCGTGCGCGTCGGGGATGATCGCCTCGGCATCCTTGGCGACCCACTGCTTGGCGCCTGCCGGGGACTCGGTCAGCTCCCACTCGTAGCCGAAGAGGATGTCGAAGAAGTCGTTGCTCCACCGGGTGGGCTTGGTGGTCCAGGTGACCTCCAGGCCGCTGGTGATCGCGTCCCCGCCCTTGCCGGTGCCGTAGGTGCTCTTCCAGCCGAGGCCCTGCTGCTCGATCGGGGCGCCCTCGGGGTCGGCGCCCACGTTCTCCGCGGGGCCGGCGCCGTGGGTCTTGCCGAAGGTGTGGCCACCGGCGATGAGGGCGACGGTCTCCTCGTCGTTCATCGCCATGCGGCGGAAGGTCTCGCGGATGTCGCGAGCCGCGGCGATCGGGTCCGGGTTGCCGTTGGGGCCCTCCGGGTTGACGTAGATGAGGCCCATCTGGACGGCGCCGAGCGGGCTCTCCAGGTCACGGTCGCCGGTGTAACGCTGGTCGTCCAGCCAGACCTTCTCGGGACCCCAGTAGACGTCCTCCTCCGGCTCCCAGACGTCCTCGCGGCCGCCGCCGAAGCCGAAGGTCTCGAAGCCCATCGACTCCAGGGCCACGTTGCCGGTGAGGATCATGAGGTCGGCCCAGGAGATGGCCTGGCCGTACTTCTTCTTGACCGGCCACAGCAGGCGGCGGGCCTTGTCCAGGTTGCCGTTGTCCGGCCAGCTGTTGAGCGGGGCGAAGCGCTGCTGGCCGGCGCCGGCGCCGCCGCGGCCGTCGGAGATGCGGTAGGTGCCCGCGCTGTGCCAGGCCATCCGGATCATCAGCGGGCCGTAGTTGCCGAAGTCGGCCGGCCACCAGTCCTGCGACGTGGTGAGCACCTCCGCGATGTCCCGTTTCACGGCCGCGAGATCAAGGCCCTGGAACGCCTCGGCGTAGTCGAAACCCTCGTCGAGCGGGTTCGCGACGGCGGGGTTCTTGGCAAGGATCTTCAGGTTGAGGCCCTCGGGCCACCACTGGCGGTTGCCGCCGCCCTGGGTGGGGTGCGGGGCACGGTCGTGCGCGACCGGGCACTTGCCCGCGGCGTTCTCCTGGGTCTCCGACATGGGGGAAATCCTTCCGGAAGGGGCGGATCAACGTACTCAGGAATTACTGACGGTGGAGCAGTCGGGGCACAGGCCCCAGTAGATGACCTCGGCCTCGTCGATGGCGAAGCCGTGGTCGTCCGAGGCGGTCAGGCAGGGGGCGTCGCCGACCGCGCAGTCGACGTCGGCGACGGCACCGCACGACCGGCACAGGACGTGGTGGTGGTTGTCACCGACGCGCCCCTCGAACCGGGCCGGGCTGCCGGCCGGTTCGATACGGCGCACGAGTCCTGCCGTGGTGAGCGCGTGCAGCGCGTCGTACACGGCCTGAAGCGATATGTGGCCCACGCGCTGGCGGACGCCCGAGGCGACCCCTTCGACGTCGAGATGGTCGCCGTTGCGAACGGTCTCCAGCAGCGCGACGCGGGCGGCCGTCACCCGCAGGCCGGCACCACGCAGCTCGTCGGCGGTGGTCGGGGGCTGGGATGCGGTCATGGCGCCAACCTATCCTCATAAACACGAGTGATTCAAGAAAACAAACCGTTCAAGTTTGGTGCGGAGGCGGACAACCCCCACCTCTCGGCCACCATCCTTCGCGGGCTTTGCCATCTCTTTACAACCCGTCCCGGCGCCGGGTCGTCTCTCCGCTCGATCCGTTACTCAGCCCGCCCTGACCACCGCGGGCCGACGAAAGAGAGCGTCTCCATGCGCCGAACTGTCCTGAGCGCCACGGCACTCGCCTGCACCGCCGTCCTGGCCGGCACCGTGCCCGCGTTCGCCGCCGGCACCAGCCCCAGCCCGGTGCCCACCGTGGCACCGTCCGCCGCCGCCTCCGCGGAACCCTCCGCCGTCCCCTCCCAGGCGCGGTCCGCCGAGCCCACCCGGGCCTCGACCCCCGCACCGACCCGGGACAGCGGCCAGGTCGCGGCCGTGCCCCAGGGCGCGCCCGACACCGGGGTGGCGGAGCCGTCCTCGGACTCCGAGACCGAGAGCGCCCTGATCGGCGGCGGCACGGCGGCGGCGCTCGCCGCGGGCGCCGTGGTGTTCGCCGTGCGTCGCCGCCGGGCGACCGGGGCATGACCTCGCTCTCCAGGCGCGCCTTCGTCACCGCCGCGACGGCCTCGCTGCTGGCGGGCTGTGCGGGCCAGGCGGCCCACTCGACGGCCACCACCGTCCGCCGCGAGCAGCCGCCGGCGCCCTCGTCGTCCGCCACGCCGACCGCGCTCGGGCGTTCCGCGCCGGTCCGGCTGCGCATCCCGGCGATCGGCGTCGACACCCCGCTGCTGCGGCTGGGTCTGGCGGCCGACGGCACGGTGCAGGTACCGCCGATCACCGCGCACGACCGGGCCGGCTGGTACCGCCACTCCCCCACCCCGGGGCAGGTCGGCCCGTCGGTGATCCTCGGCCATGTCACGGTCGGCGCCTACGGTGACGGCGTCTTCCGCCGCCTCGCGGAGCTGCACCGGGGCGAGCAGGCCGTGGCACGTCTGGAGAACGGCCGGTCGGCGGTGTTCACCGTCGACGAGGTGCGTACGGTCGCCAAAACCGAGTTCCCGACCGAGGACGTGTACGGGGACGTGGACCGCCCGGAGCTGCGGCTGATCACCTGCGGCGGCCCGCGCGGCGGCGACGGCTACCTCGACAACGTGATCGTCTTCGCCACGCTGACCGGCACGACAGCCTGACCCGGCGGACAGGGATGCGGGACCGGTGGAACGTACCGAACCGGTTCCGCATCCTCCTCATCGTCCCCGACGAGTCCTTCGACCCTGGAGAACGTTGAAACGGTCCCGTGACAAGGCTGCGTCCGAGCTGTTCGCCGCCCTGTACCCGCGCCTGGCCGGCTGGTGCCGCCGTCTGGTCGACGACGACGAGACGGCGCACGAGATCGCCTCGGAGGCGTTCACCCGGCTGTGGGCCCGGTGGACGTCGGTGGAGGAGCCCCGCGGGTTCCTCTACGTCACCGCGGCCAATCTCGTCCGGGACCACTGGCGCAAGCTGGAGCGCGAGCGCCGGGCCGTGCGCCGCGTCGGCTCGGAGGCCGCGACCCGCCCGCACCCCGAGCAGGCGGATCCCTCGGTACGGCTGCTGGTGCAGTCGCTGCCGGAGCGACTGCGCGTCCCGATCCTGCTGCACTACTACGCTGACATGCCGATCCGGGAGGTGTCCGAGCTGACCGGGCGCAAGGAGGGAACCGTCAAGGCCGATCTGCACGCGGCCCGTGAACTGCTCCGCGGCCATCTGAGGAGAAGCCTTGACCACACGCTTTGACGAGGAGCCGGAGTTCGACGGCCCCGACGATCCCCTCACCGTCGTCATGCGGCCGCCGGCCGCCTATCTGGGCCCGCCGCCGGGCCGCTACGAGGAGATCCGGCGGGCCGCGGGCCGCCGCCGGCTGGTGCGCGCGGCGGCCGGGGCGGGGGTGACCTGTGCCGTCGCCCTCCTGGTCGCCCTGCCGCTGCGTCTGACGGCGCCCTCGGCGCCGGTGACCCCGCGGGTGCCCCTCGCGCCGCCGGCCGTCAGTCCCACCGCCCCGCACCGCCCTCCGGCGACCCAGGCACCCGCCAGCCCCACACCGAGCCCCAGCACCGCGCCCGGGCAGCGCCGCTCCACCCAGGTCCCCACCCGTGGAGCGTCGACGGCTCCCTCGGCGGTGCGGGTCGCGCCTTCCGAGGACCGGCGGAGCGCCGACGCCACGCCGTCCCCGTCATAACGTCAGAACGGCATAGGCGGCAGAGGCGGCGGAGGCGGCAGAGGCGGCAGAGGCGGCAGAGCGGCGTCAATATGACGAAGGGTGACATCACCCGTTCGTGCCCCCGTGTTTCGGCGCGCCGCCTGTACTGCGAACGCGCGGGCCAGGGCGTCAGGGCGGGGGGTACGGCGCCCCGTGAGGGCCGCGGTCCCTGTCCGCCGTCCGGGTAGGGTCGCACCCGCCCGTCCGGCCGCCGCGGCCCGTTTGGCCGAGGCCACTGCTCGGCGTTGGTGTGATGTTTCATACGAGGCCGGAATGAAAGGTGTGGAACGGGCAACGTTCCGTTTCATGCTCCACGCGCGAACCCTCCGGCAGGTGACTCGATGACGACGGCGACCACGGCCCCTCCGACCGCTCCGGCCGCCGCGCCACCCTCCCGTACCCAGCCGTCCGCCCCCGCCCCCTCGCTGCCGTCCCTCACCGGGCTGAGATGGATGGCGGCACTGCTGGTCTTCGGACTGCACGTGCACAACTTCCGTTACTTCGGCGGCACCGGCGCCCGCTTCATGTCCTGGGGATTCGAGGCCGGCGCCTCAGGGGTGTCGTTCTTCTTCGTGCTGTCCGGGTTCGTCCTGATGTGGTCCGGGCGGCCGGGCGACCGGGCACGGCGTTTCTGGTGGCGACGCGTCGCCCGGGTCTACCCGGTGCACCTGGTGACCGTCGTCATCGCCCTGGTGATGGCCCTCACGCTGCCCCGCCAGCCGAAGCCGACCCTGCCGCAGGGCCTGGCCGACGTCTTCCTGGTGCACTCCTGGTGGCGGCCGTGGTGGCAGACGCTGGACCCGGTCAGCTGGTCGCTGGCCTGCGAGGCCTTCTTCTACGCCGCGTTCCCGCTGCTGGCCCTGGTGCTGCGCCGACTGGACGTGCGGGGCGCCAGACTGCTGGCCGGGCTGTCCGTGCTCGCGGTGCTGGTGCTGGCCTGGACGGACTCCCACCACTGGTGGGACCAGCCGATCAGCTCCTTCCCCGCGGCCCGGCTGCCCGAGTTCGTGCTCGGCGCGGCCGCCGCGCGGCTGGTGCAGCTCGGCCGCTGGCGCGGCCCCGGTCTGGAGGCATCGCTCGCGCTGGCGATCATCGGTTACTTCCTGGTCCCGCAGTTCACCGACGAGTACGCGGCCACCGCCTGCACCATCATGGGCTTCGCGCTGCTCATCCCGGCGGCCGCCCTCGCGGACCTGCGCGGGCTGCCCTCGCTGTGGCGCCGTCGGTGGCTGGTGCGCCTCGGGGAGCTGTCGTTCGCGTTCTACATGGTCCATCTGCTGGTGCTGCGGGCGGGCACCCACCTGCTCGGCACCCGCCCGCGCTTCGGCCTGCTCACCGGGGCGGCCGCCGCCACCGTCGCGTTCGCCGTGTCGCTGGGCCTGTCCTGGCTCCTCTACGAGGGCGTGGAGCGGCCCGCACGACGGCTGCTGCTGCGGCGCCCGGCCCGGCGGACGACGGCCTAGCCGGCTACGGGAACTGCGTCACCTTGGAGGGGGTCGTGCTGGTCCCCGAGGTCGGCGATCCGGTGGTGTTGACGACGTGGGCGTACTGGCCCATGCCACCCAGCGAAATCACCAGCAGGTCGTGCATCTTGATCCCCGAACCGGTCGGCACCTGGAAGCCGTTGGACTGCACGATCGACGGATCGGCCGTGTAGTTGCAGTAGCTGCCAAGACCCCATGCCTCATGGCTGGTCACGGTGTCGGCGACCTTGTAGGCCGCGTAGCCGACGACGCCGTCGTGGGTGATGGCGGCGGCGTTCGGGGCGTCGTAGGCCTTCTCGTTCTGGAAGAAGATCGTGCGCCCTCTCTCCCCGTTCCAGTAGACGTCGTACTTGTTGAAGTGCTCGACGAACAGGCCGGTGGCGAGGACGTCGTTGCCGTTGACCCTGAGGCCGTAGTCGGCGCGGTTGGTGTCCCAGCCGACCCCGCTGCCGTGGTCGGCGCGCCAGAGCCAGGTGTGGTCGATGATGACGTTGTTGCTGTTGACGACCACGGAGTTGGTGGCGAGGCCGGGTCCGGCACCGCCGACGCGGACGAACACGTCCTGCATGCTGGTCGGGTTGGCGGAGTGGTCTGCGGTGGAGCCGGGGTCGCCGATCCGCAGCAGGGTGTCGGAGTTGACCGAGCCGGCGTCGATGAGGAACCCGGCGAGCTTCACGCCGTCGACGTCGGCCACGTGCATGGCGTCGATGCCGTTGTCCGGAACCAGGGTGGCCAGGCCCAGGCCGAGGACAACGGTGTTGGCGCGGGTGACGTTGATGGTCTGGTTGAGGTGGTAGACGCCCGGGGTGAAGAGCAGGTTGAGGCCCTGGGCGAGGGCCTGGTTGATGGTGGCGGCGGTGGCGCCGGCCTTGACGACGTAGAACTGGTCAAGCGGCAGCGAGGTGCCCGCGTTGGTCGGCCAGGAGACACCCCGGGCGTTGGTGCGCTTCGCCGGGACGAAGACCTTGTAGGTGCTGCCGTCCAGGTACAGGAACGGCTTCTCGCGCGAGACCGGGGTTGTGTCCAGCGTGGTGTACGGGCCGGAGTCGAAGTTGGTCGCGGGTGCGCCCTGGACGCCGGAGAAGGTCATGTTCCAGACGCCGTTGGTCCAGCCGCCGACCGAGCTGTCACGGGTGTACCACTGCTGCTGGGAGTACGGGCCGACCGTGCCGTCGATCTTCGAGTCGGCGATGTAGCCGCCCGAGGCCCAGCCGTAGCCGTTCGGGGCCAGGTTGAGGCCGCCCTTGACGTGGATGCGACGGAAGGGGGCCGCCTGAGCCACGGCCCAGCGGTCCGTCCCGTTCGACGGTGTGATGGCGAGGTTCTCCGCCGAACGCCAGAAGTTCTGCGTGGCGTTGCCGTTGAACCAGCCGGCGTCGACCGTCACATCACCGTTGATCTGGGTGTCGTCGGGGTTGAGACCGAGGCCGGAGATCGAGGTGTAGAAGCCGATCTGGGCGTTGATGCCGTTGTAGGTGCCCGGCTTGAGCAGGAACTGGTAGCGGCCGGTGCCGAACTGGGCCGACTCCTGCTGGGCGAAGACGGAGTCGAACTTCTGCTGGAGGTTCGGCGTGGACGGGTCGACGACGATCACGTTGGGGCCGAGGTCGCCGCCGCCCTGGACCGGGGGTGTGCCGGTGGTGGTGCCGAAGACCTGGAACTCCCAGAGCGAGTAGCCGTACTGGGTGGCGCGGTGCACGCCCTGCATCCGGACGTAACGGCCCTGGCCGGAGACGGAGAGGGTGTCGGTGCCGCCGTCCCCGCCGGTGACCGACGTGAGGTCGGTCCAGCTGCTGCCGTTCGCGGAGATCTGGACCTTGTAGTCCTTGCCGTAGGCGGTCTCCCAGTTGAGGACCACCTGGGAGACCGTGGCGGTGGCGCCGAGGTCGACCTGAAGCCACTGGTCGTCGGTGAATGCCGACGACCAGCGGGTGCCGGTGTTGCCGTCGACCGCGTTCGCCGCGGCGGTGCCGGCGTTCTCCTCGGAGGAGGCGGTGGCCGTCTTCCCCTGGGACAGGGGCGTGTCGGCGGCCTGGGCCGCCGGCGCGTGCACGGTGGGCAGGGCGAGCAGCGCCGCCATGGCGGCGAGCGCTACGCCCAGGGATCTCAGTCTCATCAGCGGCTCCCTGAGATGGGCACGGGACACGCCCGACGGGCGTGCCTCCGTGCTTAGTTCAGGATTTGATTTAAGTGATGAGGCAACCGGGGGACAACCCTTCGGCACCGGAATTCTCGACGGCCGCCCCTTCGCGACCGGGCGAAGGGAGGCCGACGGGCGGTCAGGGGGACCGGGTCACCGGGCGGCGAGTTGCCGGTACATGGCGGCGGGGTCGCCGGACAGGGCGCCCTTGGCCCAGCGGGTGAGCTCGTCGGCGAGTACCTCGAAGGCGTCCGACTCGACGCCGTCGAGGGCGGCCGCGGCGATGTCCCGCGCCTTCGCCTTGGGCGCGTCGACGTGGGCCGCCATGTCGGTGTCGACATAGCCCATGTGCAGGCCGGTGACGCCGATGCCCTGCGGCTGGAGCGCCAGGCGCAGGCTGTTGGTCTGCGACCAGAAGGCCGATTTGGAGGCGCTGTAGGCACCGCCTTCGGCCACCCAGGACAGCACCGAGTGGACGTTCAGGATGTGGCCGCCGCCATTGCGCTCGATCAGCGGGACGAAGGCGCGGGTGAGCAGCAGCGGCCCGTAGAAGTTGATCTCGAACTCGCGGCGGATGTCGTCGAGCGAGGAGGTCAGGAAGCGGGTGCCGGTGGCGACCCCCGCGTTGTTGACCAGGATGGTGACGTCCTGGGCCTGCTCGGCGACCGCGGCCACCGAGTCGGGGTCGGTCACCTCCAGCGCCAGCGCCACCGCGTCGGGGTGGGTGACGGAGCGCGGGTCGCGGGCGGTGGCGTAGACCTTGCTCGCGCCGCGTGCGTACAACTCCTCCACCAGCGCCTTTCCGACGCCCCGGCTGCCGCCGGTGACGAGGACGACGGAACCCTTGATCGCGGTCATGACACTCACACTCCAGAGTAGGGACAGAGTCAGGAAACCGATCGGTTTCCGACGACTGCGACCATCGTAAACCGATCGGTTTCCCCTTTCAATCGCGGAGGGTGACACCTGCCCCCGGGGCACACCGGATGCCCTTACGGGCAGGGCGGGTTACTCGATCCAGTTCATTGCGTCCGACCTCTGGCTCCGGACTCCTACCGGGCGGTATACAGACCCCCGACACACACACGCGTGCGGGCCGCCCGTCGGGACCGGTTCCGTGCGCGTCCTGGTTCCAGGGGGGATCTCCATGGCGTACGGCACCTCGTCCGACGGTTCGGCGAGACGGCACCGGCGCAAGGCCGCCGTGGCGGCGGCGCTGGGCGGCTGCGCCCTGGTGGCCGCGTCCACGACACCGGCCGCGGCGCACGGCGGCGACCACCACGGCGGTCACGACCGCGGTACGAGCTACGCGGCGCTCGGCGATTCCTACACCTCGGGCCCCGTGATCCCGACGCAGGTCGACGCCGACTGCGCCCGCTCCGACCACAACTACCCCTCGCTGGTGGCGGCGGCGCGGCATGTCAGCGCGTTCAAGGACGTGAGCTGCGGCGGTGCGACGACCGCGGAGATGTGGAAGGCGCAGGGCACCAACGGCCCTCAGCTCGACGCCGTCCGGCGGGACACCGACCTGGTGACGGTCCAGATCGGCGGCAACGACATCGGGTTCAGCTCCATTATCGGCACCTGCGCGACGCTCGGTGCCACGGACCTGACGGGCAACCCCTGCCAGCGGTACTACAACGCCTCCGGCACCGACCAGCTGACGATCAGGATCGCGCAGACCGCGCCCAAGGTCGACAAGGTGCTGCGGGCCGTCCGCGCCCGGGCCCCGCACGCCCGGATCCTGGTCGTCGGCTACCCCGACCTGCTGCCCGACGACGGCAGCGGCTGCTATCCGACGGTGCCCTTCGCCGCCAAGGACTTCCCCTACCTCCGGGACGTCGGCAAGCGGCTGAACCTCATGCTGCGCATGGTGGCCGCGTGGAACGGCGCCCGCTACGTGGACACCTACGGCCCGACCGTCGGCCACGACATGTGCAAGGCCCCCGCCGACCGCTGGATCGAGCCCCTCCAGCCGACCTCACCGGCGGCTCCCGCCCACCCCAACGCCAAGGGCGAGGCGGCCATGGCCGGGGCGGTACTGGAGCGGCTGGACAGTCGCTACTAGCCGCCGGTCGGTAGCGGCTCGGGCCCCGTGTCCCACCGGGATGCCGGCGCCCGAGCGGCTCGGACGGCCCGACACCCCGGTCCGTCCGCACCCATGGGAGGGACCGGGGGACGGTTCGCGATAGGTTGACCTGCATGAGCGACAACGTTTATTTCGACATCTCGATCAACAACGAGCCGGCCGGCCGGATCGTGTTCAACCTGTTCGACGACGTGGTCCCGAAGACGGCCCGCAACTTCCGTGAGCTCGCCACCGGGCAGAACGGCTTCGGCTACGCCGGTTCGGGGTTCCACCGGGTCATCCCCCAGTTCATGCTCCAGGGCGGTGACTTCACCCGCGGTGACGGCACCGGCGGCAAGAGCATCTACGGCGAGAAGTTCCAGGACGAGAACTTCCAGCTCAAGCACGACCGCAAGTACCTGCTGAGCATGGCCAACGCGGGCCCGCACACCAACGGCTCGCAGTTCTTCGTCACCACCGTGCTGACGCCGTGGCTGGACGGCAAGCACGTGGTCTTCGGCGAGGTCGTCGAGGGCTCGGAGATCGTCGACAAGATCGAGGGCTACGGCAGCTCCAGCGGTGCGCCGAAGGCCAAGATCGAGATCACGGCCAGCGGCACCGTCTGACAACGGCCCCCCACACGTGAACGGTGACCGGGCGACCGCCCGGTCACCGTTCGTCCCGTGCGCGCCGGAGTTCCTCGACCTCCGGCGGGGCGCGACCGGCCGGGTGATCGTGCGCGCTGAGGTGTTCCAGGGCCTCGGCGAGTTCCTGGCAGGCCTCCTCGACGGAGAGCCGGGTGTGGTGCTGCTCGGTGATCACGGCTGAGAGCAGCAGCGCGGTCAGGGCCAGCGCGCCGTTGAACAACTGCAGCTTCAGCATCACCTCGACGGGGGACAGCCCGGCGAACGCGCCGACGCCGTCCGTCGCGGCGACCGTGGCCATGACAGAGGTGAACAGGGCGGACAGCATGCTTCCCGCCAGCCGGAACCGCAACGCGGCCCAGATCAGCAGCGGGTAGACGAGGAAGAGCGCGCTCAACGAGCTGTGCGTGGCCACCGGGACCAGGACGGCCGTGACCACCGCGAGGGCCAGCGCCTCCTTCCGGCGGGCCGGCGAGGGGAACCGGCGGGCTTCGAGCAGCACCAGCAGGACCGGGGCGACGATCAGGACGCCCATCGCGTCGCCGGCCCACCACGCCAGCCAGATCGGCCAGACGCCGCTCACGGCGAGCTTCCCGGCGAGGATCAGCGTGACCACGTCGATGGTGGAGCTGATCAGCATGGCGGCGAGCGCCCCGAGGAACACCAGGGCGAGGCCGTCCCGCAGCCGGCTCAGGTCGGTCCGGAACCCGACCCGCCGCAGCATCACGTAGGCGCAGACCGGCCCGGCCGTGTTGCCGAGCAGAATGCCCACGATGTCGGGCCCGGGCGTGCCGATGGACAGCACGAGGAACAGGGCGCCGAGCGAGATGCCCGGCCAGCAGGCCAGACCGAGGACCAGCAAGCAGGCCAGCGCCACGCCGGTCGGCGGATAGATCGGGGTGAAGACGGCGCCCTCGACGGTGAGCCGGCGCAGCAGGCCGAGCCGCCCGGACGCGAAGTAGCAGGCGGCGACGGCCAGCGTCCGAAGGGCGTAGACGGCCGGGCGGCGCGGATCCTGGATACCCACCACAGCAGCCATCAGACACCGAGGCGGCCGGGTCGGCGAGGCGGGAGCCGCCTGCGGCTGACGTGCCGGGCCCAGGCCGGCCGCCGACGCCCCCGCGTTCGAGGGGAACAACCACCGCCGGGCCGTCGCCCACGCCCCCCAGCTGACGTACCCGGCCGACGGCCGTGCCGCCGGCGCGTGGGGTCGAGGGCCCTTACGGTGTGAGGTCGAGGCCGTCGTGCCCCACGACCAGGACCGCCGCGTCGTCCTCGTGGCCCACCTGTTCCGCGCCCTTGATCACGGCGGCGGCCAGGGAGTGTGCCTCGATGCCGGCGACGGCGGCGATACCGGCGAGCCGTACCACCTGGTCGAGCCCCTCCTCGATGCTCATCGACGGCCCTTCCACCACCCCGTCCGTGAGCAGGACGAACATGCCCCCGGTGGTGAGCCGGAACCGGGACACCGGGTACTCGATGCCCGGTTCGATGCCCAGCGGCGGCCCGCCCTCGTCCTCGCCGACCCCGGACTTTCCGTCGGCGGTGGCCCAGACGAACGGGATGTGGCCGGCCCGGGCGCTCTCCAGGACCCCGGTCTCCGGGTCGAGCCGCATGAACGTGCAGGTGGCGAAGAGGTCGCTGCCGAGGGAGACCAGCAGGTCGTTCGTCCGGGCGAGCAGTTCCCCCGGCTCGCTGGTCACCGAGGCGAGCGCCCGTAGCGCCGCCCTGACCTGGCCCATGAAGGCGGCCGCCTCGATGTTGTGGCCCTGGACGTCGCCTATGGACAGGCCTATGCGCCCGTCGGGCAGGGTGAAGGCGTCGTACCAGTCGCCGCCCACGTTGAGCCCGTAGGTGGCGGGCGCGTACCGGACGGCCAGGTGGAAGCGGGGGGTGTCGGGCAGGTCGCGCGGCAGCATGCCGCGCTGGAGTGCGATGGCCAGCTCGACCTGGGAGCGCTGGTACTCGGCCCGCTCGCGTGCCTGTGCGGTGAGCGACCTGAGTCTGACCAGCAGCTCGTCGTCGTCCATTGAGCGCTTGCGGGGCATGGATCACTCCGGCCGAGGCGGCAGCCTTCCAGGGCAAACCCCTGAATTCTCACCTTTACAGGATCATAGTGCGAATGGCGGGCGGGAGGTCGGCCGCCCCGGCGACGGCCGGGCGTGGCCGGCCGTCGCCGTCCTGACCACGGGACGGCCCGGCGGGCGGGGCTCGCGGTCAGGACCGGGGGGGTTCACCCCTGGCGGATCCCGTCGGGGCGGCGCGAGGCGCGCAGCGTGCCGACCGTCTTGAGCAGCCGGTCCGCCGGATCGCGCAGCCGGGGATGGGCGAGGACGGTGTTGCGCAGGCCGCGGACCGGGCGGCGCCACAGCCGGTGCGCGGCCGCCACCGGATGGGTGCGGGTGGCGAATCCCTCACCCACCCGCAGTTCGCGGGTCTTGAGCCAGTCCTTGTACTCCTTGTCCCCGCGCCCGAGGTCGACGAGGGTCACACCGCCACGCGCCGCGCCCTCGGCGGTGCGCAGATGCATCATCAACCCGGGCGAGTAGTAGTGCAGTTCGGGGTCGTAGGCGGTGAACCAGGCAGCCAGTACGGTGCCCGAGCGCGGCCCGAAGTGCGCGGCCACCGGGCGGTCACCCGCGTAGAGCACGGACAGCACGCCGGTGAAGTGTTCCTCGCGGACATGGAAGAGATGGTCCACGAGGTCGACGATCCAGGGGCGGGCGAAGCGGTCCATGCGTCCGGTCCGCCGGTACTGGGCGGACTTCCAGCGCATCAGGGTGCGCAGGGCCGCCGGGTCGCGCTCGTCGAACTCGAAGCGCAGGTCGCCGATGTCGCGGCCGAGGCGCCGTTCCTTCTTCAGCGTGGTCTTCGCCAGGCCGGGGTAGGTGGCGCGCAGCCACTCGGGGTAACCACCGTCGCCGGGTTTGACGTCGATCACCGGCGAGGCGAACGTCCCGGTGACATGGCCGGCGAACGGTCCCTGCTCGGCGACCAGATGGTCGAACTCGAAGATGGACATCCCGCACGCGCTCAGCAACTCCTGGGCGTCCCAGGTGACTCCGGGACGGTGCACCAGTGCCTGGCAGTCGGAGAGGCCGAGGCCGACGGCCCGGCCCACGCCGAAGGCGTTGCGCTCGTACGGGAGGAAGCCGACGGGTTCGCCGCCGTCGCGCAGGACCGCCACCCGTACGCCCCCGCGGTGTCTGCCGACACCGATCGTGAACTCCGGGGCCAGAAAGGGATTGGCGTACTCCGGTGAATCGTCCATCGCGTGGTGCCAGGCCCGGCGGAGTGACTGGGTCAGCTCGCCGGGTCTGTGGATCGTGATGTCCACCTCAGATCAACCGCCCTTCGGTTGACGAGGTGTGTGGCGCATGACTCCGGGACCGACTCCCGGACGGGCCTCTGCACTGGCCTCTGGATCGCACGGGCGACCACTCCCCCCCATAACGCGGATTCCGCGTTCCGCCGTTGCTACGAACAGCTCCTGTTCCCCGCCGTACACCTGCTGTCCGCGACCGGCGACGGGGTCGCCGGTCCGGAGGTGTCGCTCAAACGTCGCGAAACAGTACGCACGCTGTCAAGGGTGCCACTGTCACGGCGGGATGGGGGTGGGGTGACTCGGACTTTCCCGGTGCTTTCCGTCAGGTCGCCGTCGCCGCGGCCGCCGCCCGGCCCGCCTGCCGGCCCGAGAAGAGGCAACCGCCGAGGAAGGTGCCCTCCAGCGAGCGGTAGCCGTGCACCCCGCCGCCGCCGAAGCCGGCGACCTCACCGGCGGCGTACAGACCGGCGATCGGGGAGCCGTCGCTGTTCAGGACGCGTCCGGAGAGGTCGGTCTGGAGGCCGCCGAGGGTCTTGCGGGTCAGGATGTTGAGCCGGACGGCGATCAGCGGGCCGGCGCTGGAGTCCAGGATCCGGTGGATCGGCGCCGTACGGCTGAGGGAGTCGCCGATGTAGCTCAGGGCGTTGCGGATGCCCTGGACCTGGACGTCCTTGGTGTACGGGTTGTCGATCTCGCGGTCGCGGGCCTCGATCTGCCGTTTGAGGTCGGCGAGGTCGATGAGGTGGTCGCCGGTCAGCTTGTTCATGCCGGTGACGAGGTCGGTGAGGTTGTCGGCGACCACGAAGTCGACGCCGTTGTTCTTGAACTTCTCGATGGGCTCCGGGGTCTGCCAGATCCGGGACAGCAGTTGCCAGACGTTCTTGTTGGTGAGGTCGGGGTTCTGCTCGGAGCCGGAGAGCGCGAACTCCTTGGCGATGATCTTCTGGGTGGTGACGAACCAGGAGTAGTCGTAGCCGGAGGCGGTGATCGACCCCAGCGTGTGCAGGGTGTCGTAACCAGGTACGTCGGGGGTGTTGAAGCGTCGGCCCTTCGCGTCGAACCACATCGAGGACGGGCCGGGCAGGATGCGGATGCCGTGGTTCGGCCAGATCGGGGCGTAGTTGCGCAGGCCCTCGGTGTAGTGCCACATCCGGTCGGGGTTGACGATCCGGCCGCCCGCCTGCTGGGTGATGGCCAGCATCCGGCCGTCCACGTGCGCGGGGACCCCGGTCACCATGAACTTGGGCGGGTTGCCGAGCCGCGCCGGCCAGTTCTGCCGTACGAGGTCGTGGTTGGCTCCGATGCCGCCCGAGGTGACCACCACGACCGGGGCCCGCAGTTCGAAGTCGCCGACGACGGTACGGCTGCTCGGGGTGCCCCGGGCCGCGCTGCTGGGCTCCAGGATCGCGCCCCGCACGCCGGTCACGGCACCCGCGGTGGTCACCAACTCGTCCACCCGGTGGCGGAACCTGAAGGTCACCTTGCCGGCGGCGACCGCCGCCCGCACCTTCTTCTCGAAGGGTTCGACGACGGCCGGCCCGGTGCCCCAGGTGACGTGGAAGCGGGGCACCGAGTTGCCGTGGCCGTCCGCGAGGCCGCCGCCGCGCTCGGCCCAGCCCACGATCGGGAACCACTGCACGCCGAGGCCGGAGAGCCACGAGCGCTTCTCGCCGGAGGCGAAGTCCACATACGACTGGGCCCACTTGTAGGCCCAGTAGTCCTGGCCCCTCGGGTCGTCGACGTCCCGGTCGAAGCCGGCCGTGCCGAGCCAGTCCTGCCAGGCGAGGTCGTGGGAGTCCTTGACGCCCATCAGCCGCTGTTCGTCGGAGTCGACGAAGAAGAGCCCGCCGAAGGACCAGAACGCCTGGCCGCCCAGGCTCGCCTCCGGTTCCTGGTCGAGGAGCAGCACCTTGCGGCCGGCAGCGGCGAGTTCGGCGGTGGCGACCAGGCCGGCGAGGCCGTGGCCGACGACGATCGCGTCCGCGTCCTGGGACTCGGCGGCGGACGCCCCCGCCTGACTGAGGGCCATTCCGGCGAGCGTGCCGCCTGCCACCGTCAGCACCTGACGGCGGGTGAAACGGGACGACTGCTCGGCGCCGTTGGTCGCGTCGGCGCCTGCTCTGGGATTCTCCATGGGTGGGGGTGCCTTCCGTACGGATGCGGGCGGTGCGGGAGACATGTCCGAGACTGCCGAGACGGCAGGGTGTTACCGACGGTAGCCCAAGGTGGCGGGCGGCGGCCAGAGTTCTGCACAGAGGGATTGTCAGATAGCCCAAGGCAGCGACAGGCCCACCATGAGCAAGCGGTTTCCTATAGGATTCTGCGCGTGCCGGGTGAATCCGGACCGAGATCGGCCTACGTCTCCGCTGATCAAAACCGTTCTTGTCACAAACCTTGACGCACGCGCCTCCCTGACCCACGATCTCCGCATCGATTTCCTATCTGATTCAGCAGGGGTGGGCGATGCGCTTCCCGACCAGATCCGTCCTGCCCGGGCTTCTCACAGCGGCCTTGCTCGTCGCGGGGACGGCGGCCTGCACCTACCGCAACGCCCCCGGCCCCGCCGCCGGTCAGGCCACGACGGGCCAACGGACCGGCGGCGGTGCCGAGTTGACGGACGGCTCCCGGACCGAGGTCGCCCTCGTGCCCGGGGGTGCCCATCCCTACTTCCAGCCCTGGAAGGCGGCGGGCGCCGGCGCGAAGAAGACGTACCGACTCGGGGCCGTCACCTTCGACGAGACGGCCGAGTGGGACCAGCAGAAGCAGAACAACCTGCTGTCCACGCTCGCGGCGCGCGGCTACAACGCCTTCGGCGTGTTCGGGGTCTCCCCCACGGACATCAACACGACCTTCGCGGACCTCAAGTCGCAGGGCTTCCCGGTGGCCTCCCTCGGCTCCTGTCCGGCGGGCGGCACGGACGAGGCCGACTTCTGCCTCTCCACGAACGTCGAACTCGCCGCCTACAAGGCCACGAAGGCGGCCATCGAGGCCATGGGCGGCAAGGGCACCCTGGTCCATCTGACCGGCAACAACGTGGATGCCAACACCCAGTTGCGGATCAAGGGCGTCGCCCGGGCGGTCAAGGAGTCCGGCGGCAAGGTTCGGCTTCTGCAGACCGTCACCGACATCGACACCGACCTGGGGACCGCGCAGAAGGCGGTGTCCGACCTGATGGCGGCGAAGGGCGCTCAGATCACCGGCATCGTCGCCACCGCCTACAACCCGGCCGTCGCCGCCGCCGACGCCGTCAAGTCGTCCGGGTCGAAGGCGAAGGTCATCGCCATCGACGACGACGCCAAGATCCTCAGCGGCATCAGACAGGGCACGGTCACGGCCACCGTCGTACAGAACCCGGTCGGCCAGGCCGAGATCGGCGTCTGGGCCCTGGCCCTGCTCCAGACGAAGCAGTGCACCGTGCGCGACCCCGGGGTGGAGGTGGACTCCGGCTCGTTCGTCGTCGACGAGGCGAACGTGGCCGACTACGACAAGGCCCGGCAGGCGAAGACCGCGCAGCTCAAGCAGGATTTCGCCGACAAGATCCTCGCGTGCGGCTGACCGCCCCGACAGAACGGACATCGATGACCCTCATCACGACCGCCACCGCCAGGCTGGCCGACATCGCCGTCGAGACGAACCGTACCGACGCGGTGCAGTCCTTCGTCAAACAGGAGACCGTCCTGGTCGACCTGGAGACGGCGGACGGCCTCACGGGCACCGGCTACGCCTATACGATCGGTACCGGCGGCACCTCCGTACTGGCTCTGTTGCGCGACCATCTGCTCCCCGCCCTGGTCGGGCAGGATGCCCGCAACGTCGAGGCCCTGTGGCAGCGACTGTTCGCGCTCACCCGGGCCACCACCACCGGAGCCATCACCTCCCTCGCACTCGCCGCCGTGGACACCGCCCTGTGGGACGTGCGCTGCAAGCGGGCGGGCGAGCCACTGTGGCGGCTGGCCGGCGGACACCGTCAGGAGGTCCCGGTCTACGACACCGAGGGCGGCTGGCTCCATCTGAGCACCGAGGAACTGGTCAAGAGCGCCCTGCGGGCCCAGGAGGCAGGCTGGGCGGGCGTCAAGATCAAGGTGGGCCGGCCGCATCCCGCCGAGGACGCGGAGCGGCTGCGCGCGGTGCGCGAGGCCGTCGGCCCCGCGCTGCACATCATGACCGACGCCAACCAGTCCCAGACGGCGTCCTCGGTGCTCCGGCTCGCGGCCGCGCTGGAGCCGTACGCCCCCTACTGGCTGGAGGAGCCGCTCCCGGCGGACGACATCAGCGGTCATGCCCGGCTCGCCCGGGCCACCGGGATCCCCGTGGCGGTCGGCGAGTCCATGTACTCGCTGACGCAGTTCCGGAGTTACCTGGAGGCCGGCGCCGCCTCCGTCGTCCAGGTCGACGCCGCCCGGATCGGCGGCATCACCCCGTGGCTGAAGGTCGCGCACCTGGCGGAGAGCCACAACGTGATGGTCTGCCCGCACTTCCTGATGGAGCTGCACGTCAGCCTGGCCGCAGCGGTACCCAACGGCAGCTTCGTCGAGTACATCCCGCAACTGCGGGCCGTGACCCGGACCGAGCTGACCATCCGCGACGGCATGGCGGTGGCCCCGGACGTACCGGGCATCGGCATCGACTGGGACCGGGACGCCCTCGACGACCGGAGGGTGGCATGACGACCTCGATCAGCCCACCGGAAACCGTGCCGGAGGAGAAGACAGCCGGTCACCGCATGCCGTTCTGGGTCAACCAGCGGCTCGGCCTGCTGGTCCTGGTCATCGCGCTCGGCATCCTGTTCGGCGTGCTGCGCCCTGCCTTCCTCGACCAGCGCCTGGTGCTCTTCCCGCTGCTGCGGGACGTCGCCACACTGACCGTGGTGGCGCTCGCCCAGATGGTCGCCCTGTCCGTGGGGCACATGAACCTCGCGGTCGGGCGGATGGCGGCGTTCGGTGCCATGTTCGCGGGGCTCGGCTACGACCGGCTCCATCTGCCCATGCAGGCCGGGCTGTTGCTGTGCCTGGTCGCGGGCGCGGTGATCGGCGCGGTCACCGGCTGGCTGATCGCCCGGACCGGGGTGAGTTCCTTCGTCGTGACGCTGGCGATGGACTTCGCCCTGCTGGGCCTGGTCTCCCTCATGTACTCGGCCCTCACCGAGGACGCCGCCTTCACCACCCGGCCGGCCGGAATCGACGCACTGAGGTCCTACTCCCTCGCCGACATCTGCGTCGGACCGATCTGCGGCTCACCGGCGATCCCGCAGCTGGCCCAGTTCACCGTGCTGGCCATGCTGGGTCTCGGCTTCCTGTACGGCTGTACGCGCATCGGCAGGGAGCTGCTGCTCACCGGGGCGAACCCGGCCGCCGCCGAGCTGTCCGGCATCCCCACCGGACGCCGGGTCCTGCTCGCCCACACCCTCTCCGGGCTGCTGGCGGCGCTCGCCGGCTTCATGGCCGCCGCCGGGACGGGCACGTTCCGCGCCTCCATCGGCGACGACTTCATGCTGCCGTCCTTCCTGGGCGCGGTGCTCGGCGGCACCCTGCTCACCGGCGGGGTGGTGTCCGTCCTTGGCACGCTCCTCGGCACCGCGCTGGTCGGCGTCATCCGCAAGGGGCTGGACCTGCTAGGCGTCGGCCTGGAAAGCCTCAACATCTACCTCGGCTGCATCCTGCTGCTGGCCCTGTCGGCCGACCGGATCCGCACCGTGGTGTCCTATCGCAAGGTGGTGCGCTCCACATGAGTACGATCCGCGATCAGCGGAGCCGGGCCGCGGCGGTGCTGCACCGGTTCTCCCGTACGACGGCGGCCATGCTGCTGCTGGTGGTCGTGGCCGGCTCGGTGGCGCTGGAGGTGGCGTCGTCGGGTTCCTTCTTCGAGGGCCCCTCGGTGCGGGTCTTCCTGCAGTACCTGGCCACGCCCATCCTGATCGGCCTGGCGCAGATGGTGGCACTGTGCGTGGGCCAGCTCAATCTCGCCGTGGGCGCCCTGGGCGGTTTCACCGCCTGTCTGACGGGGGTCCTGATGGCCGATCACGGGGTGCCGGCCGTGGTCGCCGTGCCGGTGGGGCTGCTGACGGCGACGGCCGTCGGACTGGTGACCGGTGTCGTCATCGTGGCCACGCAGATCAACGGCTTCATCGTCACCCTCGCCACGATGACGATCCTGCTGGGCGCGCAGTACCGGCTCGTCGGCACCCGGACCGTCGACGGCTACTCCGCCACGCTGCGCGACCTGGGCACGGCGGCGCCGCTGGACATCCCGCTCGTCTTCGTCACGGCGATCATCGCGGCGGTCCTGCTGGGCGGGTTCATGTACCGCACGGTCGCGGGACGGCGGCTGCTGGCCGCCGGCGGCAATCCGCTGGCCGCCCGACTGTCCGGTATCTCCACGAACCGGCAGATCGTGGCCGCGCACACGCTGTCCGGGCTGCTGGTCGGGGTGGCCGCCGTGACGGCGACCGCCGCGCTGCCGGGCGTCAACCGCAGCGTCGGCGGTGACTGGCTGCTGCCGAGCTTCGCGGCGCCGATCATCGGCGGTGTCGCGCTGACCGGCGGCTCCATCGCCGTGTTCGGGACCGTGCTGGCGGCCTTCGTGACCCGGCTCATCGACGCGGCACGCGCCCAGTTCTCGCTGGACCCGAGCTGGGTGAACCTCCTGATCGGCCTGGTGGTCCTCGGCACGGTCGCCGGCGGGCACCTGAACCAGACCCGGTTGGCGAAGACCACGCCGTCCCCGCAGCCAGGAGGTGCACGGTGAACACGGTCCTCCTCGAATGCCGCGACCTGGTCAAGGTCTTCCCCGGCGTCCGCGCGCTGGACGGCGTGGGGCTGCGGCTCACCGCCGGCAGCGTGCACGCGCTTCTCGGTGAGAACGGCGCCGGCAAGTCCACCCTCATCAAGGTCCTTACCGGGGTGCACGCCCCCGACGGCGGCGCCCTCACCTGGTGCGGCGAACCGGTGCAGCTGCGCTCGCCGCTGGAGGCGACCCGCACCGGCATCGGCGTCGTCCACCAGGAACGCAATCTGATCCCCGGCTTCTCGGTGGCCGAGAACATCACCCTGCAGAAGCCGCCCTCGCGCCGTGGACTGGTCGACTACGCGGCCATGACCGAGCCGGCCGTCGCCTGCCTCACCGAGCTGGGCGTCGACCTCGATCCGGACCGGCCGGTGCGTGAACTGTCGGTCGCCCAGCAGCAGTTGGTGGAGATCGCCAAGGCCCTGTACACCGAGAGCCGGGTGCTGCTCCTGGACGAGCCCACCGCCTCCCTGTCCCCCGAGGAGACGGAGCGCCTGTTCGAGGTGATCCGCCGGCTGGCCGAGCGCGGCGCCTGTGTCGTGTTCGTCAGTCACAAGCTGGAGGAGGTCTTCGCCGTCTGCGACACCGTCACCGTGCTGCGGGACGGGAGGTCGGTGCTGGAGTCCTCGCCGCTGGCCGACCACTCCCACGACGACATCGTGGGCCTCATGGTGGGCCGCGCCCACGCGGCGGCCGAGATGCGGCCGCGTACGGTCGACCGGTCCGCCGCGCCGGTCCTGGAGCTGGAGGCGGTCGCCACGGCCGGCGGGCACCGGGACATCAGCCTGGCGGTGCGGCCCGGGGAGATCGTCGGTCTGTACGGGCTGGTGGGCGCCGGGCGGAGCGAGCTGGTCAAGGCGGTGCTCGGCCTGGACCGCATCACCGGCGGCGAGGTACGGGTGCACGGCAGGCCGGCCCGGATCGCCTCGCCGCGGCAGGCGCTGCACGAGTTCGGCATCGGGTATGTGACCGAGAACCGCAAGGAGGAAGGCGTCTTCCTGGAGCAGCCGATCGTCCGGAACATCACCGTGACGGTGTGGCAACGGCTCGCGAAGGCGCTCGGATTCGTCTCGGCACGCGAGGAGCGCGAGGTCGCCCAGGACCTCGTCGGCCGGCTCGGTATCCGGATCACCGGGCTCGCGCAGAACGCCGGTGAACTCTCCGGTGGCAACCAGCAGAAGGTCAGCCTCGCCAAGTGGCTGGCCGCCGACACCCGGCTGCTCGTCGTGGACGAGCCGACGGTCGGCGTGGACGTCCGCACCAAGCGGGCCTTCCACGAACTGATCTGGGATCTCGCCCACGACGGCCTGCCCATCCTGCTGATCAGCAGCGATCTCGCGGAGATGGTCACCCTCGCCGACCGGATCGTGGTCATGACGGACCACCGCGTCCGCGGCGAGGTCGACAACGACCGTGACTACGACCGGATGAGCGGCCGGATCATCCGCCTGATCCACGCCCACGACACGGTGCGCTCGTGAGGCGCGGCGCGGCCGGGGTCGTGAAGCGCGGCGCGGCAAGGGTCATGGGATAGCCGGGCGGCTCGCGGTCGTCCTACCCCTGGTCTTGGCCCTCGCCCTCGATCTCGCCCTCGCCCTCGCCCTCGCCCTCGACGAGTTGGCGTTCCATGCTGCGGGTGAGGTGGTCGGTCATCGCCTCGGCCGCCCGCTCGGGGTTGCGCCGCAGTACGGCCCGGACGATCCGCTCGTGCTCGGCGACGGTCGGGCCACCGGCGCCGACCACGTTGCTGAGCCGGAAGATGTGCAGGTGGGCGTGGAGGCGTTCCACCGCGTCCACGAGGAGCGGGCGGTGCGCGGCCTGTCCGATGGCCTCGTGGAAGCGCTGGTCGAGCGCGGCGAAGTCGCGGTAGGAGGCGTACCGGCCGTTCGGGCTGGGCTGGACCTGCATCTCCTCGACGATCCGTTCGAGGGCGTCGAGCTGGTCCTCGGTGGCGTTGACGGCGGCCAGGGCGGCGGCTCTGGGCTCCAACAGCAGTCGCATCTCGAAGAGTTCCGCGAGGCCCTGGCGGGTGAGCAGCTCCGTGGCCCGGTATCCGGACAGGGCGCGTTTGACGACCAGTCCGTCGGACTCCAGCCGGGCCAGGGCCTCCCGGACCGGGGTGGGCGAGACCTTGAGGGTGCGGGAGAGCGCGTCGATGCCGACACGGGCGCCGGGGGCGATCTCGTGGTCCATGACCATCGCCTTGACGCTCTCGTACACGCTGTCCGACAGCGCCTGCCGGACGGGAGGCGGCTCGTCGTGCTCCTCGCCCTGCGCCGGGGCCCCGGCCGCGGAAGAGCTGTGCGACGGCATCCCGGCTCCTCTTTATCAAGGCCTGTGTGTCGCCTACAGTTTACCCAGGTGGGCGCGGTGAGAGGCCCGAAAGCCCTGATCACGCGGGGGCGGCGACGGCATCCGGTCCGCGCACCCCCCGCACCGCCGCCTCGTACTGGCGTGCTAGGACCCTGCCCATGGAACCCGAGCCGATCACCACCTCCACTCCTCGGCCCGTGCGACGGCCGACCCAGGTGCAGGGCTGGCACGAACTCACCTTCCTGCACTGGCCGGTGGAGCCGGATCGGGTGGCCGGGCTGCTGCCCGCCGGCACCCGGCCGGACACCCTGGACGGGGTCAGCTACGTCGGCCTCGTCCCGTTCCTGATGCGGGGCGTCGGCGCGGGCCCGGGACCCGGGATGCCGTACCTGGGGACCTTCTGCGAGACGAACGTACGGCTGTACTCGTTGGACGAGCGGGGCCGGCGCGGGGTGGTGTTCAAATCCCTGGACGCGGCCCGACTGCTCCCCGCGCTGGCAGGCCGGCTCGGGTTCCGCCTGCCGTATATCTGGTCCTCGATGCGGCTGCGCCGTGAGGGCCAAGTGATCACCTACACCTGCCGGCGGCGCGGACCGGCCGCCGCCAGCCGGGCGGTCATACGGAGCGGGCCGCCGATCGCCGAGCCGTCGCCGCTGGAGCACTTCCTGACCGCACGCTGGGGGCTGCACGCCACCTGGCACGGGCGCACCATGCATGTGCCGAACGAGCACGCACCCTGGCCGCTGCACCGGGCCGAACTCCTGGATCTGGACGACGACCTGGTGGAGGCAGCGGGCCTGCCCGCACCTGCCGGGCCGCCGGTCAGCGTGCTCTGGTCCCCCGGTGTGAAGGTGCGGTTCGGGCGGCCGACACTGCTCCGGCACCCTAGGTAAAGAATTCGTATGGTCTAGTCCAAAGTGCACTTTGGTCCAGTCCAATCTATTGACGTGATCGCGACACCTCCGGAAGCTGGGGCACCACCCCACCTCCCCCGCCCTCCCTGGAGGCACCAGTGAGACCCCTTCGCGCATGTCTGGGCGCGGCGGCCGCCGTCACCCTCGCCGCCGCCGGCACCACCGCGCTCGTCGCGAGCGACGCCTCGGGCGCGACCACCGCGCTGAGCAACCGGTGGTACGCGGCCGCCCCCTATCTGATGCCGCTGGACAACAACCCGCCGAACGCGGCCACCATCATGGACGCCACCGGACTCAAGGCCTTCCAGCTGGCGTTCGTCCTGGCCCCCAACGGCGGCGGCTGCTCCCCCACTTGGGGCGGCACCGCGGCGGTCTCCTCGGACACCGCCGTCCAGTCGGTCATCAACACCATCCGCGCCAAGGGCGGCGACGTCTCCGTCTCGATCGGCGGCTACGGCGGCACCAAGCTCGGCCAGACCTGCACGGACGCCGCCTCCACCGCGGCGGCCTACCAGCAGGTCATCACCAAGTACGGGCTGCACGCCATCGACTTCGACCTGGAGGAGCCGGAGTACGAGAACACCGCGGCGATCAAGAACGAGATCGGCGCCGCGAAGATCCTCCAGCAGAACAACCCGGGCCTGTACGTCTCCGTCACCACCGCCGGTACGGCGGACGGGACCGGCTGGTTCGGCAAGCAGATGCTGCTGGAGGCGAAGTCACAGGGGTTCACTCCGAACAACTTCTCCATCATGCCGTTCGACGGCGGCTTCAGCGGGGCGGCGGCGCAGACCAGCGCGCTCACCAACTTCAACTCGATCCTCCAGTCCACCTTCGGCTGGGACCAGGCGACCGCCTACGCCCACGAGGGCTTCTCCGGGATGAACGGCCGCAGCGACACCGGCGAGTACTTCACCCAGGCCGACTTCCAGACGGTGCTCGACTACGCCACGAGCCACAACATGGACCGCTTCACGTTCTGGTCCCTGAACCGCGACCGTCAGTGCACTCCGGCCGACAACAACGGCACCACCTCCGGGACCTGTTCCAGCGTGGCGCAGAGCGACTGGGACTTCGCCAAGTACTCGGTGAAGTTCGCCGGGGTCACCCCGCCGACCGGCACGCCCACACCCACCCCCACGCCGACCCCGACACCGACGCCCACCTCCTGCAAGACCGCGTGGAGTTCGACGGCGGTGTACACGGCCGGCAACGAGGTCTCGTACAACAGCCACAACTGGAAGGCCAAGTGGTGGACCCAGAACGAGGTGCCCGGCGCCTCGGAGTGGGGCCCCTGGCAGGACGAGGGCGCCTGCTGAACCTCTTGACGGGATTGGTTCGGACCTTTAGCTTCACGGGTCATCGACGGTTATGGATGCGTCCGGAGTTCACGGATCTGAACATCAGGTGAGTTCCGGACGCAGCCCTCTTCCGAAAGGACCCCCCACGTGAACCGTTCCCGGCTGCTCGCGGCTCCGGCCGCCGCGGGCCTCGCCCTCGCCCTCGTCCTGCTCACCGGCGGCAGCGCGGGCGCCGCGGACCCGAGCAAGGCGCCCGGCGGCAACTTCGACCTGTCCATATGGCAGCTCCAGGAGCCGGTGGGCTCCCCCGGCTCGCCGACCACCATCCCCTCGTCCCGGCTGCAGGGCGCAAGCGGCTACCAGGACGCGTACTTCTACACCGACACCCGCGACGGCGCGATGACCTTCTGGGCGCCCGAGAAGGGCGTCACGACCCCGAACTCCAACTACGCCCGCTCCGAGCTGCGCGAGATGAACCGCGACGGCAGCGCCGCCAACTGGTCGCTCAGCGGCAGCCACAGGATGAGCGCGACCCTGCGAGTGGTCTCGGTGACCAAGAACGTGTGCGTGGGCCAGATCCACCTGGGCACCGGCGGCTCCTCCACCAAGCCCCTGCTGGAGCTGTACTACCACTCCAACGGCGACATCGTCCTCGGCACCGAGAACTCCCCGTCCGGCGGCCAGACCACGCACACCGTGGGCCATGTGTCGATCGGCAAGACCTGGACCTACACCATCGCCGTCTCCGGCGGGAACACCATCGACCTGACCGTCAACGGCACTACGACCCACTACGCCATTCCGTCCTCCTTCAACCCGTACAAGCAGTACTTCAAGGCGGGCTCGTACAACCAGTCGTCCTCCGACAGCACGACCAACGGCGCCCGGGTCGCGTTCTACGGTCTGACCGTCCAACACGGCTGAGTTCGGCCGCACGGGCCTGGCGGGGGCGGAGGTTCCGCCGCACGATGGTGGTGCCATCCGGGCCGCGGCCCGACGACGGGAGGACTCATGAGTCAGAGCTGGGAACCACGTCCTCCCGTCACGGCCGACGGCGCCGAGTGGCGGCCCGCGCTGGACATCCCGGCACCCGGGCCGCAGCGCCGCTGGACGGTGCTGCTGCGCTGGCTGCTGCTGATCCCGCAGTTCATCGTGGTCTTCCTGCTGGGCATCGCCGCGTTCTTCGCGACGGTGGCCGGCTGGTTCGCGGCGCTCGTCCTGGGCCGGCTGCCCGACGGGATCGCCGAATTCCTGGGCAAGTACCTGGCGTACGAGACCCGGGTGGTGGCCGGCTCGATGCTCCTGGTGGACCGCTATCCGCCGTTCGCCCTGACCGCGCCGGAGTACCCGGTGCAGATCGAGCTGCGGCCCACCACCCTGAACCGGCTCGCGGTGCTGTTCCGGCTGATCCTGATGATCCCGGCGTGGATCGTCGCCAACTTCGCGGCGGCCGGCTGGTTCGCGATCGGCTGGATCTTCTGGATCATCGGGATCGTGCTGGGGCGGCTGCCCGGGCCGGTCTTCGCTGCGACTGCGGCGGTCGCCCGCTACCGGATGCGGTTCGGCGCCTACGCCGGCATGCTGACGCCCGTCTATCCCAAGGGGCTGTTCGGCGACCAGCCGGCCGCCAAGGCGGAGGAGGCCCGCTCCGCGACCCGGCCACTGCTTCTGGACACCGCCGCGAAGGTCCTCGTCTGGGTCTTCCTGGTACTCGGCCTGCTCACCCAGGTCTTCTCCCGCCCCTCCGGCGACTACGACGACAACGGGCTCGCGAACCCGGCGCAAGTGGTACATCCGGCGGGACGGTCGTAGCGTCGAAGGGAAGGAAGAACGGCGGAACTGGTGGGAGCGACCATGCGCAGACCAGTGGTGGGAACGGCGATCGGACTCGGGGCGGCCCTGCTGCTCACGGCGGGCATGACGACGGCCTCCGGGGCGACTCCGCCGACACCGGCCGCGTCGCGGGCGGTCCAGCACCCCGTGCTCGTCGACTGCCTCTGGCACCAGCGGTTCCGGCCGACCGACTTCATGCTGGCCTGCGGTGACGGCAACAGCCTGCTCACCGGCATGCGCTGGACCCAGTGGAACGACAACACGGCGGTCGCCCAGGGCGTGAACGCGGTCAACGACTGCAAGCCGTACTGCGCGGCCGGCCACTTCCACAAGTACCCGGTGACGATACGGCTCGACCGGCCGACGGCCTGGACGAAGCATCCGAACGTGGAGCAGTTCACGCGGATGAGCCTGAGCTACGCCGGTGCCAAGCCGGAGGGCTACACGCAGGTCATGAACTACCCGCTGTGGAACTGAGCGGGACCGTCACCCGGCTGCGCGGCAAGCGGGGCCACGCCGTGCGCCGGGCGGGCGACGTCCCGGCCGGGGCTGCCCCGGCCGGGGACCGACGAGCCGTCATGTTGGTGTGACCGGTACGCCGGAGCTTCGCGCTCCCGTCGAAAGAGGTCACATGCCCCGATTTCTCCGTCCGGCCGCCGTCGCCCCGGCCGCGGTCGCGATCGGCCTGTTCGCGGCGGCTCCGGCCGCGGGCGACGAGCCGGTCGTCTCCAATGCACACGTCATCGCGCACTTCGATCTGGCCGCCGGGCAGACGCCCGAGAACGTCGTCACCGAGCGGGGCGGCTCGGTCGACGTGACCTTCGCGTCCGCCCGGCAGGTCGCCAAGGTCACCCGGGAACGCCGGGTCCGGGTGCTGGCGACCCTGCCCGCCGAGGAACACCCCCGCACGTCCCTGATGGGCGGCGCCGTCACCCTCGGCCTGGCCCGCGCCCACGACGGCACGCTGTACGTCAACTACGCCACCGGCACCGGCAGGACCGGCGTCTGGCGCGTCCCGGCGGGCGGCGGCACGCCCGAGCAGATCGCCCAGTTGCCGTCGGACGGCCTGCCCAACGGCCTGGCCCTCGACGAACGGCACGGGGTGCTCTACGCCGCGGACTCGGCGCTGGGCACGATCTGGCGCATCCCGCAGGCCGGCGGCACGCCGACGGCCTGGGCCACGGGCACCGCCCTCACCGGGCTCCCGGCGCCGGCCAGCGGATTCGGCGCCAACGGGATCAAGGTGCACAAGGACGCGGTCTGGGTGACCAACAGCGACCGCGGGACCCTGCTGCGCATCCCGGTGGGCGCCGGCGGCTCGGCCGGGGCGACCGAGACGCGGGCGACCGGCCTCACCGGCGTCGACGACTTCGTCTTCCCCGGGCACTCGGACGTCGTGCTCGCCGCGCTGAACCCGACCAACGAGGTCGTCATGGTGCCCCCGGGCGGCGTCCGCAGCACCGTGCTCACCGTGCAGGACGGCCTGTCCAACCCGACCTCGCTGGCCGTGAACGGCCGTGAACTGTTCGTGGCGGGCGGCGCCTACTCCACCCAGCGCGACCCGAACCTGCTGAAGGCGCGTCTGGGCGCCCACTTCGCCCGCTCCTAGCCGACGAGAGGAGGACCGGCGGCGACCGACCGGTCCTCCCCTCGCGCGGGCCCCGACTCAGGCGATCTCGACCAGCAGGTCGCCGCCCTCCACCTGCTGGATGCGGTTGATGGCGAGCCGGGAGATCCGGCCGGCCTTCTGCGCCGTGATGGTGGCCTCCATCTTCATGGCCTCGATCGTGGCCACCGTGGCGCCCGCCTCGACCTCCGCGCCCTCCTGCACGGCGAGGGTGACGACGCCGGCGAACGGGGCCGCGACATGGCCGGTGTTGGCGCGGTCGGCCTTCTCGGTGACCGGGATGTCGGAGGCGGCCGACCGGTCGCGGATCTGGATGGGCCGCAGCTGGCCGTTGAGGCTGGACATCACCGTGCGCAGACCCCGCTCGTCGGCCTCGCCGACGGCCTGGAGTTCGATGAGCAGCCGGACGCCGGGCTCCAGGTCGACCGCGTACTCCTTGCCCGGGCGCAGGCCGTAGAAGAAGTCCTTGCTGTCGAGGACGCTGGTGTCGCCGTAGCTCTGGCGGTGCGTCTCGAACTCCCGGGTCGGGGCCGGGAACAGCAGCCGGTTGAGGGTGCTGCGACGGTCCTTGGCGAGACCCTCGCGGTCCTCGGTGCCCAGCTCCGGTGCCGGCTTGGCGGCGGCACGGCCCTGCAGGGCCTTGGTGCGGAACGGCTCGGGCCAGCCGCCGGGCGGGGTACCCAGCTCGCCGCGCAGGAAGCCGATGACCGAGTCCGGGATGTCGAACTTGTCGGGGGTCGCCTCGAAGTCCTCCGGCTGCACCCCGGCTCCCACCAGGTGCAGGGCGAGGTCGCCGACCACCTTGGAGGACGGGGTGACCTTGACCAGCCGGCCCAGGATGCGGTCGGCGGCCTCGTACATCGCCTCGATGTCCTCGAAGCGGTCGCCGAGCCCCAGCGCGACGGCCTGGGTGCGCAGGTTGGAGAGCTGGCCGCCGGGGATCTCGTGGTGGTAGACGCGGCCGGTCGGGGAGGCGAGGCCCGCCTCGAAGGGCGCGTAGACCTTGCGGACGCTCTCCCAGTACGGCTCCAGGTCCTCGACCGCCCGCAGGTCTAGCCCCGTGGGACGCTCCGAGTAGTCGGTGGCGGCCACGATCGCCGACAGGGAGGGCTGCGAGGTCGTGCCGGCCATGGAGGCCACCGCGCCGTCCACCGCGTCCGCGCCCGCCTGGATCGCGGCCAGGTAGGTGGCCAGCTGGCCGCCCGCCGTGTCGTGGGTGTGCAGGTGGACGGGCAGGTCGAACTCCCGGCGCAGCGCCGAGACCAGCTTCGCGGCGGCCGGGGCGCGCAGCAGGCCCGCCATGTCCTTGACGGCGATGATGTGCGCGCCGGCCTCGACGATCTGCTCGGCGAGCCGCAGGTAGTAGTCGAGGGTGTAGAGCCGCTCGTCCGGGTTGGACAGGTCGGCGGTGTAGCAGAGGGCGACCTCGGCGATCGCGGTGCCCGTCTCCCGTACCGCCTCGATGGCGGGGCGCATCTGGCCGACGTCGTTGAGGGCGTCGAAGATGCGGAAGATGTCGATGCCGGTGGCGGCGGCCTCCTGGACGAAGGCGTCGGTCACCTCGGTGGGGTACGGGGTGTAGCCGACGGTGTTGCGGCCGCGCAGCAGCATCTGGAGGCAGATGTTGGGGACCGCCTCGCGCAGGGCGGCCAGCCGCTCCCAGGGGTCCTCGGCGAGGAAGCGCAGCGCCACGTCGTAGGTGGCGCCGCCCCAGCACTCCAGGGAGAGCAGTTCGGGCAGGGTGCGGGCGACCACGGGGGCCACCGCGAGGAGGTCCTTGGTGCGCACGCGGGTGGCGAGCAGGGACTGGTGGGCGTCGCGGAAGGTGGTGTCCGTGATGCCGATGGTCGGGGACTCGCGCAGCCAGCGGGCGAAGCCCTCCGGGCCGAGCTCGACCAGCCGCTGGCGGGAGCCCGCGGGCGGCTCCCCGGCCGGCAGCGGGGGCAGCTTGGAAGTCGACTCGATCAGGTGCGGGCGCTCGCCGTGCGGCTTGTTGACGGTGACGTCGGCCAGGTAGGTGAGCAGCTTGGTGCCGCGGTCGGCGGAGGAGCGGGCGGTGAGCAGGTGCGGACGCTGCTCGATGAACGAGGTGGTGATCCGGCCCGCTTGGAAGTCCGGGTCGTCCAGGACGGCCTGGAGGAAGGGGATGTTGGTGGCGACACCGCGGATGCGGAACTCGGCGACGGCGCGCCGGGCGCGGCCGATGGCGGCCTTGAAGTCCCGGCCCCGGCAGGTGAGCTTCACCAGCATCGAGTCGAAGTGCGCGCTGATCTCCGTACCGGCGTGGGTGGTGCCGCCGTCGAGCCGGATGCCGGAGCCGCCCGGGGAGCGGTAGGCGCTGATCCGGCCGGTGTCGGGGCGGAAGCCGTTGGCGGGGTCCTCGGTGGTGATACGGCACTGGAGGGCGGCGCCGTGCAGCTTCACCGTCTCCTGCGACAGCCCGAGGTCGGCCAGGGTCTCGCCGGAGGCGATGCGCATCTGGGCCTGCACCAGGTCGACGTCGGTGACCTCCTCGGTGACCGTGTGCTCGACCTGGATGCGGGGGTTCATCTCGATGAAGACGTGCTTGCCCGAGCGGTCGAGGAGGAACTCGACGGTGCCGGCGTTGCGGTAGCCGATCTCCCGGGCGAAGCGGACGGCGTCGGCGCAGATGCGGTCGCGCAGCTCCGGGTCGAGGTTGGGCGCGGGGGCCAGCTCGATGACCTTCTGGTGGCGGCGCTGGAGCGAGCAGTCCCGCTCGAAGAGGTGGATGACGTTGCCCTCGCCGTCGGCGAGGATCTGCACCTCGATGTGGCGCGGGTCGACGACGGCCTTCTCCAGGAAGACGGTCGGGTCGCCGAACGCGGAGGCCGCCTCCCGGGAGGCCTGTTCGATGGACTCGCGCAGCGCGGCCGGGTCCTCGACCCGGCGCATCCCACGGCCACCACCGCCGGCGACGGCCTTCACGAACAGCGGGAACCCGATCTCGTCGGCGGCGCGGACCAGTTCGTCGATGTCGTTGGAGGGCTGGGAGGAGCCGAGCACCGGTACGCCGGCGGCGCGGGCGGCGGCGACCGCGCGGGCCTTGTTGCCGGTCAGCTCCAGCGTCTGGGCGCTCGGCCCGACGAACGTGATGCCCGCCTCCTCGCAGGCGCGGGCGAGTTCCGGGTTCTCGGAGAGGAAGCCGTAGCCCGGGTAGACGGCGTCGGCCCCGGCCCGGCGGGCGGCGCCCACGATCTCCTCGACGGAGAGGTAGGCCCGTACCGGATGGCCGGGTTCCCCGATCTCGTAGGCCTCGTCGGCCTTCAGCCTGTGCAGCGAGTTACGGTCTTCGTGGGGGAACACGGCGACCGTGCGCGCGCCCAGTTCATAGCCCGCGCGGAAAGCGCGGATGGCGATCTCTCCACGGTTGGCGACCAGCACCTTGCGGAACATCCCTGGATCCCTTCAGCCTGCCGGCGACAAACACCATGGTGTCAGCCGCGCCCTGCCGTAGCCCGCGCAACATTAGGGGTTGCCCGGACCGGCTGAAGTGCGAAAACCATCACATTGACGTTGTTGAGCACTTCGGCGGGTCGCCCGCGTGACGTATGGGTTTCGGGGAACCCTGAGGGGTTGGGGAGTCTCAGCGGACCCGGAGCGACGCTACGGGGTGGTGCTGCGGTGGGTCGGGCCGGGGCACGGGCGGGTCGGACCGGGGCGGGGACGGCGGGGTGCCGAGGCGTGCGGCGGGGGGTTCGGCGAGCCGGGCGGGGATCGGCAGCCGACGGCCGTGCAGCAGGCCGAGGACGATCGCCGCGGTCACCGCGATCAGGTGCTCGCGGCCGGCGAGGTTCGGTACGGCGACGGACTCCCACACCATCGAACCGCCGGTCAACGCGAAGACGACGGGCGCCCGGCGGACCACGGCCAGATAGGTGAACAGGCCCACCACGGCGGCGGACGGCCCCGTGTCGAGGATCCGGCCGGCCTCCGGGGGCAGGCCGAAGCCCCACCAGCCGGGGCCCAGCGCGACCATCACACGGGCCGTCATGGTGCCGGCCAGGGTGGTGAGGTACGCGACGGCGAGGGTCCGGGCGCGGCCGAGCGCGAGTTCGGCGAGGGCGAAGGCGAGGAAGAGCTGGGTGATGCCGGCCCACACCGGGAGGTCGAGCGCGGGAACGTAGAGCGAGACCGGGGTGCGCAGCAGGGACAGCCACAGGGGGAGGTCGGCGGTGACACCGCCGAGATGCCACACCAGCCTTCTGCCGACGGGGTGCTGGGCGACGTCATGGAAGAAGATGACGCCGAACGCGGCCACGAACGCGAGCACGATCCCGGAGAGACCACGCCGTACGAGCTGCCGTACCGGCTCCACCACGATGCTGTGCCATTCGTCGCGCAGTGTGCGCCCCACGAACCGGACGGCACGCACGGCCGCCGTCCCCCAGCTTCCGTTCCCCGTCATGAAGGCATCGTCCCCTCGACACCGGCTCCCGGCCCTCGGCCCTGAGCCCCTGAGCCCCTGAGCCCCTGAGCCCCTGAGCCCCTGAAGAGGCTCTCCGTTCCCCGGCCGTCCCACGCGTCATCGTATAGACGTTTGGATCATTTGCGACGATGCGGAAGTTACTGCTGGTCGAATATCGGCGTCGGGTTTATCACCCGTCCACCACGCAACCCCCAGGGGCGTGATCGCGTCCCCCTCATCGAAACCTCGGCAAAGGAGTGGTAATGCAGCAGCCGTCGCGCCGTGTTGTGCTGACCGCGGCCCTGGGAACCGCACTGCCCGCCGGCACCGCGCCGGACGCCGCGAGCAGATTCCGGGCGCTGGAGCGCGAACACGGGGCCCGGCTGGGGGTGTTCGCCTGGGACACCGGCTCGGGCGCCCGGGTCAGGCACCGTTGCGGCGAACTCTTCCCGATGTGCTCGGTGTTCAAGACGCTCGCGGTCTCCGCGGTGCTGCGGGACCTGGACGAGGACGTGCTCGGCGAGGTCGTCCACTACGACGCGAGCGATGTCGAGAAGTCGGGCGGCGCGCCCGTCACGGGCAGGCCCGAGAATCTCGCCGCGGGAATGACGGTCGCGGAGCTGTGCGCAGCGGCGATCTCGTACAGCGACAACACCGCGGCGAACCTGTTGCTGGAGCAACTGGGCGGGCCGGTGGCGGTGACGCGGCTGTGCCGTTCGATCGGGGACCGGGTGACCCGGCTCGACCGGTGGGAGCCGGAGCTGAACTCGGCGGAGCCCGGACGGGTCACGGACACCACCACTCCCCTGGCCATCGGCACCAGCTACGCGCGACTGGCCGTCGGGAACGCCCTGGACGGCGCGGACCGGCGGCGGCTCACCGGCTGGCTGCTCGCCAACACCACCGGAGGGGAGCGGATCCGCGCGGGGCTCCCCGCGGACTGGACCGTCGGCGACAAAACCGGAACGGGCGCCTATGGCACCGCCAACGACGTCGCGATCGCCTGGCCCCCGCGGCGCGCCCCGGTCGTCGTCGCCGTTCTGTCCACGCACACCGACCCCGCCGCCCAGGCCGACTCGGCGCTGGTGAAGGAGGCGGCCGCCGTGGTGGCGGACACGCTCACGCGAGGCGCTTCGTAAGATCGTGCGCGGTTCGGGACACGGCGAGTCGCCGTCGCTGACAGCGGTTTCCCACAAGGGGACCGGAACTGTTCTGTTTCGATCACGAACTCTCGTATAGTGACGGCCAGTTCAGTACCGAGCGTCACATCTCCCTCACCGGAACCACATCCCTACCCGCTCCCAGGACCAGACCGGACCGATGACCGCGCCCACGCATACCGGCGATCGACCTGCCCTCCGTACGCTCGTCCCGACTCTCGCGCTGACCGCGCTGGTCTCGGCCCTCGTGGTCGTCGCCGCGGTGACGGCCGCGCCGGCCTCGGTCCGCATCCCCCTCGCCCTCGGGGCCAGTGCGGCCGCGCTGGTGCTGTGCGCGGCGGTGACCTGGGCCGTCCACGCGGCGCGGGCCGCCCGGCGCGCCCGGCGCCGACTGGAGACGGTGAGCCAGGACATCGGACGGCTGCTCCAGCAACAGGCCCGTACGACCGAGGAGGCGCGCCAGGAGCAGCAGCGACTGATCGACGAACTGGCCCAGCAGCGCAGCGAGTTCGCCGACTCCTTCGAGCAGGAGCGGGTGCGGATCCACGAGGGCAGCAGCCAGCAGCTGGACTGGTACCGGCAGGAGAACGGCCGGCTCGCCGCCGACCTGGAACAGGCCTTGCGGGAGCGGGCCGCGGCGATCGCCGCGGCCGGCAACGCGGCCGGGCGGATGCAGGCCCTGGCCACCGCCACCCTCGCCGACCTACGGGCCATGGAGGAACGGCACACCGACGAGGAAGTGCTCGCCGACCTGCTGCACCTCGACCACCGCACCGCCCAGGCGGGCCGGATCGCCGACTCCATCGCCGTCCTGACCGGGGCGCGCTCCGGCCGCCGCTGGGCGCGTCCGATCAGCATGGAGTCCATCCTGCGCGGTGCGATGGGCCGCATCAGCGGCTACCGCCGGGTGCGGGTGCACTCGGTGAGCGAGACCGCCGTCACCGGCCACGCGGCCGAGGGGGTCATGCACGCGCTCGCCGAACTCCTCGACAACGCGGCCAACTTCTCGCCCCCGACGGCCGAGGTCCACGTCTATGTGGAGGAGGTGCCGGCGGGAGTCATCGTGTCCGTGGAGGACAGCGGGCTGGTGATGGGCGATGTGCAGCTGCGCCGCGCCGAGCGGGCGGTCGCCGGTGACACCACCGAGCTCGGCGGCCTCACCGGTACCCGGCTCGGGCTGGCGGTGGTCGGCCGGCTGGCCGGCAAGCACGGTCTGAAGGTGTCGTTCCGGCCGTCGGCGCGCGGCGGCACCGGGGTGCTGATGCTGGTCCCCCAGGACCTGCTGACCCGTCCGGTCGCCGACGAACCCGCGCTGCCCAAGCAGCCGGAGTCGGCCGAACCGGTGCCGGCCCCGGCGGACCCGATACCCGTGCACGAGTCCGCGGAGCCCGACGAGGACGAGGAAGGACCCACCGGGCTGCCCAGGCGGCGCCGCGGCCGGACCCTCGCCGAGGCCGAGCGCCGGTCGGCGCCCCAGCCGGCGGAGCCGCGCCCGGTGCCCGCCGCCGAGGACGCCCGGCTCCGCGCCACCCGCTTCAACAGCTTCCGGCAGGCCGTCCGCCCGGCCGCGTCCGACGCCGCCGAGCCCTCCGGCGCAACCGGCCACGCCGACGCGCCCGGCGCCGCCGAGGCCGACACGGCCTCGGCCCCCTACACCCCCACCCCGGCGCACGATCCGGCCCCCGCGCCCCACCCGGAGTCCGGTCCCGAGCCCACGTCCCACCCGCACGCGCACCCGGAAGGCGACACCACTCCATGACCGGCAGGACCACCGCCGACGATAAGCTCACCTGGCTCATCGAGGGCCTCCTGGAGCGCACCCCCGGCGCGCGGCACGCCCTGGTGCTCTCCCGCGACGGCCTGAAGCTCTGCCGTACCCCGGAGCTCTCCGTCGACCAGGCCGACCAGCTCGCGGCGATCGCCGCCGGCATCCAGTCGCTGTCGCACGGGGCGTCCGTCGAGTTCGGCGACGGCAGCGGTGGCGTGCGGTCGGCGATGACCGAGTTCTACGGGGGCGTGCTGTTCATCGTGGAGGCCGGCGAGGGCGCCCATCTGGCCGTGGTGACCAGCGAGGACGCGGACCCGGGGCTGGTCGGGCACAACATGAGCGAACTGGTCGAGCAGCTCGGCGAACACCTGACCGCGCCGCCCCGTACGTCATGAGCCGGCCCGGCAGGGACGACGCGCCCGACCGCCTGTACACCATCACCGGCGGCCGCAGCAGCTCCGGGCCGGACAGTCCCTTCGACCTGGTCACGCTGGTCGTCGCCGAGTCGGAGCCGACCCCCGGCATGCAGTCGGAACACGCGGCGATCCTGCGGCTGGCCGAGTTCCCGACCTCCGTGGTGGAGATCGCCGCGGAGCTGAAGCTGCCGGTGAGCATCACCAAGGTCCTGCTGGGCGACCTGCAGGCGGCCGGCCGGGTCAGCGCCCGCCATCCCTACCGGCCTGCCATCACCGACCCCGACATCCTGGAGCAGGTGCTCGTTGGACTCCGCAACCTCTGACGCGCGCACCCCGTTGGGTGCCTCCGCCGACAACGGTTTCAAGATCGTGGTCGTGGGCGGCTTCGGCGTCGGCAAGACCACCCTGGTCCGTTCCGTCAGCGAGATACGTCCCCTCAACACCGAGGAGACGATGACCCAGGCCGGCGAGGAGGTCGACGACGTCCGCGAGGTGCGCGGCAAGTCCGCCACCACCGTCGCCTTCGACTTCGGCCGGATCACGCTGGACGCCCGCAATGTGCTGTACCTGTTCGGCGCGCCGGGCCAGGAGCGGTTCTGGTTCCTGTGGGACCGGCTGTTCTCCGGCACCCTGGGCGCGGTGGTGCTCGTCGACACCCGGCGGATCGACGACTCCTGGTACGCCATCGACCGGCTGGAGAAGCACGGCACCCCGTTCATCGTGGCCTGCAACGACTTCGGCGGCCCCGTGCACGCGCCCGAGGACGTCCGGAACGCGCTCGACCTGGACCCGCACATCCCGCTGGTCACCTGTGACGCCCGGTCCCGGGAGTCCGGCAAGCAGGTGCTCATCCAGCTGGTCCAGCACGTCAAGAACCGGTACGCCGGCCCCTCGGCACCGGCGGACCTGCCCCGACAGGAGTTCGTGTGATTCCCGAAGCCGTGCCGCTCGGCGGCCCCCGGTTCCAGACCGAACCGGCGCGTCTGTACCGCGAGATGCGGCGCGACCACGGCGCCGTCACCCCCGTCGTGCTCGACGGGGACGTGCCCGCCTGGCTGGTCGTCGGCTACCGCGAGCTGCACCAGGTGACCGGGGACCCGGTGCTGTTCAGCCGGGACTCCGACCTGTGGAACCAGTGGGACGTGATCCCCGACGACTGGCCGCTGCTGCCGATGATCGGCCGCAAGCAGCCGTCGATCCTGTACACCGTCGGCGAGCGGCACCGCGAGCGCGCCGGGATGATCAGCGACGCGCTGGAGGCCGTCGACCCCTTCGAACTGCGGGGCCACGCCGAGCGGTTCGCGGACGAGCTGATCGACGGGCTGTGCACCAGCGGCGAGGCGGACCTGGTCGGCCAGTACGCGATGCTGCTGCCGGTGCGGGTCCTGGCGCGACTGTACGGCTTCTCCGACGAGGAGGGCCCCGGCCTGGTCACCGCGCTCAACGACATGATCGACGGACGCGAGCGGGCGATCGCCGGGCAGACGCATCTGGCCACGTCCATGGCGCAGTTGCTGGCCGACCGGAAGGCGGACCCGGCCGACGACGTGGTGTCGCGGATGCTCCAGGACAAGAGCGGGTTCACCGACGAGGAGATCTCCCAGGACCTGATGGTCATGATGGCGGCCGGGCACCAGCCGACCGCCGACTGGATCGGCAACTCGCTGCGCCTGATGCTCACCGACGACCGGTTCGCGGCCTCCCTGTTCGGCGGCCGCAACAGTGTCGCCGAGGCGATGAACGAGGTGCTGTGGGAGGACACTCCCAGCCAGAACATAGCGGGCCGCTGGGCCTCCCGTGACACCCAGCTGGGCGGCCGCCGGATCCGCGCCGGTGACCTGCTGATCCTCGGCCTCCAGGGCGCCAATTCCGATCCGCAGGTGCGCACCGACGCCTCCGCGCTGACCGGCGGCAACAGCGCGCACTTCTCCTTCGGGCACGGCGAGCACCGCTGCCCGTTCCCCGCCCAGGAGGTCGCCGAGGTGATCGCCCGGACGGGCATCGAGGTCGTCCTGGACCGGCTGCCGGACATCGACCTGGCGGTGCCCGCCGACTCCCTCACCCGGCGGCCCTCGCCCTGGCTGCGGGGGCTGACCGAGCTTCCCGTCCGGTTCACGCCCGTACCCACCCTGTAATCCGACACCGACGGTCAGGCGCAGCACCGATTTGGCGCAGTACTCCAACCCTGCCCTGGGAGGCACGTCACGATGACGACCGGTACCGAACAAGCCCGGATCGCCCTCGACCCCTTCGTCACCGACCTGGACGGCGAGAGCGCGCGGCTGCGCGCCGCGGGTCCGCTCGCCGCCGTGGAGCTGCCCGGCGGGGTGCCCGTCTGGGCGGTCACCCGCCATGCCGAGGCCAAGGCGCTGCTCACCGACCCGCGTCTGGTCAAGGACATCAACGTGTGGGGCGCCTGGCAGCGCGGGGAGATACCGCCGGACTGGCCGCTGATCGGCCTCGCCAACCCCGGCCGTTCCATGCTGACCGTGGACGGCGCGGACCACCGCCGGATGCGCGGACTGGTCGCCCAGGCGCTCACCCCGCGCCGGGTGGAGCAGATGCGGGAGCGGATCGAGAAGCTCACCCAGGACCTGCTGGACGCCCTGCCGGCGGACCAGGAGACCCTGGACCTCAAGGCGGCCTTCGCCTATCCGCTGCCCATGTTCGTGGTCGCCGACCTGATGGGCATCGACGAGGCCGAACTGCCCCGTCTGAAGGTGCTGTTCGAGAAGTTCTTCTCGACCCAGACCCCGCCCGCGGAGGTCATCGCCACCCTCACCGAGCTGGCCGGGATCATGGCGGCGACGGTCGCCGCCAAACGGGCCGAGCCCGGCGACGATCTGACCAGCGCGCTGATCCTGGCCTCCGAGGACGGCGACCACCTCACGGACGAGGAGATCGTCTCCACCCTCCAGCTGATGGTGGCGGCCGGCCACGAGACGACGATCTCCCTGATCGTCAACGCCGTGGTCAACCTCTCCACCCACCCCGGCCAGCGGGCCGAGGTGCTCTCCGGCGAGGTGGACTGGTCGGCGGTGGTCGAGGAGACCCTGCGCTGGTCCACCCCGACCTCGCACGTCCTGATCCGCTTCGCCACCGAGGATGTGCCGGTCGGCGACAAGGTGCTGCCGGCGGGCGACGCGCTGATCGTGTCGTACGCCGCGATCGGCCGCGACGAGGACGCGCACGGGTTGAGCGCCGGGGAGTTCGACATCACCCGGGAGTCGAAGAACCGGCACATCTCCTTCGGCCACGGCCCGCACGTCTGCCCCGGCGCGGCGCTGTCCCGGCTGGAGGCGGGCGTCGCGCTGCCCGCCCTGTACGACCGCTTCCCCGGGCTGGACCTCGCGGTACCGGCGTCCGAGCTGCGCAACAAGCCGGTGGTCACCCAGAACGACCTCTTCGAGCTGCCTGTCCGGCTGAACCCCTAACGGGTCTTGACGGAGTACGACTTGGCTCCCGTGCCGGCCAGCGCACCGCCGTCGACGATCAGGTACTCGTCGCGGATCGGCCGGCCGGCGAGCCAGGACTCCAGGATCTCCCGGGTGCCAGCCGCGTAGCGGGCCTGCGCGGAGAGGCTGGAGCCGGAGATGTGCGGGGTCATCCCGTGGTGCGGCATGGTGCGCCAGGGGTGGTCGGCGGGCGCGGGCTGCGGGAACCAGACGTCGCCCGCGTAACCGGCCAGCTGCCCGCTGCGCAGCGCCCGGTCGACGGCGTCCCGGTCGGCGATCTTGGCCCGCGCGGTGTTGATGAGATACGCGCCGCGTTTCATCGTGCCCAGCAGCTCGTCGCCGAACAGGCCCTCGGTCTCCGGGTGCAGCGGCGCGTTGACGGTGACGACGTCGCAGTGCGGGGCCATGGCGGCGGCGCTCTCGTGGAAGGTCAGGTTCAGCTCGCGTTCGACGGACTCGGGCAGCCGGGTGCGGTCGGTGTAGTGCAGCTTCACGTCGAAGGGCGCGAGGCGGCGCAGCACCGCGAGGCCGATCCGGCCGGCGGCGACGGTTCCGACGTGCATGCCTTCCAGGTCGTACGACCGGTTCACGCAGTCGGCGATGTTCCAGCCGCCGTCGAGCACCACCTGGTGCGAGGGCAGGTAGTTGCGGACGAGCCCCAGGATCATCATCACCACGTGCTCGGCGACGCTGATGCTGTTGCAGTACGTCACCTCGGCGACCGTCACACCGTGGGCGATCGCGGCGTCGAGGTCGACGTGGTCGGACCCGATGCCGGCGGTGACGGCCAGCTTGAGGTTCTTCGCGGCGGCGACGCGCTCCGGGGTGAGGTACGCCGGCCAGAACGGCTGGGAGATGACGACGTCCGCGTCGGGCAGCTCGCGGTCGAAGACCGAGCCCGCGCCGTCCTTGTCGGAGGTGACGACGAGGGTGTGGCCGGCCTTCTCCAGGAAGGAGCGCAGGCCGAGTTCGCCGGAGACGCTGCCGAGGAGATGACCGGGGGTGAAGTCGATCGCCTCGGGGGTGGGGGTGGTCTGACCGCCCGGGTAGTGGTCGATGACGGGGATGCCGTCGCGGGCGTAGCTCTTCGGGTATCCGTCGGTCGGGTCGTCGTACAGGACGCAGAGCACCTTGGCCATGGTGAGGGCTCCTCAACTCCGTTGCGGATGGTGTTCCCTTCACGATCCTCGGGGGCAACTGCGCTGGTCAAAGCGAACTTTGCTATGTGCTCATAGCCCGCGGCTATCAGTCGCGGCCGTCCAGGTGGGCGGTCAGCAGGTTGTCGAGCGCGTCCCGCAGCCGTGCCTGGCGGGCGACCTTCACCAGGGCCTGGGCGAGCACGGACTGCGGTTCGCTGCGGGCGACGACCAGGCCCACCCGGGGGCCGTGCGCCGGGCCCTCCAGCGGGACCACGCGCAGGCCCTCCGGTACGCCGAACATGTGCAGCCAGGCGTGCGAGATCACGCTGGACCAGCGGCCGCCGGGGAGGTGGGCGTAGAGGCCGGCGACGCTGTCGGACTCGATCGCCGGGACGGGTGCGGCGCCGTCGGCGGCGAAGCAGTCGTCGATGATCCGCCGGTTGCGCATCCGGGGCCCGAGCAGGCACAGCGGGAGGTCGGCGGCCTGGGACCAGCTGGCGGTGACCGCGTCGCCCAGGGGGCCGCCGACCGGGGTGAGCAGGACGTACCGCTCCTCGTAGAGCGGGAAGCGGCGGACCTGCCGCAGCTCCTCGTCGTCCAGGTAGGTCATGGCCGCGTCCAGCTCGAACTCGGCGAGGCCGCGCCGTATGTCGGCGGACGACAGGGACTCCATGGCCACCCGGGCGTGCGGATGCCGGTCGCAGAAGGGGCCGGTCAGGAGTGAGGTGACGGGGACGGCGGTGGGGACGATACCGAGGCGCAGGGTGCCGGTGAGGCCGTCCCGCAGCGCCGACAGCTCCTGGCGCAGCGCGTCCCGCTCGGCGAGGATGCGGTGTGCCCACGCCAGCACCACCTCGCCCTCGGGGGTCAGGCCCTCGTAGCGGCGGCCCCGGCGCACGATCGGGACGGCGAGTTCGTGTTCGAGTCGCCGGATCGCGGCGGACAGCGAGGGCTGCGAGACATGACAGGCGGCGGCCGCGCGGGCGAAGTGCCGCTCTCGGGCGAGCGCGACGAGGTATTCGAGCTGGCGCAGCAGCATGCGGGCTCCACCGGGGGGGCTCGGCGACGGATCGACGGCGGCCACCGTATCCGGGTCCACGTCCACCGGACGGGGAGCAGAGACCGGGTACGCACGGCCACGGCGGCCGTTTGACATCGAGTGCGCTCGAAGCCGTAGCGTCCAGAGCGCTCCTCCGGACGAGGCCCCGGCGCCGGGATGCCGATGCGGGGATTCCGCAGCTGAATGGAACAAGGCCCGTGGGCCCTCCGGAACCGGAGCCGAACCCGAGCAGGAACGAAAGGCTGGGAGTGACATGCGACAGCGCAGTCTGCGAGACCTTCAGGTGAGCAGCATCGGCCTCGGCTGCATGGGAATGTCCGCCTTCTACGGCACCGCCGACCAGGACGAGGGCGCGGAAACCATCCACCGCGCGCTGGAACTCGGCATCACCTTCCTCGACACCGCGCAGCTCTACGGGCCGCTCACCAACGAGACGCTGGTGGGCGAGGCGATCCGGGGACACCGGGACGAGTACGTGATCGCCACGAAGTTCAACTTCCGGATGGACGACGCCGTCCCCGGCGACATGAGCAGCATCGGCCCCCAGGACGGCTCCGCCGAGCACGTGCGCAGCTCGGTGCACGGCTCGCTCCAGCGTCTCGGCACCGACTACATCGACCTCTACTACCAGCACCGCGTCGACCCGAACGTGCCGATCGAGGAGACCGTCGGCGCCATGGCCGAACTGGTCGCCGAGGGCAAGGTGCGGCACATCGGGCTGAGCGAGGCGAGCCCGGAGACGATCCGGCGGGCCCACGCGGTACACCCGATCGCGGCCGTGCAGACCGAGTACTCGCTGTGGTCCCGCGACCCGGAGGACGAGGTGATCCCGACCTGCCGTGAGCTCGGCATCGGGTTCGTGCCGTACTCGCCGCTGGGCCGTGGGTTCCTGGCCGGCCGGTTCTCCTCCCCCGACGACCTCGACGCGAACGACTGGCGCCGCACCGGCCCCCGCTTCACCGGCGACAACCTGGAGGCCAACCTGCGGCTCGCCGACAAGGTGAAGGAGATCGCCGCGGAGAAGGACGTGACCCCGGCCCAGCTGGCCCTCGCCTGGGTACTGGCCCAGGGCGACGACATCGTCCCGATCCCGGGCACCAAGCGCCGTACCTACCTGGAGCAGAACGCCGGCGCCGTCGACGTGGAACTGACCAAGGAGGACCTGGCCCGCATCGACGCCGAGGTGCCCAAGGCCGCGGGCGAGCGCTACGACGAGGCCGGGATGAACAGCGTGAACCTCTAGTGCCGCGGCAGGCAACGTTTGCCCGTCAAGGAGCGGCGTCCGGTGCGTGCTCTCGGTGTGCCGGCCGGAAGTCGTCGTCCTGGATGTACTTGGGCTTTCGGCCGGTGCGGCGAGAGTGCGTGCCGGGCGTCGGGACGGGGCGAACGTTGCCTGCTGCGGCACTGGGTTTCCGCTCTCGGTGGCCGCTCGGTGGGGGGTGGCGCACGCTGGTGGCATGGGGAACCTGCGGAGCCGTGCGGCGGGCCTGCGGCGGTCGTGGCAGTCGTCCCACACGCTGCTGCTGCTCCCGATCGCACTCATCGTGGTGATCGCGGTGGCGGACCTCCGCGCGCCGAAGGACATCCATCTGGGCCCCGCCCTGGTCATCGCCCCGGCGCTCACCCCGTCCTTCGCAGGACCCCGGGCGACCGCGCTGGTCGGGGCGCTGGCGGTGGTCGCCCAGGTGGTGATCGCCGTGTTCCACGGCGGTCTGGCCACCGCGAACCACATCGTGCAGATCGTCACCCTGGCGGTGCTCTCGGTGATGGTGGTGATCTACAGCGCGGTCCGCGACCGGCGCCGTGCCCAGCTGGCCCAGGTCCGCTCGGTCGCCGAGGCCGCGCAGCACGTGCTGATGTGGCCGCTGCCCGAGCAGATCGGCCCGCTGCGGATCGCCTCGCTGTACCTGGCCGCCGAGGACGAGGCCCAGATCGGCGGCGATCTGTACGCGGTCACCCGCTCCGACGGCCAGGTCCGGGTGCTGATCGGCGATGTCCGGGGCAAGGGGCTGGCCGCGATCGGTGAGGCGGCGCTGCTGCTCAGCGCCTTCCGGGAGTCCGCCCACCGGGACATCACCCTGCCGGAGCTGGCCGCCGTCCTGGAGCAGAGCGTGACCCGGTACGCGGCGGACCTGGAGTCGCCGGAGGAGGCGGGCGAGCGGTTCGCGACCGCCCTGCTGCTCGAGATCCCGGACCTGGACCCGGTCACCCGGATGACGAGCTGTGGCCATCCGCCGCCCCTGCTGCTGAGCCCCGGGCACGCGGTCACCGTCCCGAGCCTGCATCCGGCGCCGCCGCTGGGCGTGCAGGGGACCCGGGCCACGGAACACACGCTGGACGTGTTCTCCTTCGAGCCGGGCGACACCCTGCTGCTGTACACCGACGGCGTCATCGAGGCGCGGGACGTCCGGCGCCGCTTCTATCCGCTCGCGGACCGGGTGGCGCAGTGGACCGACGCCTCTCCCGAGTCGCTGATCCACCGCGTCCGGCGCGATCTGCTGACCCACGCCGGCGGCCACCTCGGCGACGACGCGGCCTTGATCGCCCTGCACCGTACCCCGAGCGTGCACCGGCACCACCACGGGATACTCGGCCACGGCGGCGCCCGGACCGAGGACGTTTCAGAACTCCCTGGTCTGTGACTCCAGACAGGTCGTCAGGAAGGTGAGCTTCGCGTCGCTGTCCGCCACCGCGACCGTCCCGAAGTCCGCGCCGAGTTCCATCGTCCGCGGGGTGTCGGTGGCGAGGGCGGGCCAGTCGGTCAGGGAGCTGCCGTTCGGGTCACCGTTGGCGGCGAAGCGGGCGACGTAGGAGGCGGTGGTGTCGGCGATGTCGTAGTCCTTGGAGGTCCAGGGCCGGTCGGTGTTGTAGAGGTAGCCGAGCAGGTAGTAGACGTCGGAGCCCTGGAAGGCGCCGGTCGCATCGGTGCCGATGACCGGGTTGGTGCCGTCGTACCCGGGCGGGACGCGGGTCCAGAAGTAGGTGTGCACGGCGCTGGAATTGGCGGCCGTGTCCTTGAACTGGGTCGCCCACAGGAAGGCGGAAACGCGTTCCTGGTCGCGGGCGTAGGCGCTGTACTGCTGGGCGGCCGTGGTGTCGCTGTCCGCCGGGTACAGGCCCAGGAAGGTGTCCGCCAGCCCCAGCGGGCCGAACTCGGACCGGGCGTACGCCCTGAACGCGTCGAGCGTCAGCTTCAGGTCGGGCGAGGCGCCGTTGGCGTCCTTGCAGACGCCGGTCAGGACGGGCACGTCGGTCTCGGCGCAGGCCTTCAGCACGGCGGTGTAGGTGTCGGGCAGGACGTATCCGTCGAGGACATGGCCGAAGTCGGCGGTGGTGTCGGCGGCGGCGCCGGCGACGAGGTCGCCGGCGTCCAGCGCGCGCAGTTCGGCGAGGCTCCGGGCGCCCAGGTAGGCGGCGAAGTCGGTGCCGTTGGCCTCGGCGTCGGCGAGGCTGCGGTAGCGGCCGGTCCCCCGGGCCAACGCCGGGTCCTTGGTGTACCGGACGCCGGAGGAGAGCAGGGCACGGTGGTAGAGGCCCTCGGCGCGCCGGGAGGCGAGCAGGATGTTGACGAAGGACGCGCCCTGCGCCCAGCCGGCCAGCGTCACCCGGTCCGGGTCGCCGCCGAACGCGGCGATGTTCCGCTGGACCCACTCCAGCGCGGCGACGGCGTCCTGGACCCCCCAGTTGCCCGAGCCGCCGTACCCGGACTCGGCGGTCAGTCCGGGGTGGGCGAGACCACCGAGCGGGCCGACACGGTAGTTGGGGTTCACGACGACCACGCCCTTGGACGCGAGCAGGGAGCCGTCGTACATCTCCTGGCCCGACCACAGGGCCCGGTCGCCGCCGTAGAGCCAGACGAGGACGGGGCGGCCGTTGCCCGAACCGGTCGCCGCCGTCCAGATGTTGAGGTTCAGGCAGTCCTCGCCCAGCTCGGGCACCTGGTCGTCGGGGATGCCCGTGACCGGCTGCGGGCAGGCCGGGCCCCAGGAGTCGGCGGCGCGCACCCCGTCCCAGGTGGGGGCCGGCTGCGGCGGGCGCCAGCGGTTGGCTCCGGCGGTGGAGGCGGCATACGGGACGCCCTTGTAGACGGTGACGCCCCGCAGGCCGCCCTGGACTCCGGTGACCCGGCCGGACTCCGTGGTGACCGGGTCGGCGTCGGCCGCGCTGCGGGCCGCCTCGGCCGGCGTGGGCAGCGTGCCGAGCAGCCCGGCCGCGGCGGCGGCGCCGAGGAAGCCGCGCCGGTTCAGCGCGGCCGAAGGCATGTCTCTGTCGTTCACACGGGCTCCCTTTTCGGTTCGTGGGGGGCGAGCCGACGAGAAGCCTGACGTCGGGCCGGGCGGCGCGGCAAGCGCAACCGGGCTACTCACAGCAGGTCAACAGGCTCTGACAGCAACAGAGTTGACCGAGCTGTTCAATTGTCTTTGGGTCAAAATTAAGCCGTAAGGGTAGTCTCGACCACTGGCTGACTGTCAGACTCCGCTTCGCCTTTCAGAGACAGGGAGTCGACATGCCCGACCTGCAATCCCCCACCCGCAGACGGCCGCTCCGCAAGGCCCTCGCCGCCGCTCTCGGCGCCCTTGCGCTGGTCGTCGCCGTGCCCGCCACCGCGCACGCCGACGTCCTGACGCTGCTCCCGCAGAACGCCGACGGACTGGAACAGACCTTCTCCCCGGCCTACGACTACGACGGCGACGGCTGCTACACCACCGCCGCGATCGGGGCGGACGGCACCATCAACCCCGGTCTGGCGCTGGGCGGTGACGTCAACGGCCACTGCCACGACTACGCGCAGCTCGCCAACGCCAACACCTACTCCCGCGAGAAGTGCAACAACGGCTGGTGCGCGGTGATGTACGCCAGCTACTTCGAGAAGGACCAGGCGACGCTCGGGCCGCTCGCCATCGGGCACCGGCACGACTGGGAACACGTCATCGTGTGGATCCAGAACAACCAGGTGCAGTACGTCTCGGTGTCGCAGCACAGCAGCTACCAGGTGGCGGCCGCCTCGGCGATCCGGTTCGACGGCACCCACCCGAAGATCGTCTACCACAAGGACGGCGCGTCCACCCACGACTTCCGCTTCGCCAACTCCAACGACGACCCGCCGGAGAACGTGACCGGCGGCTGGTTCTACCCGCGTCTGGTGGGCTGGGACGGCTACCCGGCGGGCTACCGCGACAAGCTGATGAACGCGGACTTCGGCGACGCCACCATCAAGATCAAGGACGGCTCGTTCAACTCCAACCTGTCGTACTCCATGCCGTCCGGGATCTCGTTCGACCCGAACGCCTGAGTCAGGTGGGGCCCTCGACGAGCCGGGCCAGGTTGTCGAGGGCCATCCGGGTGCCCAGTTCGTTGTCCTCGGGGCGGACGCCTTCGGGGATGCCCTCGTGCAGGACCTCGACGTCCGTGCCACCGCCGGCCGCGGTGAGGGCCGTGGTCATCGTCATGGTGCCGCGCACGGTGTCGTCGGCGGTCTCGAAGTCGATGACCTCGACGACGAGGCGGTCCGGGACCAGCCGGGCGAAGTGCCCCTGGTAGGTGTCGGTGCGCCCGCCGGACTTCCCGGCGCGGCCGGGGTCGTCGTAGTCGAGGGACACCCGGAACTCGCCGCCCTCGCGGGCGTCGAAGGCATGGACCCGGGCGGTCATGCCGTCCGGTGCCCGCCAGGCGGCGACCGCCTCCGGGTCGAGCAGCGCCCGGTAGACGGCGGCCGGGGGCGCCTGCACCCGCCGGGTGACACGCGTGCTGGTCATGACCTCACGGTACCCGGGAGACGACCGTGCCGGGGCCGGGAAGGTGAGCCGGGCCCCGGCACGGAGACCTGGGTCACGGCTTGCGGGCGACCGCTCCGTACATCGCGATGTCCTCGTCGCGAATGCCTTCCTCGCCGGTGCCGTCCGGGTGCCACTTGTGCACCTGGACGATGCCCGGCTCGACCAGCTCAAGGCCCGTGAAGAACTGCTCGGCCTCGTCGATGGTGCGCAGCCGCATCGGCATGTTGCGGGCCGCGTACTCGCGGGCGACCCGGCCCACCTCGTCGGGCGCGAACTCGGCGGTGCCGATGGACATCGCCAGATAGCTGCCGGAGGGCAGCGGTTCCAGCAGCCGTCGTACGACACCGACCGCGTCGTCCGCGTCCAGCATGAAGTGCACGATGGCGATCACCGTGAGCGCCACCGGCTCGTCGAGGTCGAGGGTGTCACGCAGCTCGGGGGCGTCCAGGATGGCCGCCGGGTCGCGGAAGTCGGCCTCGATGTACGCCGTCTTGCCCTCGGGCGTGCTGGAGAGCAGGCCCTGGGACAGGGTGAGGACGATGGGGTCGTTGTCCACGTAGACGACCCGGGAGTCGGGCGAGACGGCCTGGGCTATCTCGTGGAGGTTCGGGGAGGTGGGTATGCCGGTGCCCACGTCAAGGAACTGGCGCATCCCCGCCTCCTCGGCGAGCCAGCGCACGGCACGGTTCATCCAGTCGCGGTTGGCACGCATGTGGATCGGGAGCGCGGGCCACTCCCGGGCCATGGCGTCACCCGCCTCCTGGTCGGCGGGGTAGTAGTCCTTGCCACCCAGGATGTAGTCGTAGATCCGCGCGGAGTGCGCGTTCTCGGTGTCGATGCGGTCGGCCGGCCATCCGTTGTCGGGCAACGCCGTGTCTCCCATTCGGGTGAGGGGTGAGGGGGGATGCGGGGGTCTGTGCTCAGCGGGACACAAGTGGGGGGTTGGGTGAACGATCAGCTATAGCAAGGAAGTTCCGGGAAGACGGCTCACATCAGGAAGTCGGCGTCACCCGCCTTCACACCGGACAGGAAAGAGGTCATCTCGCGGGGGGTGAAGACCAGCGCCGGGCCGTCCGGGTCGGTCGACTGGCGTACCGCCACCCGCCCGTCGGCGAGCTTCTTCACTTCCACGCAGGCGCCGCCGGCGTCGTCGCTCCACGGCTTGGACCAGCCGCGCGCGCCGAGTTGCCGGGACGGAATGCCGTTGTGTATCTGGTGGTGCACGTCACAGCTCCTTGCGAATCGCACCGAGGAAAACCTCGGTCTTCCTGGCGGGCGCCGCCTGGGCGCCCAACCGGTCCAGGGCCTCGCGATAGACCACGACATCCTCGCCCTTGTCCAGGTAGACGGCGCCCACCAGGCCGTTGAGATAGACGATGTCGGGCAGTTCGGGCGCCCGGAACCGGAAGAGGTGGTACGCACCCGCGCGCATCGCCGGGTGCGGGCCGTTGGCGAACGGCATGATCTGCAAGGTGACGTTGGGCAGGCGGTTGATCTCGATGAGATGGTCGATCTGGGCGCGCATCACCCCGGCGCCGCCGACCGGCCAGCGCAGCACCGTCTCGTCCATCACGACCCAGAGCCTGGGCGGCGCCTGGCGGGTGAGCAGTTCCTGGCGGCGCATGCGCAGCGCCACCCGGCGCTCGGTGGCCTCGGTCGGCGCGTGCGGGTTGCCGGCACCGAGCAGGGCGGCGGCGTACTCCCGGGTCTGCAACAGGCCGTGCACGAACTCGTTCTCGTAGGCACGGATCTGCAACGCGGCCTGTTCCAGGCTCAGATACGCGGCGAACCAGTCCGGCATCACATCGCGGTAGGTGTGCCACCAGCCGCGCTTGTTGGCCTCGCGCACCGACTGCAGGAAGGTGTCGACCTCCTGGCGGTCCGTCACACCGTAGATCTGCAGCAGCTTCTCGGCGTCGGCCAGCCGGAGCCGGGCCACCTTGGCGGCCTCCATGCGGCGGATCGTGGAGTGGCTGACGCCGATCGCGATGCCGGCCTGCTCGTAGGTCAGGCCCGCCCGGGTCCGCATCTCCTCCAGCTGCCGGCCGAGGATCATGCGCAGGACGGAAGGGGCACCGCCCCAGTCGGTCTCCGAGGTCACGCCCTACCCCCTCGCACCAGGTGTCAGGGTCACCGTCTCACGCGCTCGTGATCGGCTCACGGACTCATTCGATCACTTCTTGCCGGAAGCAGCATGCACTTCACTTCTTGCAATTTTCAACTTGCCGGTTGCGAGGCGATGTTGGCAGATGCCAGAGTGGACCTACTGCTCCGGCCGACCAAGGAGCAGGCGAAGCAGTCCAGTTGGGGGAGACTGAGCTGCGATCCGGTGTCGTCCAGGCACGGGTCGTCGTCTGCCCGCGCGCGGCCCGGGGCGGATGCGACCGCTCAGCCCCCCACGCTGCGAAGCCGGACGAAAGGCGCACGGCGATGGCCCCGCCCTCTCTCCCCCAGCCGCTCGACCGACTGCCCGACGACCGGATACCCGGTCTGCCCCGACCGGCCCTCGCGGCCGCCGCCGAGGGCCCGCACCGCCCGTCGGACCCGACGGGCATCCCCCGACCACCCGGAGGCGAACGCCTCGGTCGACTCCCTGGGCCGCAAGGCCTCGACCGGTTCGCCTCCGGGGACCGACCCGCCCCGCACAGCCTGGCGTTCGACCTGGCGCCGACGCCCCGGGCGGTGGGCAACGCCCGCCGCAGCGTCGGCGAGCTGCTGGCCTCGTGGGGCGTGTGCGAGGAGGCCTGCGACAACGCGGTCCTGGTGACCTCCGAACTGGTCACCAACTCCATAGTCCACTCGGCCGGCCGGCGGATCATCTGCCGGGTGCACGCCGCCTCCGACCGGATCCGTATCGAGGTCGAGGACCAGAGCGGGAGCTTCGCGCTCCCGGCGCCCCGGCAGGCCAGACCCGACGAGCAGAACGGGCGCGGGCTGTTCCTGGTCGACGCGCTCAGCCTCGACTGGGGCGTCACGGTCGCGCCGGAGGGTTCCTCCGCCCGCGTCGTCTGGGCCGAGTTGTCGACGGCACCGGACTGACCTCTTCGCTCTCCCTCCCCCCACATCTCAGGAAGCACGTCCTCTCATGAACCATCCCCCCACCCCTGTCCTCGCCGGCGACCCGTCCTGGACCGGCACCCGTCCCAAGCCCGGCCCCGAACAACCCCACACCGTCCCGGCCGGCTGACCTCGCTCCCTGTCCCGCCCCGCGGCCCGGGCCTCCTGCGAGGCCCGGGCCGTCGTGTGTCCATGGCGGGTGCCCGGCACGGGATGCGGCCGTCGCGGTCGCGCCGCATGATCGGGGGAAGGGGCCCGCGGCGGAAGGCGGCACCTCGATGAAACCGACGGTCGACGAGGCCATCGCCCGCGTGGCCAGGGCCGCCGAGTGGGTCCTCGTGGACACGGTTCCGCTGGACTTCGCCTGCCACCACCCGCAGGGCATGGACCGGGCCGACGGCAGCTTCTTCGTGAGCAGCGCCGAGATCCTGCGGCCGGCCAAGGCCACCACGGGCCCGCACGGGACGTCGTACACCCCGGGGACGGGCCGTGGGCACCTCTTCGAGATGAGCCGGCGGGGGCGGCTGCTGCGGCACTGGGAGCTCGGTGAGGAGACGGTGTACCACGCGGGCGGTCTCACCCACGACGGGCAGTTCGTGTGGGTCACGGTGGCCGAGGATCGGCCCGACTCGCGGTCCATCGTGTATCGCCTGGACCCTGCGACCGGCGAGGTGGAGGAGATGTTCCGGTATCCGGACCACCTCCGCGGCATCGCCCGTGACCCCGAGACCGGTCTGCTGCACGCGGCGACCTGGGGCGGCCGGCGGGTCCTGGTGCTGTCCACGGACGGCGAACCCGTCGGCGGGGCCCCCGTGCCGAGCCGCCACGTCGACGTCCAGGACTGCGCGGCGGTCACCGCCCACTCCCCCGCCGGGCGCGCGGTCACCGTCAGGGCCGTGGACTTCGAGATCGCCGACGCCGACCGGCTCCGGCTGTACGCGCTGCCCGACGACTCCTCGGCGCCGGGCGAAACGTGTCTGCTGGTCCTGGAAGCCGCACTGCGTGGCTGACGCCCGGCGCGCCACGGTGCACCCGGCGTCCGGACGGCCGCCGGTCAGTTCGTCGCGTGGATCAGCAAGGCCGTGGCCGCGGAGCGCAGTTGGGATGCCGCGGCCGCGCAGGCCGTCGCCTGCCGCTCCAAGGTGGTCCCGCTCCACTCCGGTGCCCCGGCGCAGCCGGCCAGGGTGACGGCGGCACCGCGCAGCCGTTGCGCGTAGCCGTCCATCCGGTCGGCGTCCACTCTCAGGTCGTCGACGTACGCGAGGAGTTCGGGGGCGGCGGTGGCGGGACGGGGTTCGGTCACCATGGGGCGCACCTGTTCTCGGGCTCAGCGCGGCAGCGGCGCGCCGGCGCTTCTGTGGGCCACGAAGCGTGGGCTGGTCAGAACGAACCCGGGCCGGACGGTGTCGAGTTCGAGGATCTGGAGGTGGCGGGCGAGCGACCCGTGCCCGCCGTCGAGGCGCAGCCGTACCCGGGGGCGGGCGTGGACGCGCGGTCGGCCGTCGGCGCGGACCAGGGTGCGTACGGTGCTGTCGCCCCGGCGGCCGTAGAGCACCCAGTCCGCCTCCGGACAGCGCACACCGGGGCCGGGGCCGCCCTCGACGCTCAGGCCCAGCTCCGGTGCCTCGACCCGGAGTGCGCGTCCTTGCAGGGCGACCTCGGCGGCTCCGTGCACGGCCGGCTGGGCCCAGAGCTCCTCGGTCACCGCCCGCGCCTCCTCGGTGCCGACGGCGAGCGAGACGACGTACCGCCCGGTGCGTCGCAGGTCGACGCGGCGCAGCAGGTCCCTGGCGAGGTCGTACGCGTGCGGCCGCCACAGGTCGTCGACCAGGACGGACAGGCCGAGTTCGGTGTAGGGGCCGATGGTGGTGCAGCGGTGCTCGTAGAGGGAGAGCACGGCCAGGGCGCGGCGGCCGAAGCGGGCGGGGACCATCCAGGTGACGTCCGGCAGCAGGCTGCGGGCGACGTCGGTGTCGACCGGGTAGCACAGGTGGGCGGCGGAGGAGTCGTAGTAGCGGACCGGCACGTCGACCGGGCCCGCCGAGGTGGGGACGCTGTTGGTGGGGACGGTCAGCAGGGGATAGCCCTCGGGCGGGCGGGCACGGTCCTCGAACCGGTAGACGCGGGTGCGTTCCACCGGGCCCCGGTAGGAGGTGAGGGCCTGGTCGACGTCCTGGGTGACCTGCGGGATCACCGTCTCCAGGTGGTCGATGTAGACGCGGAGCAGGTGACAGTGCGGGAACTCGTGGTCGGGGCCGGTGTAGTCCGCCCGGTACCCGTTGGGGTGCCGGTCGAAGGCGGAGCCCGTGCCGTCGAATGCCGGGACGATGTCGTGCCGGTTGGTGATGCCGGCGACCCAGGTGCGCGGGTCGGCGGGCCTGCGGTCGCCGGTCGGGGAACCGACGGCGACCACGTGGGTGACCCGGTAGGCGCGGCAGAACTCCTCGTCCTGGGCGAGGTTCAGCAGCGCGATCCCGCCCTCGCCGTGCCCGACGAGCGCGAGGTCGGCGCCGCGCGGGACGCCGTGGTCCCGGATCGCCAGCAGGATCGAGCGGGTGTAGGGCGAGTCGGTCATGAACAGGTTGCGCCAGGCGTCGGCGAAGTCCTGCGGGGAGTCGTCGCGGGGGCGGCCGGCGGCCGTGCCGGGTGCCTGGACGACGTACCGGAGCACACCGTCGGGGCCGCGCACCTCCTGGACCAGGACGCGTCCCCCGGCGTCGAGGACGTCCAGGTTGCGCAGGAAGGCGAGCAGGGAGCCCTCGGTGGAGATGCCCTGGGTCTCCCGGGCGGACGGTTCGACGGCCTCGACGGTGCCTTCGTCCCGGTCCCCGGCGGAGGGGTGGGCGGCGCTGATCCCCCGTACCGGGTCGGCGGTCAGCTCACGGCCGGCGGCGAGCGCCCAGGCCGTCTCGTCGTTGACCGGGTCCTCGCCCAACAGGCCGCGGATGGCGAGGAGTTCGGCCAGGATCGGGGCCAGTCCTGACAGGGCCCGCTGGGCGCCCCGGTCCTTGAAGAGGGACCGCAGCGCGCGGACCGCCTCCAGGTCCCGGTCGGCGCTGACCGCGGCCGTCAGCCGGCGCATGCCCGGATCGCGCCCGAACTCGGGGTGGTCGAGCAGGACGGCGGCGATCCTCAGCCGCAGGGAGGTGACCGCCACCAGCGCGGCCAGGCTCTCCCGGCCCAGCGCCTCCCCCGCCGCGCCGAGCAGCCGGCCCATGCCGTCCGGTGCCACGATCGCTGAACCGCCGAGCCCCTGCCGGTTGGTGAGCGCCCGCAGCAGCGCCCAGCGGGCGGCGCAGCCGGTGCGCGGGCGGCGGCGCGCGGAAGCCGGTCAGCGCCGGGGCGAACAGGACGGAGCTGGTCCGTGCGCACACCTCGCGGATGCCCTCGGCGACGTCCACGACGTCACGGGCGCACTCCCGCAGCAGTTCCTCCGTGGGCGGCCCGGAGGCACGCCGGTGCGCTGCCATCCGACGCTCCCTCGGATCGACGACATGGCCTGGTCCCATCGTGTGCCCTGGACCCGGCGCGCGCACCTTCGTCCGTGCGGGTGACGGAGAGCGCCACGCAGAGCCCGTCAGGTGTCGTCGGTGAGGCCGGCGGCGACGGTCGCGCCGAGTTCCCAGCACGCCTCGATGTCGGCCTTGCCGGGCTCGCCCGTCACCGTGACCGGCTGGGCCGCCCGGCGCCAGCCGAGGCCGGTGGTGATGGCGTCGAGGGCGCGCAGGGCGCCGGTGACGTCGTTGCCGCCGTGCACGTAGGCACCGAAGGGACGGCCCCGCGTCTCGTCGAGGCACGGGTAGTAGATCTGGTCGAAGAAGTGTTTGAGGGCGCCGGAGACATAACCGAGGTTGGCCGGGGTGCCGAGGAGGTACCCGTCGGCCGCCAGCACGTCGGAGGCTGTGGCGGACAGGGCCGCCCGCCGCACGACCCGGACGCCCTCGATCTCCGGGGCCGTCGCCCCGGAGACCACGGCCTCGAACATGGCCTGGCATTGCGGCGAGGGGGTGTGATGGACGATCAGCAAGGTAGGCACACCGGCACCCTGCCGTGCGCGGCCCGCCGACGGCAACCGGCGGGACCGCCGGTCAGGGCTGGACGGGCATGCTCCAGCAGTTGGAGACGGCCGGTGTGCCGGACAGCCGGGCCGTGAGCCAGGCGACGGCGTCGCCCTGGTCGGTCAGCAGCGGCCCGAAGTGGTTCAGCAGGGCGCGGCCCGCGTCCGGCAGCACGACCGGCACATAGGTGACGTCCGCGCCCTCGTCGCACCAGTCGACGGCGAGCCGCCGGGCCTGGGCGTGCGGGACGAGGTCGTCGCTGACGCCGGTCGCCAGCCGGACCGGGCTCGCCGGTGCCGTCCTGCCGATGCGCTGTTCGTCCAGGAAGGCCTGGAGGACGGGCTCCTCGCCGATGACGTCGGAGATGGAGCTGCCGTCGGTGGTCCAGGCCGTGCTGCGCTGGGAGCCGTAGGCGAGGATCGCGTCGCCGACGCACATCGTCGACAGGTCGGTGAGGGCGGCCCGGCCCGCGGCGCCGAGGTGGGCGTCGACGATGGGCTTCAGTGCCGGGTCGGACTGGACGAAGCCGTTCACCGCCCAGCCGAGGGCGCCGGCCAGGTCCGTGCCGTCGATGGCCGCGGTGACGGCGGTGAGGTCGGCGGGCGGCGCCCCCGCGTAGGTGCCGGAGAGGGTGACGTCCGGGGCGTAGTCGGGCTGGAGTTCGGCGGCCGCCGCGGTCGCGCCGCCGCCCTGGCTGTAGCCGAACAGGCCCACCCGCGAGGCGGCGGTGACCGAGGCGCCCGGCACGCTTCGGGCGGCGCGTACGGCGTCCAGGACCGCGTGGGCGCCGTCCAGCCGGTTGACATAGGTGTGCGGCCGGTCGGTCGCGCCGAGCCCGACGTAGTCGGTGACGACGACCGCGACGCCCTCGGCGAGCAGCCGGTAGACCGACAGGTCCTCGTAACCGACGGACACCGTCTGGCCGTTGAGGACCAGCGGGTACTCCAGCCCCATGGAGGCGGCGCACTGGTCACCCTGGCCCATGGTGCCGGGCGCGACGGCGACCAGCGGGCGGGCGCCGGAGCCTAGCCACGGCAGCGTCGGTTCGATATAGGCGCCGGTGACCGCGACGGGGTCGCCCGCCGAGTCGGTGGACTTGTACATCAGCCGGGTCGCGCGGCCCGGCAACGGGCCCGGCAGGCTCGGCAGGCTCAGGGCCAGCGGGAGGGGTTCGGTGCGGACGAGGGTGCCGTCGGCCGCGGGGAGGCCGGCGGGCGGATCGTAGAAGGCGGGGATGGTGACGCCCCGGGAGACCTCCGCTTGGGAGGCCGTGGCCTGCACGGTCTGGACACAGAGGCAGGCGGCGACGACAGTGGTGGCCAGCAGGCGGATGCGAACGGGCATGGGGTACCTCCTTGACGTGCGGGACGTGGGAGGTGGTGCGAGGAGCACGGAGCGGCGTCCCCGGTGCGGCCCAGGGGACGGGTGCGGCTTCCTCGACGGTAGCGAGCAGAGTGTTACCCGCGGTAGCAGCCGTCAGGTTACGGTTCAGTAATATGACGGCCAGTCAACAGGTGCTCCCCGGGCGGACCTCCGTGCGGTGGCCCCGACGAATATCCGTCCGGCCTTGTCGGTGCCCTCGATTACAGTGACCCGCCGGGGACGCCGAAGGGGAGGCAACGGGTGGGGACCCTGGGGAGAAGAGCCGTACCGCTCGCGCTGCTAGCGGGGCTGCTGACGGGGTGCGGGGTGTCGGCGCGCGCGACCGATGTCACGGTCTCGGGGCAGGCGTCCAGCGGGGCGGCCCAGCGCGGGGGCACGGTCGGCGCCGCCGGTTCGGCCTGTGCACTGCCGGTCACCTTCGACATCGCCCGCGGCTGGCGGGCGGAGGCGGTCGACGGCCTGGCCGCGGTCGCCTCGAACGGCACGGACGGCGACCTGGCGCAGAGCCTGCTGCGTCAGGGCCCGGTGACCCTGGTCTGCGAGATCGACGCCAAGCCCGCCGGGGCCATCGGCTTTCTGCGGGTGTCGACCGGGAAGCCGGGCAGCGGTGACGCCGGCGCGGTGCTGCGGGCCTTCGTGGCCGCCGAGGACGACACCAGCGAGGCGAAGTACCGGACCTTCACGTCCGGCGGACTCGCCGGGGTGCGAGTCGACTACGTCTGCACGAGCAAGCTGCTGGACGAGAGCAGGACGGAGTCCGCGCTGGCCGTGGTCACGCCCCGCGGACCCGTCGTACTGCACCTGGGCGGGCTCGACAGCGCGGAGCACGACGAGATGCTCCCCGCGTTCGAGCTCGCCCAGCGGACGCTGCGCACCGCCTGACCCCGGCGAAAGGGGTCAGGCGGAGTCGCGTCGACTCCGTCAGGCCGAGGCCGGGCGCAGGCGCGTCGGAGGGGTCAGGACGACCTCCACCGGGTGCGCCACAGCAGCACGAACCCGGCGGCCAGCAGCAGTCCGCCGAAGAGAGCCGGCCACAGGTGGGCGCCGGTCTCGGCGAGATCACCCTGGACGGCCTGCGGCTCGGTCTGGGGTGCGGTGGACGGGGTCTGCTGGCCCGCCGGAGCGGCGCCGGCCTCGGTCGCCGTGCCGGTCGCCGTGTCGGTCGGGGTCTGGGTCTCGGGCCGCTCGGTCGGCCGGCTGATGACACCGCCCCCCGTCCCCGACGAGTTCTTGGGCGAGGCACTCGTGTAGACGTGCGGCAGACCGGTGTTGCCGGAGTCGGTCTTCGTGGCGGACGGCTCGGCCGGCGGCTCGGAGGGCTGGGCGCTCTCGGTCTCGGCCGGCGGGTCGGCCGGGGCCGCCGTGTCGCTCGGCTCGGTGACCGGGCTCGCGGTGTCGGACGGCGGGTTCTCCGGGCTCGCCGACTCCGACGGGTCGGGGTCGGCGCTCTGCGACGGCGGCTGCTCATCGGCCCCCGCCCCGCAGGTGCGGCCGGAGTTGATGCAGTCGACCATCTTCCGCATCAGGCTGTCGTCGAAGACGTTGATGAAGTCGCCGTGGTCGGTGACCGGCTTGTGCAGCTGCTCGGGGAACGAGTCCACCGCGAACAGTGGGACCGTACGGCCACCGTCCTTAAGGCTCGGCGCGTCGACGCCGTAGACGATGCGCTGCACCAGCTGCGGGATCGCCTGGAAACCGGCCGGGCAGCCGCCGTCGGCCGCGGCGAACGCCACATGGGTGCGGTGGTTGGCGCTGTCGATGTTCCGGCCGTCCCAGCAGCTCTGGAATTTGAACGTGCGTACGACGTCACTGCCCGAAGGACAGAGCGGGTACTTGTCCTTGAGCTGCCGGTCCTCGAACCCGGTGCAGCTCCAGGAGGCGTTGGCGTTGGCCGGGCCGTTGACGAAGGCCTTGGCGTCGCCAGTGATGATGCGCAGCAGCCGCGGCATCTCGGTGACCTTGGAGGTCGGATTGCCCTCGAAGGTGAGCGTGACCTCCTTCGCCGTCACGATCTGCCCGGCGTTGCCCTCGGTGCCGCCGCCCGGCTTGTCGGCGTCCCGCTCCTGCTTGCCGTTCTGCAGCCGCAGCACGGGCCAGTAGTACGTGGACTTGTCGCCCTGGTCCGCACAGCTCGTGTCGGCGTTCGCGAGGTCGTCGTCGCTGGCGAAGGCGTTGTTGGACTGGTTGCCGATGTAGTCGTGGAAGTGGTGGGCGCCGTTGGAGACACCGGGCGCGACGATCACGTTGTCCGAGTTGAACAGGCCGTTCGCGTTGACACCGCAACTGGAGGCGAAGGTGCCGGTGGAGCCGCCGGGCCGCTTGGCCGGGGTCGTGACATTGGGCTGGACGGTGGTGATGTCGGCGTAGTCGGCGGCGACGGGGCCGTTGCCGCCCTGGCCGCCGACACCGGCGCTGGCGCCGGCGCTCTGGCTCGGCGTGGCACTGTCCTGCGGCGCCGTCGACTGCCCGGCGCCCTGGTTGGAGGAGCGCAGGGTGCAGGCGGCGAGGTCGTCGAGGCCCTGGGGGCGGTCGCCCTCGCGGTCGATGGCGTCGGCGATGCGCTGGAGGGATTCGGACCGCTTCTCCTTCAGCGGATCCAGGATCGTCTGGTCGGCGAGGCCGGGGTTCTGCTCGATCGCCGCGGCCGACTCCTTGAGCTGCTGGTAGGCGGCCGCGATCTGCTGGTCCAGCTGCGCGAGTTCACCGTCGACGTCGGCCCGGGCCGCGTCGGGCACGTCCGTCAGCCGGCTGCCGACGTCGGGACAGTAGACGGTGGGCGCGGACAGCACCTGGGCGGTGGCGGTCTGCCCGGACTGGTCCGAACCGCCTTCGGTGGCCGAGGCGTAGACGTTCACCGCGACCAGTGTTCCGCCGCCGAGCATCAGGGCGACCGCTGCGAAGGTCGCGCGTTGTGCGCCGGTCGGGCGTCTGCGCCTGTTGGGTCTCAAGGTCGTTCCCCTGCGTGTCGTGGTCGGCCGGACATGGAAATCCCCGGCCCTATACGCGGCGCGGCGCCACCGTGTTCAACGGCCCCGGAAATTCACGGTGACCTCACAGGAACCGGGCTCGTCGGGCGGCCGACGGCACCGCTCCGACGGCCACGCGACGGTGATCGGGGTGCGGCCGAAATGCCGTCCCGCACGGCCGGATTTCGAACGCTACGACGAACATCACAATTACGTATCGGACATTACGCACTTCAACCTTCACACGAGTGACACAAGTTGGCTAAGTTGACGGGCAAGCCGTTCGGCTCCCCCCGGCGAATCCCGTCGGGCCGCGCGGCCTCCGCCTAATCCGGTGCCCAACGGGGCGTCCCGGAGCCGGGGACCCAACCGAACCACTGGGGTGAATCGGCCAACTGCCCTCAGGGGCAAGGGCCGTAGGGCATGCCTTCCGGATCGACCCGCCCGAACCCGACAGCTAACTCGGTAGGCGGAGCACGGAAGGAGCACGACCCCCATGGCGCCCGAGAGCCGTGACGAGGTTCGACAGCGGATCGACAGCCTCTACGACCAGGCCGAGAACGCCACCGGGAACTACAACGCCACACGTGCGATGAACGGGGGCTCGCGCTCACGCGGTGTGCCGCTGTTCAAGCGGCCCCGGCGTGACGACCCGGGACTCGACAGCATCGCCCGGGAGTGGTTCGACGGCGCGCGATCGCGACTGGGGCCGAGCGTCCCGGCGGCCCTGCCCTCCGACCGGCAGCCCGCCCGGCCCGGCCCGCGGCGGCCCGTCAGCGCCATGGCAGCCGACCTGCTGGGCCAGCTGGAGGGCTCCGGCTCTTCCGTGCCGGAGCTGCCCGCGGGGCCGTCCGCGAAGAGCGACATCGAGGTCGTACGTGAGCTGCCGGAGCGTCCGAAGCTGGAACTGACGGCCGGGTCCCCCGCGGCGCTGCCCCCGGGACCGTCGAGCGCGCCCAAGGCGCTGCCCCCCGCCGCGCCGCAGCGTGCCACTCCGGGCACGTCCAAGACCAAGAGCCAGCTGAAGATCGCCAAGGCGCGCGAGATGCTGTCGCAGCGCACCGGGCAGCGCGCGATCGCCGCGCTCGAACCGGCCGCGCCCGCCCCGGCCCCGCAGCCCGCCCCGGCCGCTCAGACCCCTTGGCCCACGCCCGAGGCCCAGGTACCGGCGCAGCAGTGGCCTGCCCCCGCCGGCATGCCCGGCCAGTACGGCGACACCGGCTCCTTCGGGACCGACGCGCTGACCGGTACGGGCGCCTTCCCCGCGATGACCGTGACGGACACGGGTGCCATCCCGGCGGTGCCCGCGACGGACACCGGCTCCTTCCGCGTCATGACCCCGGGCGCCGCCCAGCCCATGTCCCCGGCGGACACGGGTGGCTTCCGCGTCATGACCCCGGGCGCCACAAGCACCTTCCCGGCCGTGACCGCCATGGACGCGGGTGCCATGCCGCCCGCGAGCCCCGGCGACACCGGTTCCTTCCGGGTCATGACTCCGGGCGCCACCGGCACGTTCCCGATGCCGGCCGACACAGGTGCCTTCCCGACGGCCGTGCCCGCGAACACGGGCGCCTTCCCGACCGCGACCTCTACGAACACCGGCGCCTTCCCGAACGCCGCGCCGGCCATGTCCGCCGTGCCCGTCGCGGGCCCGATGGACACCGGTTCCTTCCCGGGTATGGCGACGGCCGCCACCGCCGCTTACGTCAGCGCACCGCCGGCCGCCGCGGAGCCCGTCTATCCCACCGCCGGGTACGCCATGCCGGCCCCCGCCGCCATGCCGTCGGCCGACTTCGGTACCGGCGCCTTCCCCGGCGCGGCCGCCGCCGACCTGGGCGCCTACGCCACCGGAATGCAGCCCGCGGCCGCCCCCTACGCCACCGCCCCGGCGATGTCCGTACCTCAGGCGCCGATGCCCACGGCCGTGATACCCACGGCGGTGACGGACCCTCCGTGGGCGATGATGGCGTCCCCCACGGCGGTGACAGACCCTCCGTGGGCGATGATGGCGTCTCCCACGACGATGCCCGCGCCCCTTGTGGCGATGGCCACCGCAGCCCCGGTCGCCCCGGCCCCGCTTCCCACCGCCCCCGTCCCGACGGCGCCCCCGGTGGTCACCGCCCCCGTCCCGACGGCGCCCCCCGTGGTCACCGCTCCGCTCCCCACCGCGCCCCCGGCCGCCGCCGCGGCCGCCTTCGCGCCCGGCGCCGTCACCGACACCGGCACTTTCCTGGTGCCCGGTGCCGCGGCCGAGCCCGGCAAGGCCATGAAGGCGCTGGCGTTCGCCCGGGCGCAGATCGGGCGGCCCTGTGTCTGGGGAGCGACCGGTCCGGAGTCGTACGACTGCTCCAGCCTCACCCAGGCCGCCTGGCGTGCCGCGGGGGTGTCGCTGCCGCGCAGTGCGCCGGACCAGACCTTCGCCGGCACCCCGCTGACGCTGGCCGCCATCGAGCCGGGTGACCTGGTCTTCTTCTTCGACAACGACAGCCACGTCGGGGTCTACGCGGGCAACGGCCTGATGGTCCACGCGCCGAGCCCGGGGGCCTCCATCCGCGAGGAGTCGATCTACAACGCCGGGGAGTCGGCGATCCACCGGGTGGTCCGCCCGGCCTGAACCCTGCCGCCGGGGTCAGACCCTCCGCCGCCGTGTGCGCCAGCTCTCGTGGTGGTCCAGGAGGGTCTCCTCGACGGGCCGGTAGGTGAGGCCCAGTTCGTGGATGCTCCGGCTGTTGTCGACGCGGAAGCGGATGCCGAGGTGCTTGCGTATGTAGTCCTGGGTGAGGCCGAAGGACGGGCCGAGGATCCGTACCGGCCAGTGCGGGAGCGCGGTGCGCGGCAGACGCGGATCCCAGGGACGGCGGCTGCGGATGATCCTGGACATCTCGTGGAAGGACGTCATCGTCTCGTTGGCCACGATGTAACGGCCGCCCGCCGCCGGGTTCTCCGCCGCCGCGATGTGCGCGTCGGCCACGTCACGGACGTCCGCGGTGGTGAAGCTGAAGTCCGGGGCGCCGTAGCAGAAGTAGCCCTTGAACAGCTCGTCCAGCAGGAAGAGGCTGCCGGACTCGGAGGCGGGCGTGAGCGAAGGGCCCAGAATCAGGCCGGGGTTGACGGCGACCATGCGCCAGCGGTCCTGGGCGGCCTCGGCGTCCCAGGCGGCTCGTTCGGCGACCGTCTTGGCGTAGTGGTAGGGGTTTCCGGCCACCGTGCTGGTGGTGTTGAAGTACTTCTCCGTCAGGATCTCGCCGGCCATCTCGCGGACGTCGGAGTAGTCGCCGAAGATCGCGCCCACGGTGGAGGTGAAGACCAGGGTCGTCACGTCCGGGGTACGGTCCACGCTCGCCAGCACGTTGCGGGTGCCCAGCAACGCCGGGTCCACGACGTCGCGTTGACCGTCCTTGATCCGCTCCGGCATCAGGAACGGCGAGGCCACGTGGAAGACGGTCGCACAGCCGCGGAACGCCTCGTCGAAGGAGCCGTCCTTGAGCAGGTCGGCCTCGAACAGGGCGAGTCGGCCGGGGAACGCCTCCTGGAGTTCCCACAGGGGCCGGACCTTGGCCGCGGCGGAGCCGCGCCGGACGGTCGCGTGCACCCGGTAGCCCCGCTCCAGCAGCCTGCGCACCAGATGGCTGCCGACGAATCCGCTGCCGCCGGTGACCGCGACGGTCGTCTCCTCGCGTGCGTCCACGCTCTCACCCCTCGCCCTGTGGCCACCGCGCCTCGGTGCGCCGCACAGGACAGGTTGGTGCACGCCCGGGGCGCCCGCCAAGCACCGGGAGGAGAGCTGTACCGTCTCCTGGCCATAAGCGGGACCCGACACAAGCCATAAGGTCGGCTTATGAGGTCATAGACCGGACCCGCGTACTAACTTAGGACTGCCTTAGCTTAGGCTTCCCCTTCGAGATCGATTGTCCTCACTCGAAGGGAACCTGATCATGCCGCGCCCCCTGCGGGTAGCCATCGTCGGAGCCGGCCCCGCCGGGATCTACGCCGCCGACGCCCTGCTCAAGTCCGAGGTGGCCGCCGAGCCCGGCGTGTCCGTCGACCTCTTCGAGCGGATGCCCGCCCCCTTCGGCCTGATCCGTTACGGCGTGGCCCCCGACCACCCGCGTATCAAGGGCATCATCACGGCCCTGCACCAGGTGCTCGACAAGCCGCAGATCAGGCTCTTCGGAAATGTGGACTACCCGACCGACATCAGCCTCGACGACCTGCGCACCTTCTACGACGCGGTGGTCTTCTCGACCGGCGCGACGGCCGACCGCGAACTGCGCATACCCGGCATCGAGCTGGACGGCTCCTACGGCGCCGCCGACTTCGTCTCCTGGTACGACGGCCACCCGGACGTGCCGCGCACCTGGCCGCTGGAGGCCGAGAAGGTCGCCGTCCTCGGTGTCGGCAACGTGGCCCTGGACGTGGCCCGCATCCTCGCCAAGACCGCCGACGAGCTGCTGCCGACCGAGATCCCGCCGAACGTCCACGACGGCCTGAAGGCCAACAAGGCCCTCGAGGTGCACGTCTTCGGCCGCCGTGGTCCGGCGCAGGCGAAGTTCTCCCCGATGGAGCTGCGGGAGCTGGACCACTCCCCCAACATCGAGGTCATCGTCGACCCCGAGGACATCGACTACGACGAGGGCTCGATCGAGACCCGGCGCGGCAACAAGCAGGCCGACATGGTCGCCAAGACCCTGGAGAACTGGGCGATCCGCGATGCCGGCGACCGCCCGCACAAGCTCTTCCTGCACTTCTTCGAGTCGCCGACCGAGATCCTCGGCGAGGACGGCAAGGTCACCGGCCTGCGCACCGAGCGCACCGCCCTGGACGGCACCGGCAACGTCAAGGGCACCGGGGAGTTCAAGGACTGGGAGCTCGGCGCGGTCTACCGCGCGGTCGGCTACCTCTCCGACAAGCTGCCCAAGCTGCCCTGGGACATCGACTCGGGCACGGTTCCGGACGCGGGCGGCCGGGTCATCGAGGAGAGCGGCAACCACCTCCAGTCCACGTACGTCACCGGCTGGATCCGCCGGGGCCCGGTCGGTCTGATCGGCCACACCAAGGGCGACGCCAACGAGACGGTCTCCAACCTGCTGGACGACTACGCGGGCGGCCGGCTGCACACCCCCGAGTCGCCCGCGCCGGAGGCCGTGGACGCCTTCCTCGCCGAGCGGAACGTCCGCTTCACCACCTGGGAGGGCTGGTACAAGCTGGACGCCGCCGAGCGGGCGCTGGGCGAGCCGCAGGGCCGCGAGCGCGTGAAGCTCGTCGAGCGCGAGGACATGCTCCGGGAGAGCGGCGCGTGACGCGACGCTGAACCGCTCGGAGGAACTCCTCGAAGGAACCTCTCGAAGAACCTCTCGAAAAGGGGGGCCGACGATCGCCGTCGGCCCCCCTCCGGCGTTCACCGGCGGGCCGCGAGGTCGCGCCCTCCCACGATCGCGAGCGCCGCCGTCAGCAGGGCCAGCGCGCCCGTCTGGACGAGTCCGCCGCGGAGGAACTCGGCGGGCACGGGGACGCCGATCCACAGGGCCAGGGAGGCGGCGCGCACCCCGAGGATCAGCAGGCCGAGCGCGGCGAGGGCGAGCGCACCGCCGGGTGTGCCGGAGCCGGGCCGCCGGGTGCGCAGCAGGAGCCAGGCGAGCCCGCCCGCCAGGAAGCCGGTGGCGGGGCTCCAGGCCAGATCGGTGACGGTGGTCACGAGGACGTTGCAGGCGCCCATCACCACACAGCAGGCCAGGAAGACCAGTCCGGGCGAGCCGGCGGGCAGCCGGGCGGGCGGTGCGTCGCGGTGGTACGCGGCGCACAGGGCCAGGGCCGACAGCCAGGCCAGCAGTCCGGAGGCGGTGGCGAACGCGGGGTCCGGCCGGGCCGTCTCGTCCATCAGGGGGACGGCCAGGGGCCACAGCGTGGGCAGCGCGGCGAGCAGTGCCGCGGTCCGGGCGAGCCGGTGCCGGTCGTGCAGCAGCGCGAAGTAGGCGACCGCCCAGAGCAGCGGCAGTGTCCACTGGGCCGCCGCGACCGCCCCGTGCAGCAGCCCCTGATCGGTGAACTGGGCGAGGAACCAGTGCCGTTGGGTCGGCCCCCGGGTGGTCGACGAGGTGAGGTCGAGGGCGTCGTCCACGACGGCGGCGGCCGCCTGGACGAGGACGGCGGACAGCGCGAAGAGCCGGACGGCCGATCCGAGCACCTCGTAGCTCCGGGGCGACCCGGCCGCGCCCATCCGGCTGCGTACGGCGAGGGCGGCGATGCTGGCCACCTCGCCCAGGGCGGGCCGGCTCTGGTCCTGGGTGTCACGGTCGATGTCGCACAGATAGGTCTCGACCATCTCCTCCTCCCGCTCGCGCCGGTAGTAGGCGGGCAGCAACCTCAGGACCGTGCGGTAGCGGGTTTCGAGCAGCGAGGGGGTCATGCCAGGCCTCCCGCGAGTCCGGGTGCGGTGGGGGGTTCGGGGGCGGCGCCGGCCGGCTTCGCGGCCCGGCGGCCCTCGGCGATACGGCGCTTGGCGGCGCCGGCACCGGCCGCCATCCGCTCCGCCTCGGCGTCGAGGGCGGCCACGCCGTCGTCGGTGAGCCGGTAGTAGCGCCTGAGGCGGCCCTGCTGCACCTCCTCCCGGTCCAGCACGATCAGGCCGTCGGCGGTGAGCCGGTCCAGCACGCCGTACAGGGTGCCGACGCGCAACTGCACCTCGCCGTCGGAGAGTTCCGCTATCTCCCGCAGGATGCCGTAGCCGTGCCGCGGCTGGTCGGCGAGCGCGGTGAGGACGAAGAACGCCGCCGGGGTCATGCTCTTCGATGCCATGAAGCCAGAATATATCGGCTGCCGATATATATCGAGCCCATGCGGCATCGGCTGCTACGGACGGCTCACCGTCAACCCGGTGAGGAAGTCCCGCACGGTGAACAGGACCGGCACGGTGAACGGGGCCCGCCTCTAGGCGGATGGACGAGCGGGCCCCGTTCGCCGCACCATTGTCCGGAATCCGCCTGGTCAGGGACACGGGTGAACCGGAGTCGTACGACGCACACGGTGCACACCCCGGGTGCGGGGCGCATTCGCCGTGCGCGGGCGGCCCCCGCCCTGTGGGACACGCTCCCGGGCGGTGATACTGGAACGCACACCTTGCTCCCATCAGCAGATTGGCCCATGTCGAACTCCGCCCCCGACCGCGCCGTCCTTCCGCCGACCGTCTGGCCCGCTCGCGGCCGCCACACGGGCCCGGACTCCGAGGAGGTGATCCGCCGGATCCTGCGCCGCCGCAAGGAGACCGGCGCCCTCGACGACTTCGCCGAACCCACCGTGCCCGCCGAATCCGCCGTGCCCGGGGAGGCCACCGTGCCCGGGGAGGCCGGTCCGCGGATCTTCGAGTCTCGTTGGCGCGTCGACGACGGCACGGTGACGGTGCGCGCCCGGCTGACCCTCGCAACGCGGCAGGCCGGACGGGAGTGGCGGCTCGTCGCCGAGGCCGAGCGGCCCTGGGACGAGGCGTGGCCCTCCCCGGCGACGATGTTCTGGCCCGACGGCGACGAGGCCGGTGACGGGGGCGAGGCCGCCTGGGACTACCACCCGGCCGTCGCGGGCCTGCGGCTGCGCACGGTCAACCCGCTGCCCGCCGACGACAAGGACATGCGGCGGGTGCTGCGCGACGCCGCGAAGGACGCCTGGTGCGTCAACCTCGTGGTGCACGAGGCGATGACGCCCGACGCGCTCGGCCGGCTGCCGCTGGTCCGGCAGCTGCCGCCCGGTCTCGCCCACCGTGTCGTGGAGCACCGGGCGACACCCCAGCAGTTCCGTGCCGTCAACTGGGCGGTACGCGACCTCGGCGTGGAGGTGCCGCGCGGCGGTGCCGTCCTGCTGCCCCCGGACCCGGCACCGTCCGGCTACGACGCGCGGGAGTACGCGGTGCGCAGCGTCTTCCTGGACGGCTCGGAGTCCACCGAGCTGATCGCCGCCCTCAGCCGGTTCGCCGCACTGCCCAAGCCCGCGCCGCAGGGCGCCGGGGAGGCGCTGGCCGATCTGCGCGACAACTGGACCCTGATGACGCTGGAGGAGGAGCTCGCACGCGAACGCGAGCGGGTCGCGCAGTACGCCGAGGCCCTGGAGGCCATGACCAGGTCCCGCGACCTGTACCGGGAGGCCGCCGAACGGGCCGACGAGGCGCTCGCCGCCCTCCGCGACACACCGTCCCCCGCCCTGCCCACGGCCCAACCCGCCTCCCCCCTGCAGCAGTTGACCCGGGTCTTCAAGGGCCTGCGACCGCCGAAGGAGAATGCCGAACCGACGGCCATGCCCGACGACGAAACCGGGAAGACGGACCAGTGAGAACCCCGGGCCGGACCGGGGCGGGACGACAGGACAGCCATGGACACCACCCCGACCGTGCTCGTGATCTGCGCGATCGTCGCGGCGGCCCTGCTCGCCGGGGCGGTCACCGTGCTCGTACGACTGATCCGTACCCGGCGCACGCTGCGCCGGGCCGGGCTGCCCACCGGACCGCGCTGGGTGTTCTGGGGCGCCGTCCTATATCTGGTGCTGCCGACCGACCTGCTCCCTGATCCGATCTACCTGGACGACATCGGCGTCCTCCTGCTGGCCCTGCGCTCGATGCGCGCCGCCCGGGTGCTGCCGGCGGAGGATCCCGAACTCTGAGCCGCCCGGGGCACGACGGGGTGATGCGGGCCGCGTGCACCGGTGTCCGCTCCCTCCACGACCGCCCGGGAGGACGACCGCCCGGGAGGACGACCGCCCGGTCGGCGGGGCCGGGCCGGCACTCAGCGAGGACCGACCGGTCGGTGCCGCCCGGGTGCGTTCCGTGGGCGTCGTGGCGCATTCTTGCTGTGTCCCCCACCCGGCGGTGCACGGACGAGGTAGGACCGGATGACTGGGAGCGGCGAGCACCTGGGCCGGGCGCGTGAACGGCTGACCGCGCTGCTGGTCGACGCCTCGACCGGCGCCCTGGACGCGGCGGGCGGCCACGTCGCCGGGGTGTACCTGCGCTCCGGCACCCCCGGTCTGCTGCGGCTCGCGACGCTGGTGGGGCTGCCCGGCCCGCTGTTCAGGCCCTGGTGGCGGCTGCACATGGACCGGCCGTTCCCGGTCGCGGACGCCTACCGGCTCGGGGTGCGGGTGGTGCTGCCGAACGCCACCGAAATGGTGCGCCGCTATCCCCAGTTCGCGGCCGGTCTGCCGTTCCAGTTCGGGTCGGTGTACACGCCCGTGCCCGGGGCGGCGCCGTCCTTCGGGGTGCTGACGGTGCTGCGTCCGGCGGTCCCGGACACGGAGGACGAGCTGCCCGGCCTGGACCACCTGGGCCGGCTGGCCGAGGACCTCGGGGCCGGGCTGCGCGAGCTGGTGGCCGAGGAGGGGGAGGCGGCGGTCGCCTGGGAGGGCGAGCCGGTGTGCGTACGCCCGCCCGCGACGTGCCCGGGGACGGCCCGGGCCGGCCGTTTCACCTGGAACCCGGCCACCTCGGCGGTACGCGCGGACGACCGGCTGCACGCCCTGCTCGGCGTGGCGCCCAAGGACTTCCCCGCCACCGGCGCCGAGCTGGCGGCGGCCGTGACGCCCGCCGACGCCCACCAGGTGCTGACCGCGCTCCGTGAGACCGCGGCCGGCCGGCCGCCGGAGTCCCCGCTGCGGGTGCGGGCCGCGGACGGCGCCACGCGCCTGCTGGAACTGTGGTCGCCGCCCGGCGCCGCGGACCCGACCCTGGTCTCCGGGATCGTCGTGGACCCGGGCCCGGTCGGGTCCGCCGACGGAGTGGCCGATCTGCTCCCCCAGGGCGTGTTCTGCCTGGATCGCTCGGGGCTGCTCCACTACGTCAACCCGGCCGCCGCCCGCCTGACGGGCCGGCCGCCCGCCGAGCTGCTCGGCCGGCCCGTGTGGGAGGCCATGCCGTGGCTGAGCGGATCGCCGTACGACGACCACTGGCGCGGTGCGCTGCTCGCCCCCGACCCGGTGCACTTCCAGGTCCGCCACGGGGACACCGGGGAGGGCGACTGGCTCGCCCTGTCCCTGCACCCGGGTCCCGACCTCATCACCGGCACGGTCGTCCCCGTCAACCGGATCGACCCGGCCGTACACCTGCCCAGCCCGCCGGAGCCGGGTGCGGCGGGCGGTCCGGCCTCCGTCGGCGGCCCCTCGGCGGCCCCGCTGTACCGGCCGATCGCCCTGGCCATCGCGCTGACCGACGCGGTGACCGCCCGGCAGGTGTCGGCGGTCGTGATGCAGGAACTGCTCCCGGCCTTCGGCGGCGGCCGGCTGGCCATCTACCTCCTCCAGGACCGGCATCTCTACCTGGCCTGGGAGTACGGCTTCCCGCAGGGCTTCCTCGCCCCCTTCGACGGGGTCGGTCTCGACGCCCGCATCCCCGGCGTCGAGACCCTCACCACCGGCAGACCGCTGTTCTTCGAGTCGATGCGGCAGCTGGCGGACACCTACCCGGACCTCGCCCTGGACGCCGCCGTGGGTGCCCGCGCCTTCCTGCCGCTGATCGCCTCCGGGCGCCCGGTCGGCACCTGCATCCTCGGCTTCGACGTCGAGCGCGGCTTCACCACCGAGGAGCGCACCGTCCTCACGGCGCTCGCGGGCCTGATCGCCCACGCGATGGAGAGGGCCCAGCGCTACGACACCGAGGCGGCCCTGGCCCGCGGCCTCCAGCAGGCGCTGCTGCCCCGTCGGCTGTCGGTACACCCGCAGGTGGAGACCGCCGGCCGGTATCTGCCGGGCACCCAGGGCATGGACGTGGGCGGCGACTGGTACGACGTCGTCGAGGCCGGCGACGGACTGGCCCTGGTCATCGGGGACGTCCAGGGGCACGGGGTGCAGGCGGCGGCCACCATGGGACAACTACGCAGCGTGGTACGGGCGTTCGCGTTCGGCGACCGGCCGCCCGACGAGGTGCTGAGCAGTACCAACCATCTGCTCATCGACCTCGACCCGGGCCAGTTCGCCAGCTGCTGCTATCTGCGCCTGGACCCCGCCACCGGGCTGGCCCGGGTCGCCCGGGCCGGTCATCCGCCGCCCCTGCTGCGTGCCCCGGACGGCCGCACCCGCGTCGTGGACATCGCCGGCGGCGTCGTGCTCGGCGTGGACCCGCGCGCCCGGTACCCGGTGACCGAACTGGAGCTGGAGCCGGACGCGATCCTGGCCCTGTACACGGACGGGCTGGTGGAGCGGCCGGGCGAGGACATCGACGACGGCATCACAGCGCTGCGGCTGGCCCTGGCGAGAGCCGGGTCGGCGCCGGGCCGGCGCGGCGGCCGCTCGCTGGCCGGGGTGGCCGACCGGCTCACCGCCACGGCCCGGCACGCCGCCGACCGCCCCGACGACGTGGCACTGCTGCTCGCCACCCGCCGCCGGACGTCCCGGGACCGCCGGTGACACGGCACGACCGGCAATCGAGCCGGATACCTCCTGAGACCCTCTCGCCTCGCAGGGCCGGGCAGTGTAGACATGGGCTCATGGTCCGTCTGCCCGGCCGGTCCGACACTCGGCCGCCCCCTTCCGGGACTCCGCGCGCGCCGCTCGCAGAGCGGGAGCAGACGGCGACCCGGCCCGGGCACATGCCCTCCGGGCGGCGGTGGTCGGCGCACAGCGGTCGCACCGTGGCCGGGCAGGTGTTCATGCTGCAGGTAGTGATCGTGCTGCTGCTCGTCGTGTCGGCGGTGGTGGCACAGGTCCTCCAAGTGCGGCACGACAGCACCACGGAGGCCCGCAACCGGTCCCTGGCCGTCGCCCAGTCCTTCGCCAACGCGCCCGGCACCGCCGCCGCGCTGCGGCTGCCCGACCCCACGGCCGTGCTCCAGCCCAAGGCGGAGGCGACCCGCAAGGCGACCGGCGTGGACTTCATCGTCGTCATGAACACCGAGGGGATCCGCTACACGCACCCCAAGCCGGACCGCATCGGGAAGAAGTTCGTCGGGAACATCGCGCCCGCGCTGGCCGGCGGCACCGTCACCGAGGAGGTCAAGGGCACCATCGGGGAGCTGGTGCAGGCCGTGGTCCCGGTCAGGGACGCCGACGGCAAGGTGGTGGGGCTGGTGTCGGCCGGCATCACCACCGCGCACGTGGGCGGCGCCGCCGACCAGCAGCTGCCGCTGCTGCTGACCTCGGCCGCCGCCGCGCTGGCCCTGGCGACGGCGGGCACGGCACTGGTCAGCCGCCGGCTCCGGCGCCAGACGCACGGTCTCGGACCGGACGAGATGACCCGCATGTACGAGCACCACGACGCGGTGCTGCACTCCGTGCGGGAGGGGGTGCTGATCGTCGGCGGCGACGGCCGGCTGATGCTCGCCAACGACGAGGCACAGCGTCTGCTGGACCTGCCCGCGGACGCCGAGCGCCGCCGGATCCGGGACCTCGGCCTGGACAGCGACACCGCTGAGCTGATCGCCTCGGGCAGGATGGCCACCGACGAGGTGCACCTGGTCAAGGACCGGCTGCTGGCCGTCAACCAGCGCCCCATCGAGGTGCGCGGCGGCCCGCCCGGCAGCGTCATCACCCTGCGTGACTCCACCGAGCTGCGCGCCCTCTCGGGGCGCGCCGAGGTGGCCCGCGAGCGCCTGAACATGCTGTACGACGCCGGGGTGGGCATCGGTACCAGCCTCGACGTCACCCGCACCGCCGAGGAACTGGCGGAGCTGGCCGTGCCCCGGTTCGCGGACTATGCCGCCATCGACCTGTACGACGCGGTCCTCAGGGGCCAGGAGCCGAAGCCGGGGGACGCGCTGCGCCGGGTGGCGTTCAGCGGGCTCCACAAGGACGCACCGCTGTACCAGGTCGGCGAGCGGATCCGCTTCGTGCCGTCCTCGCCGCAGGCCCGTTCGCTGGACACCGGTGAGTCCGTCGTCGAGCCGAGGCTGCGGGACGCGCCCGGCTGGCGGGCCCAGGACGTGGAGCTCACCGGCCGGATCCTGGAGTTCGGCATCCACTCGCTGATCACGGTGCCGCTGCGGGCCGGGAACCTGGTGCTGGGGCTGGCCAACTTCTGCCGTTCGGAGAAGCTCGCGCCGTTCGACGCGGAGGAGCTCGCCCTCGCGGAGGAGCTGGTGGCCCGGGCCGCCATCTCCATCGACAACGCCCGCCGCTACACCCGCGAGCACAGCATGGCGGTGGCCCTTCAGCGCAGCCTGCTGCCGCGCAGCCTGCCCGAGCAGACCGCCCTGGAGATCGCCTACCGCTATCTGCCGGCGCAGGCGGGCGTGGGCGGCGACTGGTTCGACGTCCTGCCGCTGTCCGGGGCCCGGGTGGCGCTGGTGGTCGGGGACGTCGTGGGCCACGGGCTGCACGCGGCGGCGACCATGGGACGGCTGCGCACCGCCGTGCACAACTTCGCGGCGCTCGACCTGACCCCCGACGAACTGCTGAGCCTGCTGGACGAGTTGGTGGGCCGTATCGACCAGGACGAGACGCCCACGGACAGTACCGCCCCGGTCACGGGCGCGACCTGTATGTACGCGATCTACGACCCCGTGTCCCGGCGCTGCACGGTGGCCCGGGCCGGTCATCCGCCGCCGGCGCTGCTCAGGCCCGACGGCAGTGTGGAGTTCCCGGAGGTGCCGGCCGGTCCGCCGCTGGGGGTGGGCGGGCTGCCGTTCGAGACGGCCGACCTGGAGCTGCCCGAGGGCAGCAGCCTGGTCCTGTACACCGACGGGCTGGTCGAGGACCGGCAGCGGGACATCGACGAGGGTCTCGAACTGCTCGCCGGGGCCCTGGAGTCGGCGGCCGGAGGCACTCCCGACGAGACCTGCGCGGCCGTCCTGGAGCGGCTGCCGGCCCGTCCCAGCGACGACGTGGCACTGATCGTCGCCCGCACCCGGGCGCTCGGCACGGACCAGGTCGCCGAGTGGCAGGTGCCGGCCGACCCGGCGGCCGTCTCCGAGGTGCGGTCCAAGGTGACCCGTCAGCTCGCGGACTGGGACCTGGACGAGCTGTCGTTCACCACCGAACTGATCCTCAGCGAGCTGGTCACCAACGCCATCCGCTACGGCCGCGCGCCCATCGGGGTACGGCTGCTCCGCGACCGGACGCTGATCTGCGAGGTCTCCGACGCCAGCACCACCTCGCCGCATCTGCGGTACGCGGCGAGCACCGACGAGGGCGGCCGGGGCCTGTTCCTGGTCGCGCAGATGGCCGAACGCTGGGGCACCCGGTACACGCCCGCCGGCAAGGTCATCTGGGCGGAGCAGCCGCTGCCCTGACCCCTCGCACAATTGTGTTGAGGACACGTCATCCGTGGGTGATGATCTCCGGTATGTTCTCGCGCCGCAGCCGCCGCCCCAAGTCCGCCGACCTCGTCAAGGCCTGGGAGTGCCTGGACTCCGGGGATCTTCCCGGAGCGGTACGGCAGTTGCGGGCCGCCGGGGAGGACGCGCCGGTCGTCGAGGTGGCCCTCGTGGTCGAGCGGGCCGCCCGGGCGGCCGGCTTCGACGACCTCGAACAGGCCGCCGCCGCGCTCGCCGCCCGGCCCGACCATGCCAGGAACCTCTTCGACTTCGGGTACGCGTGTGTCGAACGCGGCCTGTCCTTCCTGGCGATCCCGCCGCTGCGCACGGTGCTGAACCACAACCCGGGTGCGCCGGCGGTCCTGCGGGAGCTGGTGTCGGCGTACGAGCGCGAGGAGCGCCACCAGGAGGCGATGACCGAACTGGCCCGGCACGAAGGCGAGTTCGCCGACTGGCCGGACCGGTATCTGCTGGTGTACAACGCGCTCATGGCGGGCGAACTCGACTTGGCCCGTCGTCAGCACGCGCTGCTGGCCGAGCCGGAGGACGCGCAGTGGCTGCCCACGCGGGACCGCCAGACCCGGATGCTGGAGCGGGCCGCCGCCCTCGGCGAGCCGTCGGGGCTGCGTGACTGGCAGTACGTGATCGGCGGCCAGGTGCTGGGCACGCTCTCCCCGTTCGGCTTCGCCGCCGGCATGGCGGGCCGCTACGCCTGGCTCCAGGACAGCCCCGCGCTGTGTCTGGCCGGCCTGCGCCGGCTGGCGATCCTGCTGTCCACGACGCGGGTGAACCCGCGCTCGGTGTCCCTGCTGCCCGACCGCGGCTCGCGGATCCTGGGCCTGGCCGCAGCCGAGGTGCTGGACCTGCCGGCGGTGCCGTTCGAGCCGGACCGCCCGGACACCGTCGTCGTGGCGTACGACCTCAACGAACTGGCCGGACATCCGTCGGGCCCGGAGATCATCGGCGCCCTCTTCGAGCGCGCGCCGGGCCAGGTGCTGCACGAGCACGCCAGCTGCTGGACCGACACCCCGTCCGTCACGGCCGACAGCATCGGTCTGCTGCACCAGTCGGTGGTGCCCCCGTGGGGCGAACGGCTGCGGGTCGGCGAGAACGGCGAGGCGGAGCGGGAGCCGGCCGACGAGCGGCCCGAGGAGGAGCCGGCCGCCGAGATCGCCCGGGCCAAAGCGACACCCGACGAGGGCGACGGCGAGGGGCCCGCCGACACTGACGAGGCGTTCGCCGCGTTCGCGGAGTCCGTCCGGGACAGCTGGCTCATCGGCGACCGGGCCCGCGTCAAGTCATCGGGCCCGGTGCGCAGTTCACGTTTCGCGTGACCGTCAGCCGAGCGCCCGGTCCAGGTTGAAGGCGGCGCTGATCAACGAGAGATGGGTGAACGCCTGCGGGAAGTTGCCCTGTTGCTCGCCGGTGCGGCCGATCTCCTCGGCGTACAGGCCCAGGTGGTTGGCGTAGGTGAGCATCTTCTCGAAGGCGAGCCGGGCCTCGTCCACGCGTCCGGCGCGCACCAGGGCCTCGACGTACCAGAAGGAGCAGATGGAGAAGGTGCCCTCGTCGCCGCGCAGGCCGTCGGGGCTGGCCTGAGGGTCGTAGCGGTAGACGAGGGAGTCGGAGACCAGGTCCTCGCCCAGGGCGTCCAGGGTGGAGAGCCACTTGGGGTCGGTCGGGGCGATGAACTTGGCCAGGGGCATCATCAGGAGTGAGGCGTCCAGGACGTCCCCGCCCTCGTACTGGACGAAGGCGTGGCGCCGCTCGGACCAGCCGCGTTCCATGATCCGCCGGTAGATGGCGTCCCTGGCACCCTGCCAGTGGGCCAGGTCGGCCGGCAGGCCGCGCCGGTTGGCCAGCCGGATCGCCCGCTCGATGGCGACCCAGCACATCAGGCGCGAGTAGAGGAAGTTCTTGCGGCCGCCGCGGGTCTCCCAGACGCCCTCGTCGGGCTGGTCCCAGTGGTCGCAAACCCAGGCGACGAGCCGGGTGACATCGTCCCACTGACCGCTGGAGATGGGTTGGGCCCACTTGTCGTAGAGGTAGATCGAGTCGATGAGGGCGCCGTAGATGTCCAGCTGGAGCTGGTCGGCCGCGGCGTTGCCGACGCGCACCGGGGCGGATCCGCAGTGGCCCTCCAGATGCGGGAGCTCGCGCTCGGGCAGGTCGGTGCGGCCGTCGATGCCGTACATGATCTGCAGCGGCCCCGAGGCGGCTCCGTCGCCGGGGGTGATGCAGGTGGTCAGGAACTTCATGAAGGCCTCGGCCTCGCCGGTGAAGCCGAGCCGCAGCAGGGCGTAGACGGCGAAGGCGGCGTCGCGGACCCATACATACCGGTAGTCCCAGTTGCGTTCGCCGCCGAACTGCTCGGGGAGGCTGGTGGTGGGTGCGGCCACGATGGCGCCGGTGGGCGCGTAGGTGAGCAGCTTCAGGGTGAGTGCGGAGCGGTGCACCATCTCGCGCCAGCGGCCCCGGTAGCGGGACCGGGACAGCCAGCGCCGCCAGTAGCGGACCGTGGCCTCGAACTGCCGTTCGGCCTCGATATGGGCGCAGCCGCGGGGCGCGATGTGCTCGCCGGCCTGATCGAGGGCGAAGACCGCGGACTCGCCCTCGCCGAGTTTGAAGTCGGCGTGGGCGTCCGCTCCGTCGCTCTCCATGGCCACCGTGGCGGTGAGCGCCAGGGACAACGTCTCGGACTCGAACAGGGCGGTGCCGTCGAGCAGGCGCAGGGTGTGCGGGTCGGCGCCGTAGTTGAAGCGGGGGGCGACCCGGACCCGGAAGGGGACGGTGCCACGCACGCAGATCACCCGGCGGATGAGCCGGTGCCGCTCGCAGTCCCCGGAGTCGCCGGCGACCGGCATGAAGTCCTGGACCTCGCCGACGCCCTCGTCGGTGAAGAACCGGGTGATCAGCACGTTGGTGTCGGGGAAGTAGAACTGCTTGGTGCGGGCCGGTACGGCCGGGGCCAGCGCGAAGTGGCCGCCGCGCTCGGCGTCCAGCACGGCCGCGAAGACGCTGGGGGCGTCGAAGGCCGGGCAGCAGTACCAGTCGATGGTGCCGTCGCTGCCGACCAGGGCCACGGTGCGCAGGTCGCCGATCAGCCCGTGCTCGGCGATCGTCAGGTAGCGGGGGCTGCCGGGCGCGTTCTGAAAGAACCGCTGTTCGATCATCGAGGCGGCCTCCCCTGGACGGATGTATAGGCACATTACATCTTAAAAGGGATAATTTCCTTTCCGTGTCGGGTACCCGGTGCGGCAAGGATCCCGGGCCGCTCGGGATGCGGGGTGCGGCCGGGCGGGCAATTGTGAGAGTGTGCACCCCGCTCCGCGAAGGAGGGACCATGTCGACCACCTCAGAACCCGAAGCGTCACGGTCGTCCGACGACCGCGCCACCCCGGACTCGCTGCTGCACAGCGCCCCCGGCACCGGGGTGGCGCCCGAAGACCTGGTGATGGCGTCGGGCCGGGACGTCACCCCGGCCACCCTGGAATGGGCCAGGAAGAAGATGGAGCGCGAGGGGCCGAACTGCATCGAGAGGCTCCTGCCCTGAGGAGAGTCGGTTGACGTGGGGCTCGGGCCGGGTCCAGGGCCGAGGGGGGAACACCCCGGCCCAGGACCCGACGCCCTGAGGCGGCCGGGGCCCGCCGGATGCGCAACGGCGCAGGTCCGTACCGGATTTCACGCGAAGGTTGCCCGTTCTCTCTTTCGAAGCGGCGGTGCCTGCTGACAGACTCCGCAAGGTGCCAGACTTCGACATGCTCGTCATCGGATCCGGACCCGGCGGCCAGAAGGCCGCCATCGCAGCGGCCAAGCTGGGCCGCCGGGTCGCCGTGGTCGACAGCCCCGAGATGGTCGGCGGTGTGTCCATCCACACCGGCACCATCCCCTCCAAGACCCTGCGCGAGGCGGTCCTCTATCTGACCGGCCTCACCCAGCGCGATCTCTACGGCCAGAGCTACCGGCTCAAGGAGGACATCACCGTCGCCGACCTGACCGCGCGCACCCAGCACGTGGTCAGCCGCGAGGTGGACGTCATCCGCAACCAGCTCTCCCGCAACCACGTCACCCTCTGCTCCGGCACCGGCCGCTTCGTCGACCCGCACACCGTCGCCCTGCGTGAACCGAGCGGCAACGAACGGCTGTTGACCGCGGAGCACATCGTCATCGCCACCGGCACCCGGCCGGCCCGTCCGGACAGCGTCGAGTTCGACGGGCGCACCATCATGGACTCGGACAACGTGCTGTCGCTGGAGCAGGTGCCGCGCTCCATGGTCATCGTGGGTGCCGGCGTGATCGGCATGGAGTACGCCTCGATGTTCGCCGCACTCGGCAGCAAGGTCACCGTGGTGGAGAAGCGCGCGGGCATGCTCGACATGTGCGACATCGAGGTCGTGGAGTCGCTCAAGTACCACCTCAGGGACCTGGCCGTCACCTTCCGGTTCGGCGAGACCGTCGCCGCCGTCGAGCGGCACCCCCGGGGCACCCTGACCGTACTGGAGAGCGGCAAGAAGATACCGGCGGACACGGTGATGTACTCGGCGGGCCGGCAGGGCCTGACCGACGGACTCGACCTGGACAAGGCGGGCCTGGCCGCGGACCGGCGGGGCCGGATCAAGGTGGACGAGCACTTCCGCACCGAGGTGCCGCACATCTACGCCGTCGGCGATGTCATCGGATTTCCGGCGCTCGCCGCGACCTCGATGGAACAGGGCCGGGTCGCCGCGTACCACGCCTACGGGGAACCGGTCGGGCAGATGGACAACCTGCAGCCGATCGGGATCTACACCATCCCGGAGATCAGCTTCGTCGGCCGGACCGAGGACCAACTCACCGAGGACTGCGTGCCGTTCGAGGTCGGGGTGGCCCGCTACCGGGAGCTGGCCCGGGGGCAGATCATCGGCGACTCGCACGGGATGCTCAAGCTCCTGGTCTCCCCCGACGACCGGCGGCTGCTCGGCGTGCACTGCTTCGGTACCGGAGCGACAGAACTGATCCATATCGGTCAGTCGGTGATGGGGTGCGGCGGCACGGTCGACTACCTGGTGGATGCCGTCTTCAACTACCCGACGCTCGCGGAGTCGTACAAGGTGGCGGCCCTGGACGCCACCAACAAGCTGCGGCAGCTCGACCGGCTGGAGGACTGAGGGGCTCGGGGAACCACCGCTTCCGGAGTGGGGGGTTGGCCACCCCAAGTGGCATATGTGATTACCGGTCGGTCAGCTTGAAAGGTCAAAGGGTGCCGCTATAGTCACACCCACACACGCGGTGTGACCGTTCGCCGACTCTCGGCATGCGGCCTTCACCACCCCTTTGTCTCTTCCGACCGGCCCCCTGCCCGAGGCCATCCCTCACCGGCTGCGAGGCGGGTCGTGCACCCCCGTACCACCGCGGGCCTGCACTCCCGTGCGCCCTGCACGACCGGAAAGCAGCACAACCATGAGCAACAACAGGGGCAGAGGGCTGCAGGCCAACGCCCTCGGCACGTTCGACACCGTGGTCATGGCCGTCGCGGGCAGCGCACCGGCGTACTCGTTGGCCGCGACGACCGCGGTCCTGGTGGGGGCGGTGGGGCTGGCCAGTCCGGCCGCGCTGCTGTGGTGCGCGATACCGATGCTGGGCATCGCGCTGGCCTTCAGCTACCTGGGCCGCATCGATGTGAACGCGGGCGCGAGCTACTCCTGGGTGGGCCGCACCCTGCACCCCTTCCTCGGCTTCGTCAGCGGCTGGGCGCTGGTGGTGTCCGCGACCATCTTCATGGTGGCCGGTTCCCTGCCCGCCGGCTCGATGACGCTGTCCCTGTTCGACGCGGGCCTCGCCGACAACGTGGCGCTGTCCACGGTGGTCGGAGCCGCCTGGTTCCTGGTCATGCTGGCGGTGGTGCTCGGGGGCGCCCGGCTCACGGTCCGCGCCCAGCTGCTGATGTCCGGCATCGAGCTGGCGATCCTGCTGCTCTTCGCGGTGCTCGCCCTCTTCCACACCGGCAACGCCCGCGCCTTCCACTGGTCGTGGCTCGGCTTCAGCCACTTCGACGGTGTCTCCGGCTTCGCCTCGGGCGCGCTGATCGCCGCGTTCTACTACTGGGGCTGGGACGTCACCAGCAACCTCAGCGAGGAGACCCGCAACTCCCGCCGTACGACCGGACTCGCGGGCCTGATCGGGGTGGGCATCGTCTTCGCGCTTTTCGAGGTGTTCACCATCGCCGTGAACGTCATCCTGTCCGCGGACCAGATCGCGGAGAACGACGCCAACGTGCTGGCCGTCCTCGGCGAGGAGATCTGGCCGGGCTGGGGCGGCAAGCTGCTGATCGTCGCCGTGATGCTGTCCACCATCGCCACCCTGGAGACGACCCTCATCCAGGTCACCCGCTCGCTGTTCGCCATGGGCCGCGACCGCACGATGCCGGCCGCGCTGGGCAAGGTGCACCGCACCTGGAACACCCCGTACGTGGCGATCGCCGTGGTCGGCGCGGTGGCGCTGGTGATGTTCGTCGCCTCCAACGCGTTGGGATCGGTGGGCGAGATCCTCTCCGACGCCATCTCGGCGATCGGCCTCCAGATCGCCGTCTACTACGGTCTCGCGGGCCTGGCGGTGGTCGTCGCCTACCGCAAGATGCTCTTCAGGTCCGCGGGCAACTTCCTGCTCGGCGGGCTGTGGCCGCTGCTCGGCGCGGTGTTCATGTTCTGGATCTTCGTCGAGTCGCTGAGCGAGCTGAGCAGCGCGGCGATCACGATCGGCGTCGGCGGTCTGGCCGTCGGCCTGATCCCGATGTTCTGGTACTGGAAGCAGGGCAGCGACTACTACCGGCCCGCCAGGCTGGACGCCACCCACACCGTCGAGGCCGACTACGTACCCGACGACCATGCCACCGCACAGGCCCAGGCTTACGAAGGCCTCCCCACGGATTTCTGAGGTACGAGCCCGATGGCGAGAGACCGCTTCGTCCCCGATTTCGACCCGGACTGCGGGGACACCGCCCTTACCTCGGCCCGTCAGGACATCGTCATCGGCCGCTGGCAGGGCCTGAGGGACCTGCTGCGGGCCACCGGCCCGGACTGGCTGGTCCGGGGACACCGGGTGCGTCTCCTTGCGCAGGCCTGCGCGGGCAGTTCGACGGCGGAGTCCTGGCTGGCCGCGGAACCGCACGGCGCCGACGCGCTGGCGCTGCGGGCGGCGACCGAGACGGCCCGGGCGTTCACTCTGGCCATCTCGGCGGGCCGGGGTGCCCCGATCGACCGGTCCAGGATCGACGCCGCCGTGCTGGCCTGTCTGGCGGCCACGGAGGCCTACCCACAGGACCCCACCCCCTGGGTCTCCCTGATCTCGGTGGCACGGCTGTATCCGACCGGGGTGCGCCGGCAGGAACTCGCCCGCTGGTGGGACGAGTTGCACCGACGCGACCCGTACAACGTGGAGGGCCATCTCCAGGTGCTCCACTACTACTCCGCGCGCTGGCACGGCACGCACGGCCTGATGTACGACTTCGCCCGGGACGCGGCCGGGGTGGCCCCGCCCGGCTGCCCACTGCCGGTCCTGGTGCAGTACGCCCGCGTCGAGGAGTTCCGCTTCGCCCTGGACGAGTTGAAGGGACAGCAGACCTCGGTGGGGCACGGCCAGCACTGGAAGCACGACGGCGCGGTCAGCGACGTACGGCGCACCTGGGAGCGCTGGATCACCCAGCGCGGCGACGGACCCGTCGCTCCCGGCGAACTGCGTGACCTCAACTACCTGACGCACGCGGCCTGCCAGGCGGGGGTCACCGACATCGCCTCGGCCCTGCTGCGGATCCAGGGGCGGCGGGTGACCCGCACCCCGTGGTCGTACACCGGTGACGCGGAGAAGCAGATCGCCAAGTGGCGGGCGGACCTGAAGATCCGCAGCTGACGGCGGCGGGCTACGCCTCGGTCCGCTCGGCGGACGGCGCGAGGCCCGTCGTCCACTTCTCCTCGATGCGGGCCGCCTTCCAGACCAGCAGGGCGATCACCCAGGTGACGAAGAACAGGCCGACGATGACGAAGCCGACGGTGTTGAGGTCGAGGCCGGAGACCCAGTCCCAGAAGGCGCCGTGCAGGTCCAGCTTGTCGGCGAGGAGGCCGAGGAGTTCCACCGTGCCGATGATGAGGGCGACGGCGACGGACAGGCCGGTGATGGTGAGGTTGTAGTAGACCTTGCGGACCGGCTTGGAGAACGCCCACTCGTAGGCGAAGTTCATGAACGAGCCGTCGATGGTGTCCAGCAGCGACATCCCGGCCGCGAAGAGCACCGGCAGGGTCATGATGGCGTACCAGGGCAGTCCGGAGGCGGCGCCGGAGCCGGCGAGGACCAGCAGGGCGATCTCCGTGGCGGTGTCGAAGCCGAGGCCGAACAGCAGGCCCAGCGGGTACATCTGCCAGGGCTTGCTGATCGAGCCGGTGACCCGGCCGAGGAACCGGTTCATGAAGCCGCGGTTGTTCAGCTGCGTCTCCAGGGCGGCCTCGTCGTAGGCGCCGGAGCGCATCTGCCGGAAGACCTTCCAGATGCCGGCCAGGATGACGAGGTTGATGCCGGCGATGAGGTAGAGGAAGGTCCCGGAGACCGTCGTACCGATGAGGCCGGTGACCTCGTGGAGGTGCGAGCCGTCGTCCTGGACCGGTCCGGCCAGGGCCTTCATGCCGAGCGAGAGCAGCAGGGAGAGGCCGAAGACGATGCTGGAGTGGCCGAGGGAGAACCAGAAGCCGACCGACAGCGGCCGCTGCCCCTCCCCCATCAGTTTGCGGGTGGTGTTGTCGATGGCCGCGATGTGGTCGGCGTCGAAGGCGTGCCGCATGCCCAGGGTGTACGCGGTGACGCCGATGCCGATGCCGAAGTCCGCCGATTCTCCGGCAGATGCGGTGCCGACGCTGAAGTGCTGCGGGGCGATGATCCCGACCAGGGTGCCCCAGCCGATGACGTGCAGGGCGAGCACGAAGGCGGCCATCCCGCCGACCCTGATCCACTCCTGCCGTGTCATGGAGCCCCGGACACGGCGCCAGGCCGAGCGCTTGGTCTCGGCCTGGGCGGGGAGGGACGGAGCGGAACCAGGGGCGGCCGTCATCGGGAGGTGCGTCCTTCGGTCGAGCATCTTGAGCAGCTGCGGTCGGCAGCCTTGTGTCATCTTCCCGTACTTGCAAATCGTTCGCACTAAAGGCAGCGGCAGACCTTTGTCATGAGAAGGCAAAGGGAAGGTAAGGCGCTCAGGCGGCCAGCAGCCCGCTGCCCAGCCAGTCCTTGCCGCTTCGCACGCCGGGCAGTGCGAAGAAGTAGCCGCCGCCGGTCGGCGAGATGTAGTCGACGAGAGGTTCGTCGATCAGCCGGGTCTGGGTGGCCTCGAACTGGCGCCGGACGTCCTGCTGGTAGCAGCAGAAGACCAGGCCCATGTCGAGGTTGCCGACGCCGTCGACGCCCCGGTCGTAGTTGTAGCCGCGGCGCAGGATGCGGGAGCTGTCGGTCCTGGCGGTGCGCGGGTTGGCGAGCCGGATGTGGGCGTCCAGCGGGATGGCGTTGCCCTGCGGGTCCTTGGCGTAGTTCGGAACGTCGGTCTCCTTCGCGCCGTCCAGCGGGGCGCCGGTGTCCTTGCGGCGGCCGAACATCAGCTCCTGCTCGCTGAGCGAGACCCGGTCCCAGAACTCGACGAGCATCCGGATGATCCGGATGACCTGATAGCTGCCGCCCGCCGTCCAGGCCGGCTCGCCCTGCCCCTCGCCGACCCAGATCAGCCGGTCGGTCTCGCGGGCGGAGTTGACGTCCGGGTTGGCGATGCCGTCCTTGAAGCCGAGCAGGTTGCGCTGGGCGCCGGTGGGACGCGGGGCGTTCTGGAAACCGTCGATCCGCCACTTGATCTGCATGGCACCGCGGGTGTGCTTGGCGATGTCGCGCAGGGCGTGCAGCACGGTGTCCGTGCTGTCGGCGCAGATCTGCAGCGAGAGGTCGCCGTGGCACTCGGCGGGCCTCAGGTTGTCGTTCGGGAAGGTCCGCATCGGCGTCAGCCGGGCCGGCCTGGCCTTCGCCAGGCCGTAGCGGTCGTCGAAGAGGGAGGCGCCGACGCCGACGGTGACGGTCAGCGCGTCGGAGGGGACCTCGGGGCCGAGGATGCCGTTGTCGGCGGGCGGCGCGCCGACGCCGAGGTCGGTGGGGGTGCCGCCGGCGGTGAGGAAGCGCGCCCGCTCGGTGATCGTCCTCAGCAGGTCGGCGAGGTCCTGCCGGGTGTCGGCGATGACGTCCAGGGAGACGAAGGTGGCGGCGGCCGGGGCGGGGGTGAGGATGCCGGCCTGGTGGATGCCGTGGAAGGGGACCTCGGCGGTGCCGCTCGCATCGCTGGTCGCGGCCTCCGCGCTGCCGCCGGCCTGGCCGAGCGCGAAGCCGCCGCCGGCCAGGACCGCGCCCGCGGCGCCGGCGCCCAGCGCCGTCCGCACGAACGAACGGCGGCCGGCGCCCCTCGGGCAGGACGGGGTCTCGGCAGCGGACATCGGAGGGTTCCCTTCATCGTACGAGTGCTGGTGCGGTGCGGTGTTCATCAGGCGGACTTCCTGATCTCCAGGAGGTCCGGCACCGGGGAGAGGTCCTCGAGGAGCTGGCCGGTGGCTCCGCTGATCCGCTGCCGGGTGACGGTGTCGAGCTTCTCCACCGGGGTCCAGCTCGCCCCCTGGTGCTCGGCGTCCAGGAGCTTCTGCAGGCGGGCGATGTCGGCGTCGACGGTCGGCAGCAGCTTGGGCGCACGACTGGTCAGCAGCGGCCTGAGTACGGTGAGCAGCTCGCGGGTGCCGGCCAGGTTGGCGTTCGCGGTGGCGAGGTTGGTGCCGCTGCCCTCGTCGGTGTCGGCGGTCAGCTCGAACTGGAGGGTGTTCTCCAGGATCTCGTGGGCGCGCAGCGGCAGGTCGCCGGGATCGAAGTCCTGGGCGGGGAACGCCTTCCGGAGCCCGGCCGCCGCGTCCGCGAGCGCCTGGGCGGGAGCCTTCAGCTCAGCAGCGGACTGCCCGTGCCACAGCCCGTACTCGACTCGGTGGAACCCGGCGAAGTCCTTGTCGGCCACCCCGCCCGCCAGCCCGTCGGCGCGGCCGTTGATCTTCTGGTCGTAGTCCTCGAAGGTCCCGTAGGCGGCGCCGAGGGAGGCGTAGGTGAGGTGGGCGGTCAGCCAGTCGGTGCGGGCCTGGTCGAGGTGGTTGCCCGTGATGTCGGCGTCGAGCGTGCGGGTCTGGGCGACGAGGGTGGCCAGCCCCTGCTCGACGTACGCCTGGTAGGCCTTCAGGGGCGCCGCGAGGTCCTGCCCGGAGACCGGTACGACCGCCTGGGCGCCGCTTCCGCCGCCGGTGACCGTGACCGACGCGGAGGTGACGGCCCTGCCGCCGGAGGGGACGCAGCGCCAGGCGTAGGTGCCGCCGGCGACGGTGGCGACCAGGGCGCGGGTGGTGCCGGGGGCGAGGCCCTCGACCTCGCCGTAGACCGCGTTGCTGCTCGGGTCGATCAGGTACACCTCGGCGGTCTTGCTGCCGGTGTTCCGCATCTGGAAGGTCTGCCGGCCCGGCTCGGGCGCGGTGAAGCCCTTGCCGCACTCGGTCTCGGAGACGGCGACGGTCTCACCGCCCGTGGACTTGGGCCGGGCGAAGGTGACGACGAGTCCGGCGACCACGGCGGGGACGGCGACCACGGCGACGGGGATCACCCAGCCGGGCCGACGCCACGGGGGCCTGGCCGGCCGAGGCTCCGACTGCGGCTCGGGGACGGGGCTGTCGGCGGCGGGCGTCGGTTCCGGCACGGACTCCGGCTCCGGCCCCTCGGCGGCGGGCGTCATTTCCCGCACGGACTCCGGCTCCGGCCCCTCCGCGGCGGGCGTCATTTCCCGCACGGACTCCGACTCCGGCCCCTCCGCGGCGGGCGTCATTTCCCGCACGGACTCCGACTCCGGCCCCTCCGCGGCGGGCTGCGCCCCGGGCTCGGCGACGGTCGGCCGCGGCGCCGTGGCCTGCACTCCGCGCCCGAACAGCGTCATCACGACGGCGAGATAGCCCGCGTACCCGATCACCTGGAGCCAGGTCATGGCCGGCGTGATGTTGAGGACGCCCTGGAGGAGCGTGCTGTACCAGGAGCCGGCGTCGATGCTGCCGCTCAGGTCGAAGGCGTAGGCCGTCCGGCCCGGAAGCACCCCGCCCTCCTGGAGGTCCCGCAGCCCGTAGCCGAGGACGCCGGCCGCGATCACGATCAGCACGGCCCCGGTGTAGGTGAAGAACCTCGTCAGGTTGATCTTCAGGACGCGGCGGTACAGCCCCCAGCACAGGGCCGCCGCCAGGACCAGGCCGATCCCGGCGCCGGCCAGGGGGCCCACGGACTCGCCGGCCGCCTGGGCGGTGGTCCACAGGAACAGCGCGGTCTCCAGTCCCTCGCGGCCGACGGCGAGGAACGACGTGACGACCAGCACGCCCGAGCCCATGGCCAGGGCGCCGGTCACCTTCTCCTTGATCTCGCCGGAGAGGCTGCGGGCCGAGCGGCGCATCCAGAAGACCATCGCGGTGACGAAGGCGACCGCGATCACGCTGAGGGTTCCGCCGAAGGCCTCCTGCGCGGTCGCGGAGAGGGAGGCGGCGGTGAAGGTGAGGACCGCGCCGAAGCTCATCGCCAGCGCGATCGCGGCCAGGACACCCGTCCAGACCTGTGGCAGCCGGTTCCTGGCGCCGGCCCGCACCAGGGTGGCGACGAGGATCGAGACGATCAGGCCGGCCTCAAGGCCCTCCCTCAGTCCGATCAGGAAACTCGGAAACGCGTCGTCCCACATCCGCCGCAGCCCTCCCCGGCAGGCCCGTCCCCGCCCTGTGGCTCGAACTTAGTGAAGGCATGCCTTACTTCCGCCGACCATGATGACTACACCCATGTAGTCAGTCGGTCATGAACCGGCAATGGTGCGGCAAAAGTCGCGAGCACACCCGAACTCGCGCGCACGGGAACACAGCTCGGCCGACGATCGTCTACATTCCAGTAGACCGTCACCGTGCACGAAAGGGCCGCCACCGGGGTCATGAACCACAAGAGGACCGCGGAGTACGCGGCGAGCGTCGGCCTCGGCGCCTGGGCGGCGTTCGCCGTGCTGGCCCTGGTCGTGGCCGGCCACCACGGCGCCCCGCTCGCCGTGGACCGCTCCCTGCTGGCCTGGTCCCTCGGTCACCGCCCGGACGTGGCGGTGGCCGTGGCCCGGGGGCTCACCGCGACCGGCACCGGGGTCGTGCCGTACGCCCTGGCCGTGCTGGCCGGGCTGCTCGCCGCCCGCACCCCGCGGCAGCGGCCGGCCGCCGCGCTCCTCTGCGTGGCCTGCCTGGCCCTGGGCCAGGCGATCCGGTTCGGCGTGCTGGAGCTGATCGCCCGGGCCCGGCCGCCACAGGCCGACTGGCAGACGCATGCCTCCGGTTGGTCGTTCCCGTCCGGCCACAGCACGACGTCCGCACTGGCCGCCGGGCTGGTGGTGCTCGCGCTGTGGATACGGGCCCCGCGCGGCCGTACGGCGTGGTGCGTGGCCGTCATCTGCTGGGGACTCGCCGTCGGGGCCACCCGGGTGTTCCTCGGTGTGCACTGGTGCACGGACGTGCTCGGCGGCTGGCTGTTCGCGGTCGGCTGGCTCGGGGTCTACCGGTGCGTGGCCGCCCGTTGGATGCCGGATCCGAGGGCCCCGGACGACGTACCGGAGAGTCCGGCGACGGAGAGCGGCGGGAGGACCGGCGGCTGAAGTCGGGGCCGGCGCCACCGAACCCCGCCCGGCGCGGGCCGCCCGGTCACAACGCCCGGCGCCGGACCAGTAGTCCGAGGACCAGCAGGCCCGGCAGCAGCGGCAGCCACACGGTCAGCAGTCGGTAGCCCAGCACGGCGGAGGCGGCCGCGGCGGCAGGGGTTCCGGAGACGGTCAGGGCGAGGGCGAGGGCCGCGTCGAGCGACCCGAGGCCGCCTGGGGTGGGCAGCAGCGCGGCGGCGCCGCTGGCGGCCAGGTAGAGCAGCGCCACCCGGGCCGGGGACAGCGGGAGTTCGACCGCCCGGGCCACCGCGATCAGGACCAGGGCGTGCAGCCCGGCGAAGGCGAGGGAGCCGCCCCACAGCGCGGCCGCGCGGACGGGGCGGGCGTGCAGGGCCCGGATGTCGGCGGCCACCGCGGTCACCGCATCCCGGCAGCGGGCCCACACCCGGACCCGGATCAGGACGACGAGCAGGACGGCCGCGGTGGTCACGGCGAGGAGCGCGGCGACGGACAGGTGCGGGATCCGCAGCAGCCCCGGACAGGCGGGGGCGAGGGCGGCGATCAGGGCCAGGCGGACCACGACACCGGCGGCCGCCTTGACCGCGAGGGCCGACGCACCGCGGCCGGCCGGGAGTCCGCAGCGCATCAGGAAACGCAGGTTCACCGCGCCCGCGCCGAGCCCGGCGGGCAGCAGATGGTTGGCGGCCGAGGCGGCGAACTGCGCCGCGACCAGGCGCCCGCCCGGCAGCCGGCGGACGACCGCGCCCTGCTGGGCGAGGGCTGAGGACGCCCAGGTCCCGACCGCCGCCAGGGCCGCCACGAACAGCCAGCCCTGGTCGGCGACGGCGAGCCGGAGCGCCCCGTGCTCCACGGTCGGCCAGTGCCGGCGGACCAGCCAGCCCGCGCCGGCCAGCAGGGCGAGGCAGAGACCGGTCTGCCAGTAGACGCCCCGGCGGCCCGTGACGGGCGTGGCGTTCACGTTCGGGACCATGGCGGCACCCACCCCTGTTCCCCTAGAGCTCGCAGGACCGTTCTTGGGCTTCAGGGACAAACAGTGACAAATTAACCGCAATTACTCGCGTAGGCCGCGCAGGTACGTCCATACGAACGGCGGCACTACGCGCTGTAAGGTTGTGCCATGGCTGGCACAAGGTCCCGCGGCAGGGCGGAGCGGCGCAGCGCCGGAGAGCTGGAGAGCGAAGTGCTGGCAGCCCTGTGGGCGACCGCACGCCCGTTGACCCCGGCCGAGATCCAGTCCGAGATCGGCGGCGGACTCGCCTACAACACGGTCCACACCATCCTCAAGCGGCTGTACGACAAAGGGCTGGTGCTGCGGGACGCCGACGGGCGGCGCGGTGCCTACCGGCCGGCGAAGAACGCGGCCGAGCTGACCGCCGAGGCCATGCACGAGGCCCTGGACCGAGGGCCCGACCCGATCGCCGCCCTCCAGCAGTTCGTGTCCGGGCTGAGCGCGGAGGAGGAGCGGGCGCTGCGCAATCTGTTCGCCGGGGGCGGGGCATGAGGTTCGACGTCTACACCCCGCTGCTGGTCTCCCTGCTGCTGCCGTCGGTCAGCGCGCTGATCGCCCGCCGGGTGGCCCCGGCCCTGGCAGCGCGCGTGCTGACCGCCGCCGCCGTACTGACCGCCGCCGCGACCACCTGGTCCCTGGTGCTGCTGACCACCGCCCTGCTGGGCGATGCCCCGCCGGTGATCCGGGAGGCCCGCGAGGACGGCCGCCCGCTGACCGACCCGGTGCCCGAGGTGATCGGCGTCGCCGCCTGCCTCACGCTGGCCGTGGTGGTGTGGCGGGTGCAGCGGGCGGTGCGCGCCGAGCGCCGGACCCGGCGGGCACTGCGCCGGCTGTGCGAGGGGCATCCGGGCGACACCGAGCTGGTGGTGGCCGCCTGCGAGGTGCCGCAGGCGTTCGCGATCCCGGGCCGGCCGGGCCGGATCCTGGTCACCTCGGCGATGCTGAGCGCGCTGGCGCCCGCCGAGCGGCGGGTGCTGCTGGCCCATGAGCGGGCCCATCTGACGCACCGGCACGGCCGCCTGGTGACGGCGGCGACCCTGGCGGCGGCCGCCAACCCGCTGCTCGGACCGGTCCGTGCGGCCGTGACCTTCCTGGTGGAGCGGTGGGCGGACGAGCAGGCGGCTACCGAGGTCGGGGACCGCGGGACCACCGCCCGCGCTCTGGCCCGGGCGGCGCTGAGCGCCGGCCGGGCCCGGCCGGCCTGCGCCCTCAACTTCACGGACCGCGCGGTCACCCGCCGGATCGCGGCGCTCCAGACCAGCCCACCGCCCTCCCTGTGGCCGGCCGCCGCGGCCGTACTCGCCCTGGGCGCACTGGCGGCGCTGTTCGCGGCCGACGCGACGGGCGACCTGGTGGGACTGCTTTCCAACGCGCTCACGTGAAGCGCCCCCTTCAGGGGCGCGGGGAACTGCGCGCCCAGCCACGACGACGGCGCGGGCAACCGATCGCAGATCGCGGCACTTCCAACGCAACGCTTATGGAACAGCGCCGTGGGGGTCCGGATGCGTTGCGAAGTGCCGGTGGGTCGTGGCTGGTCGCGCCCGCAGCGGTAGCCGCACATTGGCACAGCCCCGCGCCCCCGACGGGACGCTGAGGCTCAGCTCGGCCGGGTCGGCGCCCGGTGCAGCGGCTGGCCCGGCGTCGGTCCCGGCCTGGCCGGTGGCACCGCGCGCACGGCCGGGCTGTCCGTGCCGACCGTGACCGGCTCCCCGTGGTGGTGGACCGTGAGCGGCGGGCCGTCGAGGAGGGTGTAGGTCGCCTTGTCGGCGCCGATCTCCACGCGCAGGCTGCTGCCCCGCAGTTGCAGGGTGAAGGCCAGCCGGCGCAGTCGCTCCGGCAGCCGGGGTGCGAACCGGGCCCCGTCGTCGTAGTGGCGCATTCCGCCGAAGCCGGCCACCAGCGCCATCCAGGTGCCGGCCAGGGAGGCGATGTGCAGTCCGTCGCGGGTGTTGTGCTCCAGGTCGTCGAGGTCCATCAGCGCGGCCTCGGCGGTGTAGGCGTGGGCCAGCGTCAGATGCCCGGCCTGGGCGGCGACGACGGCCTGGCAGCAGGCGGACAGGGAGGAGTCACGCACCGTCAGCGGCTCGTAGTAGGCGAAGTTGCGGGCGATGTGCTCCTCGTCGAAGAAGGGCTCGCAGGTGTACATCGCCAGCACCAGGTCGGCCTGTTTGACGACCTGTTTGCGGTAGAGGTCGAAGTAGGGGAAGTTCAGCAGCAGCGGGTACTGCTCGGGGCGGGTGTTCGCGAAGTCCCACCGCTGGTAGCGGGTGAATCCGGCGTGCTGTTCGTGGACGCCGAGTTCGTGGTTGTAGGGGACGTGCACGGACTCGGCGGCGTCCCGCCAGGCGGCGCTCTCCTCCGCGTCGACGCCGAGCCGTGCCGCCTGCCGCGGGTGACGTTCGACGGCGTCGGCGGCGGCCAGCAGGTTCGCCCGGGCCATCAGGTTGGTGTACGTGTTGTCGTCGGCGACCGCGCTGTACTCGTCGGGGCCGGTGACGCCGTCGATGTGGAAGGCGCCGCGGCTGTCGTGGTGGCCGAGCGACCGCCACAGCCGGGCGGTCTCCACGAGCAGTTCGACGCCGGTGTCCCGTTCGAAGTCGGTGTCGCCGGTGGCGGCGACATAGCGGACCACCGCGTCGGCGACGTCGGCGTTGACGTGGAAGGCCGCGGTGCCGGCCGGCCAGTACGCCGAGCCCTCCGAGCCCGCGATGGTCCGCCAGGGGAACGCGGCCCCGTCCAGGCCGAGTTGGGTGGCGCGTTCCCGGGCGGCGGGCAGCGTGTTGTAGCGCCAGCGCAGCGCCTCGGCGACGGCGTCGGGGGCGGTGTGGGTGAGGACGGGCAGCACGAACATCTCGGTGTCCCAGAAGGCGTGCCCGTCGTATCCGGAGCCGGTCAGGCCCTTGGCGGGTATCGCGCGCTGTTCGGCGCGGGCCCCGGCCTGGAGCACGTGGAAGAGGGCGAAGCGGACGGCCTGCTGGACCTCCTCGTCACCGTCCACCTCCACGTCGGCGCGGGACCAGTAGTCGTCCAGGTAGCCGCGCTGTTCGTCGGCGAGGCCCTGCCAGCCCTCGTGCGCGGCGGCCGCCAGGGCCGCGTCCACCTGGTCGGCCATGGCGGGCAGCGAGCGCACCCCGGACCAGCCGTGGGCGACGAACTTCTCCACCCGCAGCCGCTCCCCCGGCTCCAGCACGGAGGTGACGGTCAGCCGGGCCACGTCGGTGTCGCTCTCGGCCTGTGTGGTGGTCCGCCCGGGACCGGCGACCGTGTGGTCGGCGGCGACCGCGACCCGCAGGCCGCTGCGCCGGGTGCGGTGCACCAGGCGCAGCCGGCGCCCGGAGGCGAAGTCGTCCTCCTGCTCCAGCGGTGACTCCAGCGCCACCGCGGCGCGCGGGTCGCCGTTCGTCCCGGGCAGCTGCTCGTTGGCGACCAGCTCGGACTGGATCACGATGCGGCAGCGCCGGTCGACGGCCTCGACCTCGTAGGCGACGGCGGCCACCGCCCGCTGGGTCAGCGACACCAGCCGGGTCGAGCGCACCCGAACGGTGGACCCGGCGGGCGAGGTCCACTCGCAGGTCCGCTCCAGCACGCCCCGGCGCAGGTCCAGGACCCGCTCGTGGGTGACCAGCCGGCCGTAGCGCAGGTCGAAGGGCTCGTCGTCGACGAGCAGCCGCAGGATCTTGCCGTTGGTGATGTTGATGACGGTCTGTCCGGACTCCGGATAGCCGTAGCCGGCCTCGGCGTACGGCAGCGGGTGCACCTCGTGCACGCCGTTGAGGTAGCTGCCGGGCAGACCGTGCGGCTCGCCCTCGTCGAGGTTGCCGCGCCAGCCGACATGTCCGTTGGACAGCGCGAACACCGACTCGCTCTGCGCGAGCACGTCGAGGTTGAGGTCGGTCTCGCGGACCGCCCAGGGCTCCACGGCGTACGACCGGTGGGTGATCACTCCTTGCCTCCCAGCTCGGCGAGGTCCTTCACGACGGTGTCCGCGCCGTGTGCGTACAGGGCGTCGGTCTGCCCGACGCGGTCCACGCCGACGACGTACCCGAATCGGCCGGCGCGACCCGCGTCCATGCCGGCGAGGGCGTCCTCGAAGACGGCGGCGTGGGCGGCCTCGACGTCGAGGTCGTGGGCGGCGGCCAGGAAGGTGTCCGGGTGCGGTTTGCCGGGCAGATGGCGCTCGGCGGCCACCACCCCGTCGATGCGGACGTCGAAGAAGTGCTCGGCGCCGATCGAGCGCAGCACGTCACGGCAGTTGGCGCTGGAGGAGACGATCGCGGTGCGCAGCCCCTGCGCGCGGACCGCCTCCAGATAGCGCAGGGTGCCGTCGTAGGCCTCGACGCCGTCGGTGCGGATCTTCGCCAGGAGCAGTTCGTTCTTGCGGTTGCCGAGGCCGTGCACGGTGGCGGCGTCCGGCGGGTCGTCCGGGGTGCCCTCGGGCAGGTGGATGCCACGGGAGTCGAGGAAGGCGCGGACCCCGTCGGCGCGGGGGCGTCCGTCGACGTACTCGTCGTAGTCGGCGACCGCGTCGAAGGGCCGCTGGCCGTCGTAGCCGCGCAGGAACGCGTCGAAGGTCTCCTTCCAGGCCGCCGCGTGCACGACGGCGGTCTTGGTGACGACCCCGTCGAGGTCGAAGAGACAGGCCTGGATGGTGTCGGGCAGACCGAGTGCTGTCATGTCCGGCATCTTCCCCACCGGACGGCTTCCAGGGGGTGGTACACACCACATCCCGGGCCCGGTGTCACACTTTTTGCGTGCCGCTGACTTTCGACGACCTCCTCGACCGGGCCCGTTCACTCACCGGACGGGGTCCGCGCGCGATCCTGGGCATCGCGGGCAGCCCGGGCGCCGGCAAGTCCACGCTCGCCGAGCATCTGGTGCGCGCGTTGAACGGCGCCGGCGAGCCGTGGGTGGCGCAGGTGCCCATGGACGGCTTCCATCTGGCCGACGTCGAACTGGACCGGCTGGGCCTGCGGGACCGCAAGGGCGCGCCCGCGACCTTCGACGCGGCCGGGTACGCCGCGCTGCTGCGGCGGCTGCGCGAGGACACCGGCGAGGTGGTGTACGCGCCGGGCTTCGAGCGGGTCCTCGAACAGCCGCTGGCGGGCGCGATCCCGGTGCCGCCGACGGCCCGGCTGGTGGTGACGGAGGGCAACTACCTGCTGCTGGCCGAGGGCTCGTGGGCGCGGGTGCGGACGGCCCTGGACGAGGTGTGGTTCTGCGAGATCGACGAGGCCGAGCGGATACGGCGGCTGGTCGCCCGGCACGAGGAGTTCGGCAAGGGGCACGAGCAGGCGGTGGCCTGGGTGGCGGGCACCGACCAGCGCAACGCCGACCTGGTCGCGGCGACCCGGGACCGGGCGGACCTGGTGGTGCCGGAGACGGCGCTGCCCGCGCCGTACGACGCGGGCAGCCGCTGAACCAGCGGGCGGTGACGGCGAGTTCGGGCACTCCGTGGGCGTCATCGGGCCCGATGACGGCCGTGAACGCCTCGGTGCGCACCGTCAGATCGCCCTCGAACGACGCCATGAGGTCACCGCCGGGTCCGTACCGTACGGCGAACACATGCAGGTTGCGGTCCGCCCGTGCCGTTGCTGGACGATGTGGGGGCGCGAGGGCGGGCAGAAGGCGGCCCGGTGGAAGCCGATGCCCAACAGGTCGCCGTTGAGGACCATCGCCACGACCGGCGCCATGCCCGGCTTCAGGGGCACGGACAGGAGCACGGAAGGTGAGCAGGTCGGAGTCGGTGAAGGACAGGTACAGCGAGTCGAGCCTCGGGTAGACGGTCAGCCCGAACAGGCCGATGAACCAGGGGGCCAGGAAAGACGTACGGCCACCACCCGCCGCCTCGCTTTCACGCGAGGCGGCATCGCGTGCGGTCGCGCTCCCGCTGGTCGGACGGGGTCGCCGGAACCGGCGGCTCCGTCACGACCTCGTCGGGCCACGCGGTGATCGTACTCGTGTCTCCCTGGCTCTCTCCCGATGATTCCCTGTGCCGGCGCCTACTGCGCCAGGATGCTCGACGCCTGGTCGAAGAACTCGCTCAGCTGGGACTTGATGGTCTTCTTGCCGAAGGCGATGGCGAGGTTGGACTGGAACAGCAGGTCCCAGATCTGGTCGGCGCCCTGCGGCGGCGGCTGCGGGGCATCGAGCACGTCGGTGGCCTTGGCGACGCGGTTGGAGATGTAGTCGGCCATCGCCATGTTGCGCTTGTCGGTGTCGGCCAGACCCGCCTTGATGAGGTTGCGGGCCTTGCTGGTCGGCGGGATGCCGCGCTGCAGCTGCATGTCCTTGATCGCCGTCGTGTCCTGGGCGAAGAACGACATGATCTTCACCGAGTCGGCGACCGTCTCGCTGGCCTTGGTGGCGCTCAGCAGGACACCGCCGTTGACGAAGTTGCCCTCACGGGCGCCGGACCAGTCGCCCTGCGGAGTGGGCAGGAAGTCGAGGGTGGCGCTGGTGATCGAGCCGCCGGCGCCGTAGACACCGCTGTCGAAGGTGAAAAGCGCCTTGCCTATGACGACCGCGTTCTTGGTGAGGTCGTTGTGAGCGGGGGCGGTGATGGCGGCGGGCGGGCACGCGTTGGACTTGCGCATGTCCTCCCAGTACTCCCACCACTCCTGGAGGACGTCCGAGGTGAAGCCGAGCTTCTTGCCGTCCGCGGAGAGGAGCTGGCTGCCCTTCTCGCGGACGAAGATCTCGAAGGCCTGGAGGGTGCTGCCGCCGCCGTCGTCGGTGCCGTAGACCTTGCCGCCGCTCTTCTTGTGGACGTCGGCGGAGATGCTCTTCAGGTCGGCCCAGCTCCACTCGGGGTCCGGGTAGGTCAGGCCGAGCTTCTCCAGGCCGCTGCGGTTGACGGTGAGCTGGTTGACACCGATGCCGGACGGCACGCCGTAGAGCTTGCCGTCGACGGTGCCGGCGGCCAGCAGCGTCTTGGAGAAGCCGGTGAGGTCGAGGTCCTTGCCGACGTAGGAGTCGATCGGGGCGAGGACTCCCTTGCGGGCGTACTGGGCGACCAGCGTGGTGTCCATCTGGAGCAGGTCGGGGGCGCTGCCGCCGGCGACCAGGGCGTTGAACTTGTCGAAGTACCCGTCGTAACCGGAGTACGTCTCCTGGATCTTGATGTCCGCGTTCTGCTTCTGGAAGTAGGCCAGGGACTTCTTGTACGCGGCGTGGCGCTCGTCGCTGCCCCACCAGGTCATGGTCAGCTCGCCGCCGCTGCTGCTGTCGGCGGCGGTACCGCCGCAGGCGGTCAGCGACGTGCCGAGTGCGCCGACGACGGCGATCCCGCTCGCGGTGCGGAAGAGGGTTCTGCGCGAGATCTGATGACCCAACGGGTCCTCCCTGAAGGTGCGTGACGGATCCCCCGGCCGAGCATTATGCGGCGCGGGTGCCGTGTGTTCGAAACGTCGCTTCCCGGGTGACGGCCTCGCCCGGCCGTACCGCCCTTCTCGGGTGGGGACCCGGCCTCGGTGACTGCCGCCCGCGAGCACGCCCTCGGACTGCGGTACGTCCACGTACGGCCGGGACGCACACCCCAAGCCGACGTCCCGGCCGACTTGGAAAGCGTTTGTCCGGACGTTGACAGACCGAGTCGGAGGCCGTCAATCCTTCAACTGCGCGCCTGCGGTCACGGTTTGGACTCCCTTGGCCACGGCGAGCCGGGCGGCAGCCACGACTTTCGATGACCTCCTCGACCGCACCCGCTCCCTCGGGAGTCGAACGGCGCCGGTGAGCCGTGGGCGGCTCAGGTGCCCATGGACGGCTTCCCTCCGGCCGACGTCACGGATCTGGTGGTGCCGGAGACGGCGCTGCCCGCGCCGTACGACGCGGGCAGCCGCTGAACTAGCAGGCGGTGAGGGCGAGTTCGGGCACTCCGTGGGCGGGCGGGGGGGCGGGGGCGGGTCCACACCGACCGACTGCCACAGCGTCGAGGAGTAGTAGAACGCGATCATCGGGCCCGATGACGGCCGTGAACGCCTCGGTGCGCACCGTCAGATCGCCCTCGAACGAGGCCACGAGGTCACCGCCGGGTCCGTACCGTACGGCGAACACGTGCAGGTTCTCCGGTGCGCCCGGTGCCGGTTGGGCCTCGTAGGCGCTGGAGGTGACCAGGTGGCGCCAGCCCTCGTCCGGGTTGCCGTAGCCGCGCGGGTCGACGGCGAGTGCGAACGCGGCCTGCTCCTGGGTGAGTTCGGCACGGGCGTCGAAGTGGTCTGCGCCCTGCTGTGCGGGGTGGGTGAGGCGCAGCGCCCCCGCGGCGGCGATCTCGCCCTCGGCGACGCGGCGCACCCGGTCGCCGTCGTCCGCCGCGTACGGCAGCCCGGCCAGCAGGTACGGCGTTCCCTCGAGGCGCTCCAGGGCCACCGTCACCCACAGCCGGGTGCCGTCCGTGACGTACAGGGAGCGCAGGTGGCGCAGCACGTGGTCGCGGCCCACGACCGGCTTGCTGACCAGCTTGGCGGTCAGGCCGTCGGCGTGCAGGTCCCGCACCCGGACCTCGCCCATCGGCCGGCAGTACAGGAAGCCGTCCAGGACCGGGCCGAAGCCGTGCTGCCGGTTCACCGCCGCCGGGAGGTGGTAGGTGCCGGCCGCCTCGATCAGCGCCGGGGTCATCCGGTGGTCGAAGGCCACCGAGACGGTGCCCGCGCGGAGTTGGTGACGGGCCGGGACGGTCGAGGGGGTGCGGTGCCAGGGTGTGGTGTCCTGGGTCTGCCAGACCAGCATCCAGGCGAAGTGCCCGTCGACACCGCCGTCCGCCTTGACCGCGTGCCGGCCCCAGTTGGTGTCGCCCCGGTAGCGGCCGAGGTCGGAGCCGATCCGGGCGCCGAAGTAACGCAGCCCCAGGACGGACTCGAAGCCGGAGTGCTGTTCGCTGTAACGGGGGCCACCGTTGTCGAAGCCGCCGCCCGGCAGGCGGGCGTCGAGGTAGCGGGCGAGCGCGTCGCCGTCCTCCGCGAACATCGGCTCGCCGCTGATCCGGTGGGCCTGGGCGAGGAAGGACAGGGAGATCGGGCCGTAGTTGTTGTCGTAGGCGCCGCCGTGCTCGGGGGGCAGCAGGGCACCCCGGTCCAGGACGCGGTGGGCGCGGATCTCGTCGGCGTACAGGGTCAGCGCCCGCCTGCGGACCTGCTCGCCTTCCCCGGCGGGAAGGTGGCGGGCCAGCATCAGCCCGCCGACCACGCAGCCGATCGCCTGGTTGCCGGCCTCCTGCGGGTTGAAGAAGGTGGCCTCGGTCAGCCAGCGCCAGTAGCCGCGGCCCACCTCGGTCAGCGCGGTGCGCTGTTCGTCGTCGACCAGGCCGTCCGCGAGGTCGAGGACGTTGACGGCCTGGAGCAGCGCCCACACCGTGCTGGGCCAGTCCCCGATCGGGTGCGCGCCCGGCGCCAGCACGTAACGGGCGTACGGGAGACCGGAGTCGCGGACCGTCAGGTTCGGGTAGCCGGGGTTGTCCTCGGTGTAGACGCGCTCGCGCAGGTGGAAGGCGAGGCTGCGGTGCACGGCCTCCGGCAGCCGCGGGTCCTTGGCGCGCTGCCAGGCGAGGGCCAGCAGCGAGGTGACGCCGAGGGAGGTGTCGCCGATGTCGTCGTCGGCGTCGGGGTGTTCGAGGTTGCCCTCGGGCGTGAGGCGGGCCAGGGCCTGCTCCGCGACGCCGGCGAGGACCGCGTCGTACGCCTCGGGGGTGGACGGCAGGTCGTGCAGCGGGCCGAGCTGGCGTGGCAGGTGCATGGGTGGATCAGCCCTTCATGCCGGAGGTGGCCATGGTGTGGTTCCTGTCGGGGTCAGACGACAGGCGAGCGACGGCGGGCGCGCAGTGCGACGGTCAGTGTGTGAGGGCCGTGGCCGCCGATGTAGACGCGGTTCCCGGTCGTCGCGTCGGTGCCGCCCACCACGGTGTGGTCCTGACCCGGGTCGTACCGTAGTACGTCGCTCCGGTCCGGCCCGGCGAGCGGTTCGCCTGCCTCGACGTGGACCTCGATCCGGATCTCGTCGGCACCGACCCGGTAGGTCATCGGCCCGGTCGTCAGGCCCCACTGGCCGTCGCCGATCGGTACGGCGCCCTCTGGCACGCCGCCCGGCCGGAAGGTCAGTTCGAGGGCCCAGGGGACGCTTGGTCCGCTGATGTCGATCCGCAGGTCGGCACCGTCCTCCCGCAGATCCGCTGCGACGCGGGTCGTGTGGGAGACCTCGTCCCGAGGCCGGTCCGGGAAGGCCATCGCGGCCGAGAAGCGTCCTTCGTCCGCCATGCGGTAGGCGCCGTCGTCCCGTCGCCGGTCCGGCGGGAGCGGCTGGTAGTAGGCGGCCGTCAGGGTTTCGGTGAGCCGGTACTGGTGGTCGGCCGGCTGTTCCATGCCGGCGGCGCGGAACGGGCCCAGGTCGAAGAATCCCCGGGAGAGGCGGACCGCGTCGAGGACGGCGTCGCCGGCGAACAGCCGCAGGAAGGTGGGATTGCACGCGAGGCCCGAGCGGATGCGCCGGTGTTCGGGCACGTCCGAGCCGCCGTACAGGACGCTGTGCGCGGTGGCGGAGGCACGTGAGGCGAGGCGCGCCGTCGTGATGTACCGGTCGCGGGGAAGGGGTTCCGGCGCCGGTGCCGGCAGCGCGCGGCACAGGTCGGGGGTGAGGATGGTCTCGGCGAGCAGGTGGGGGTCGTCGATGCCGCCGGCGGCAGCCAGCCGCGCCGCCCGGCTGAAGTCGCCCCGGCCGGTGCGGATCGCGAGCAGCCGGTAGTGCGGCAGGTAGGGCGCCAGCGGGAAGGGATGGTTCTGGTCCTGCCGCCGCGAGTGGACGGTCTCCACCGTGCCGTCCGGTCTGATGAGGTCCAGGGTCGCGGTGAGGTTGCGTTCGACGGCGTCCCGCAGGTCGGTGCGGCCGAGGACGTCGGCCAGCAGCAGCAGCGACGGGTTGGACACGTGGGTCGCGTAGTTGGCGCTCCGCTCCGAGTACAGGCCCTCCGCGTCGATGTCGACGCCCTCGGCGAGCCACGCGTCGACACGGTCGAGCAGCCGGCCGTCCGGGAATGACCGGTGCAGTCGGGCCAGCGCCGCGCACAGCTCCCAGCGGTGGTTCGGGGTGTGCACCCCACCGGTCAGGAGAGGGCCGGAGGCGGCGTCGGCGATCTCGGCGAGCGCGGCCGTGACGTCGCCCAGTTCCGGCCCCGCGCCCGCGGCGAGGAGGTGCGCGTCGCACACGTCGTTGACGGTGAACGCGGAGTCGGGCGGTGACTGCACGTTGTCGCCGCCGGCGAAGAGGCCGGTGGCGGTCTGCGCGGCCCGCAGGGCGCCCAGGTGGGTCATCGCGGCGACGATGACCTGCCCGCTGCCGTGCAGTGCCGAGACCGGGGAACGGTACGCCGCGACCAGCGTCTTCACCCGGCGGGCCAGAACGCGGTGGGCCACACCGGCGGGTTCCTCGTCGGGGCCGGCCGCCAGCGGGGCGGCCAGCCGGTCGGCGGCGCCGGCCACCGCGCGGACGAACTCGTGGTCGAGCGGGGTGGGCACGGTCAGTCCTTCAGTCCGGCGTTGATGTCGGCGCCCATGACGTAGCGCTGGAAGACCAGGAAGATGACGATCAGCGGGATCATGGAGATGACCGATGCGCCGAGCAGGACCGACCAGTTGATGTTCTGCGCGCCGACGATGCTCTGGATGCCGATCTGCACGGTGAACTTGTTGGGGTCGTTCAGCATCAGCAGCGGCCAGATGTAGTCGTTCCACCGCCACTGGAAGGACAGGATGGCGAGGGTCAGCATGATGGGCCGGGAGAGCGGCACCATGATCCGCAGGAAGATCGCCAGTTCGCGGGCGCCGTCGATGCGTGCGGCTTCCACGAGTTCGTCGGGGACCGTGATGAAGAACTGGCGGAACATGAAGCATCCGGTCGCGGTGAGCACGGCCGGGAGGATGATGCCGGCGAACGAGTTGTAGAGGCCGAGGTTGCGGACCACCAGGAACTCGGGGGCGAGCATGACCTCGCCCGGCAGCATCGTGGTGGCCAGGATGCAGATGAAGAACGCCTTGAGCCATCTGTTGTCGTACTTGGCCAGCGCGTACCCGGTGCAGCAGCTGACGCCCACCGTGAGGATCGTCGTGATCACGCACACGAGGGTCGTGTTGATGAAGTACTGCGAGAAGTTGGCACTGCGCCACGCCTGGAAGTAACCCGACAGGGTGGGGTGGTGCGGAACCAGCGTCAGCGGATAGGAGAACAGGTCCCCGGCCGGCTTGAGGGAGCTGAGGATGAACCACAGCACCGGCAGCCCGTAGAGGCACGCCATGACCCACAGCAGTGTCGTCGCGGGTACCGCCCGCCGGAGCCCGCCACTGCTCGCACCGCGGGACCGCTTTCTGGAAACGGCCCGTCCGGGACCGGCGTCGACCGGGCGTGGCGTGTCTGTTGTTGTCATCGGTTCTCCACCCGCCGGTTGACGATCAGCTGGATGATCGCGACGGCCATCAGGATGAGCATGAGCACGAACGACGCGGCGCTCGCGTAGCCGATCTGGCCCCGTTGGAAGCCGGTCTGATAGATGTACTGGACAAGCAGGTTGTTCGACGTTCCGGGTCCGCCGTTGTTGAGGGAGACGAACACCGGGTATTCCTTCATCGCGTTGATCGTGTTGAGCAGGATCACGATGAACGAGGTGGGTGCGATGCTCGGCAGCGTGATGCTGATGAACTGGCGCCAGGGGCCGGCGCCGTCGAGCGAGGCCGCCTCGTAGTACGACACCGGTACGTTCTTGATCGCCGCGATGAAGAGCAGCATCGAGAAGCCCGTCCAGGCCCAGGACGCCGCGAACACCACCACCAGCAGCGACAGGTCCGCGTTCGACTGCCACGGGACGGCGGACCCGCCGAGCTTCTCGATGACGTAGTTGACCAGTCCGAAGTTCTCACCGAACAGCCACCGCCACAGGACACCCACGACGATGGGCGACAGCAGCCACGGGATGAAGAAGATGACACGGGCGACGGACGCGCCCTTGGCGTGCTTGCTCACCAGCAGGTTGGCGGCGAGCAGTGAGAGCGCGAAGTTCAGCGGAACGAAGAGGACGGCGTACAGCAGCGTCCGGGTCAGCGCGTCGTAGAAGGCGGAGTCCCCGAACAGGTTGTGGTAGTTGTCCAGTCCGATGAACTGGAACGCCCCCACACCGGTGTAGTTCGTGAAGGAGTAGACGAGCCCGATCACCGCCGGCCACGCGAAGAACAGCGCGAAGAGCACGACATTGGCCGCGATGAGGACGAGCGGCGCGAGGGTGTAGGTACTGCGTCTCCTGGGCGGCCTCACGGACACTGCCGCGGCACTTTTTGTCATCTTCCTGACTTCCGTGCTGGTGGAATGGATTGCTGTGGGCTCACGCCATGAGCCCGGCATCACGTGGGCGCCAGGGCCGGGCGGCGGTGTCTGGACCCCGCCGCCCGGCCCTGTGGCCTACGATCAGCCGCCGACCTGCTGGTTGTAGCCGTCCACGATGTTCTGCAGGGCCTTGTCGGCCGACTGCTGGCCGTTGATCGCCTTGCCGAGCTCCGTCTTGGTCGGGTCGGTGGCGAGGCTCTTGCCCTTCAGCACCCAGTTCGTCTGCGCGCCGTTGAAGTAACCCGAGATCGGGGCGTAGAGCGGGATCTCCTCGTTGTACAGCTTGAACGCCGACTGCGCCGCCTCGGAGGTGAAGGGGTACTTCGGGTTCAGACCACTCTCGACCGGGAGGAACCCGGAGGTCTCGACCAGCTCGGTGTACTGCTTCGGCTCGTACACCCAGGACAGGAACTTCTGGGCGGCGGTGGCCGCGGCGCCGTTGTTGTTGAAGCCCACCATCATGCCGCCGCTGTTGACGTCACTGGCCTGGACCGGCTGGGCGGGAGTCGGGACGCTCGCCCAGTCGAACTTCTTGATGCTGTCGGCGAAGGAGGCGACCTGCCACACGCCGGACCAGTAGGCGACCACGTCACCGCTCTGGAACATGGCCGACGGGTCGGCGCCGCTGGTCCACACCGACTTCGGCATGGTCTTGTCGTCGTTCAGTCCGACGAAGTACTTCACGGCCTTCTTGGTCGCGGCGTCCACCGAGAACTTGCCGGAGGAGTCCGCGTGGACGTACTGCCCGCCCATCTCGTACACCATGGCGCGGAGCCGGGACGGCGACTGGTCGAACGTGAGGGAGTACTTGGCGCCGGTCTTCTCCCGGACCTTGTTCGCCGCCGCGATGAACTCGGTCCAGGTCCAGGTCTTCTGGGGCGAGGTCGGGACGGCGACGCCGGCCTTCTTGAACAGCGTCTTGTTGATGAACAGGCCGGACGCGGTGACGTCCGAGGGGATGGCCAGCACCTTGCCGGACGAGTCCTTGGCGAGGAAGTTGGCGTTGATGTTGTAGCTCTTGTCGTTGGCGATGGAGCTGAGGTCGATGAGCTTGTTCGACCAGATCGGGTCAAGGGCCGGCACGTCGGCAACATCCGGCAGCGAGTTCGCCTGCGCGGCGTTGTGCAGCTTCGTCGGGTACCCGTCGTAGGGGATGTTGACGAGCTTGACGCTGACGCCGGTCTCCTTCTTGTACTGCGCCACCAGCTTCTTCCAGCCCGCGTCCTGCCCCGGGACCGTGGAGATCCAGAACGTCAGCGACTTGGAGCTCCCGCCCGAGCCGGATCCCGACCCGCAGGCGGAGAGCAGCAGGACTCCTGCCGTGGCCACGGCAGCGAGAGGAACCAGGCGGCGCATGCCGCCGCGGCCGAGTCGGCGAGAGCGCCGCACACCCACAGTGGTCATCTTCGATCCCATTTCGTCGTACGGACGGAGCACGGCGCCGGCTGAGGCGGCACGGGTGCATTTTGAAGGAAAAGTCGCTTTCCGGGGGGCGCGGCCTCGCCCGGCCGCATCGTCCACGCGGGGCGAGATCCCCGGCCGTCCTGGCCGTCACCGCACGGGCACGCCCTCGTGCGGTTGCCGTACGTCGTGTACGGGCTGGGAGGCTCACCCCAAGCCGGCGTCCCGGCCGACTTAGAAAGCGCTTGTCCGGACATTGGCAGACCGATAAGGAGGCCGTCAATCCTTCACCTGCGCGCCTTCGGTCACGTTTTGGACTCCCTTGGCCACCGCGAGCCGGGCCGCACCCACGACAGTACCGAGATCCCCGATCTGGCTGCTGACCACCTCGGTGGGCCAGCTCAGCCGCCCCAGCTCGGTCCGCACCCCGGGCAGGAGCTGCGGGTCCGCGCCGGTGCTGCCGCCCAGCACGATCAGCCCCGGGTCCAGTACGGCGGCCACGGCGGCGGCCAGCCGGCCCACGTCGGCGGCATGCCGGGCGACGAGGGAACGGGCCGGTTCGCGGCCCTCGGCGGCCAGCGCGAACAGCCGCTCGGCGGTACGGGGGCGCGGGCCGTCGATATCCCGCCAGACCTCGGCGGCCCGGCGCAGCAGGGCCTGCGAGCCGACGTACGCCTCCAGCGCCTCCTGACGGGGCTCCCGGTCGTCGTCCCAGGGGTAGGGCAGCCGGGCCAGCTCACCGGCCGCGCCGTTGGCGCCGCGCAGCACCTGGCCGCCGATCACGATGCCCAGACCGATACCGACGCCGATCCGCAGGTAGCCGAAGGTGCGGCGGCCCCGGGCGGCGCCCTCGTGGAGTTCGGCGAGGGCGGCGCAGTTCACGTTGTTCTCCAGGTGGACCGGGACCCCCGGCGGCAGGGCGACCGAGACCGCGTCGAAGACGGGCCCGGCCTTGGCGGTCGCGGGGCGCATCCCGGTGCCCGCCAGGTCGGGGGCGGTGACGTCACCGATGGCGACGACGATGGCCCGCAGCGGGGCGCCCGCGGGCAGCGCGGCCAGGGCCTCGCGGACGGCGTCGGCGGCGCGGGTGCGGGGCGTGTCCGCCTCGGCGAGCAGCGTGCCGTCCAGGGCGCAGCCGCGCACCCGGGTGTGGGCCGGGCCGAGGTCGACGGCGAGGACCGAGCCGGAGGCGGGCCCGAGGCCGTAGACGGCGGCGGAGCGGCCGGTGCCGCTGGACGCGGTGCCGGAGTGGGCGGCCAGCCGGGCCCCCTCCAGCTCCGCGACGGCGGCGGAGACCGTCGGCTTGGACAGGCCGGCGAGGCTCGCGAGCTGCGGCCGGGTGGCGCTGCCGGCCTGAGCCAGTACGGCGAAGACCGCACCGGCGCTCTCGGTGAGCCGGGGGGCCTCAGTCACGACGTGTTCCACAGTTCCCCCATGGGTCAGGGGCCGCGCTCCCCCGGGTGTCGCGGGATGCGGCGATGCGGTGCCCTTGTGCCGCGCGGTTCTGGCCTCGACAGCGTCCCGTTGATCGAGTCCGCGGCAACTCTTGACGCACTGTACTTCGTTAGTTAACTTCCTAACGAAGTACACGGTACTCGCCTGCCGTGCTCCGCAAGAAGCCCGTCCCGGGGCTTCCCGACTTCTTCAACTCCTGTCCGGCCAGGCACGGTTCGCCCGCCGTCGCAGCTAGGGCCTGGCCGGCGGATCAAGACGCAGGAAATCAGCGGCGGCTGTCAGCGCCGATGAGTGGGGCGTGGTGCGTGCAGCTGCAAGGCGGAGGAGGGAGTCGACGCGGTGGGGGCACCTCCCGGCCGAAGGCTGGGGGACGTCGACGACCGACGACAACGCCGCAGATGTGCGTGCCACGCCCCACGCCCGCGTCTGGATCCGCCGGCCAGGCCCTGAGCGCCAGGCTCTTCGGCGCTGTTCGCCCAGACGACGAAAGAGGATCCGTGCAGGACACACCTTCTCCTCCACTCGTGGTCGGCATCGACGTGGGCGGCACCAAGACCCAGCTCCGCGCCATCGCGGGCGCGGAGCGGGTCGCCGACCACGTCCGCCCGAGCAGCGGCTGGCGGCCGCACGACCCGGTCGCCGCGGCCCGCTGGCTGACCGCGCTCGTCCACGACGCCCTGCCTCCCGGCACCCGCCCGGCCGCCCTGGCCGTCGGCGGGCACGCCTGCGAGACCCCCCGCCAGTGCGCCGGCATCGCCGCCGCGCTGCGGGACCTCCTCGACGTGCCCGTCCAGGTGGTGGGCGACGCCGAGCTCCTCGTCCCCGCCGCCGGCCTGGACAAGGGTGTCGGCCTGGTCGCCGGCACCGGCTCGGTGGCCGTCGGCCGGCAGCCCGACGGCAGCCCCGTACAGGTGGGCGGCTGGGGCGCGGTCCTCGGTGACGAGGGCGGTGCCGCCGGACTGGTCCGGGAGGCCGCCCGCGCCGTCTGGGCCGCACACGACCGCGGCGAGGCCCCCGACGCCCTCGCGACCGGACTCGTCGCCGCCTTCGAGGTGGCCGAAGTACCCGCACTCGGCGCCGCGCTGGAGGGTGCCTGCGACGTCTCCGCCGAGTGGGGCCGACATGCCCCGGCGCTCTTCGCCGCGGCCGACGCGGGCTCCCGGCTCGCCGCCGACGTGATAGCCGACGGCGGCCGCGCCCTCGCCGGCCTCGTGGTCCGGCTCGCCGCCCGCGGTCTCGCCGTGGACGACGTGGTGGTCGCGGGCGGCACGATCCTCTCCCAGCCACGCCTGTACGACGCCTTCGCGGCCGCGCTCGCCGAGGCCGTACCCGGGGCGCGGCCGCAGCCGTTGCGACTCCCGCCGGTCGAGGGCGCGGTGGCGCTGGCACGTTCGATCCTGTGAGAAACCCGTCCGCGGCCCGTCCGGTTCCGTCTGCCGTGGACCACGGGCTGTTCGACGCTGCGAACGCGCAGGTCCCGGGCGCTTCTTCCGGTGAACCACAGGGCTGCCGTTCAACTCCGGGTCACGTGGCGGTCGTCGGGCGATGACCGACGGGACACGAACTCGCCCTAGAACTACGCTCGTTCAACACTTTCCCACGCGAACCCACACGCTCACGCGCATCTGGAGCCCCAGCCGTCCGCGTGAACTCCCGCAGAACTCAAGAGAGGCACACCCATGCCGTCACCTGCCGGGCACCGCACCTCCTCACCGGCCCGTGGACTCCCCGTCGGCCGACGGGGATTCCTCAAGACCTCGCTCGGCGCGTCGGCGGGTGTGCTGGCGGCCCCGACGTTCGCCGGTTGGCTCGCCGCCGCGGACGCCAAGGCCGCGACCGCTCTCGCGTTCGTCGACGACTACAAGACGAACATCAGCACCAACCAGACCGCCGACACCAACGCGGTGGTCCGCATCCTCGGCGGCTTCGCGCTGATATGGAAGACGGGTTCCGCCTGGAACACCGGTGCCGTGCTGCGCGCCGACATCCTGCGCGACAACATGCGTTACTGCGCCAAGATCACCGCCAAGCGCTCCGCGGCCGAGGCGAAGAAGGCGTTCCTCTACGACCGCCAGCACCAGAGCTACGCGATGATCGCCGGCCTCGGCCCACTGGCGGACCTGTACAAGGCCGGTTCCCTCGCGGTCACCTCGATCACCAGCGCACCCGACGGGACGCCCGCGACCACCGTCAACGACGCCGTCCCGGCCGACGCCCCGGCGGGCTCCGCGCTCGGCGCCGGCTCGCACGACTCGGCGCTGGGCAAGGTCGCCGAGCTGGTCGACACCCTGCGCGGCAACTACGCCTCCGGCAACCCCTCCAAGTACGCCTACCAGTACCCGCGTCCGTGGCGCATGAACGAGGACAGCGAGGTCGTCGACACCGGCAGGACCGACGCCTACGGCTTCCCGGTCTACGACTCCGAGGTGGTCGTCGCCCCGCAGCTGCTGCGTCAGCGCAGCACCTCCCCGGTCGACGACGGAGGCTTCCCGTCGGGCCACACCAACGCCTTCCACCTGGCGGGCCTCGCCTACGCCTACGCGGTGCCGGAGCGCTTCCAGGAGCTGGTGGCCCGCGCCCTGGAGCTGAGCGACACCCGCATCATCGCCGGTATGCACAACACGGTCGACGTGATCGGCGGCCGCGTCATGGCCACCGCCCTGGCCGCCGCCACCCTCGCCGACCCGGACAACGCCGCCCTCAAGGCGGCCGCCCGCGCCCAGGCCCTCGCCTACTTCGAGGCGCGGACCGGCGCCACCGCCGACACCCTGTACGCCTACGCCCACTCGGCCGGCACCGCCGCCGACCCGTACGCCGACCGCGCGGCCAACGAGCGCGCGGCCACTCCCCGGCTGACGTACATCCTGCGGCGGCAGGGCGCCGACCTGCCGCTCACCGTGCCCAAGGGCGCCGAGGTGCTCCTGGAGACCCGCCAGCCCTACCTCACCGCCGACCAGCGCCGCGAGGTGCTGCGCAGCACCGCCCTGCCCGCCGGCTATGTGCTGCTGGACGGCGCCGAGCAGTGGGGCCGCCTCAACCTGTTCGCCGCGGCGGACGGCTACGGCGCCTTCGACACGGACGTCACGGTCACCCTGGACGCGGCGGCCGGCGGTTTCTCGGCGGCCGACAGCTGGCGCAACGACATCGACGGCCACGGCGGCCTGACCAAGAAGGGCACCGGCACGCTGACCCTGACCGGCGGCAACGGCTACCGCGGCGGCACCGTGGTGGCCGGGGGCACCCTGGTCGCCGCCTCGGACGAGGCGCTGGGCCGCGGCGACGTCCGCGTCGAGGCCGGCACCCTGCGGGTGGCCGGGGACCTGTTCGTGCGGGGGAGCTACGCCCAGGACGCGGGCACCCTGGAGGTGACGCTCGGCAAGGGCAGCAAGGCGCCGCTCCAGGTCAAGCACCTGGCCGTGCTCGGCAAGGGCAGCACGCTGTCCCTGAAGCTCGACACCGAGCACCCGCCGGCCGCGGGCCACACCCTCCCGGTGATGGACGCGCCGCGGCTGCGCGGACAGTTCGACCACATCGAGCTGAACTCCGACAAGCTGCGGGCCGTACCCGTGTACACGGCAGACGGACTGTCGGTACGACTCGTGAAGCGGTGACGCGCCCGGTGGTGGGAGCGATGCGAGAGTGGGGCCCATGACCCTGCTCCTGATCGCTCCCGCCACCGCGGGCCCGGCGTCCCCGCGGGGCGGATGATGGCAAGCGAACAGCAGTCGGTCCTCGATCCCGGCCACCTCGACGATCCCGCACCCGCCCCACGGCCCGCCCCCGCGGCCCGGCTGACCGCCGCCCTGCGCGCCCGCCGGCGGTGGCTGGTGCCGGTCCTCGTGGCGGTGCTGCTCGCCCAGATGGCGGTCGCGATGGTGACCACCGCCGTCCAGCAGACGCCCACCATCGACGAGCCGGTCTACGTGGCCGCGGCCACCGACTACCTCCACGAGCACCGGCTGCGCTACAACCCCGAGCACCCGCCGCTCGGCAAGCTCATCGTCATGGCCGGGATCGCGGTCGCCGACCCGCACTACGACCCGTCGTACCGGGGCGACCAGGGGCAGGTGGGCCGGCATCTGCTGTACGCGTCGGGCAACGACCCCTGGCGGCTGATGCTGTGGGCCCGGCTGCCGGTGATCGCGCTGACGCTGCTGTTCGCCCTGGTGGTCCTCGCCTTCGCCCGCGAGGTCCTCGGTACGGCCGCCGGGCTCCTCGCGCTCGCCCTGTACTGCTTCTCCCCCGACCTGATCGCGCACGGTTCGCTGGCCACCCTGGACGTGCCGTCGGCCGGGTTCGTGCTGACGTCGGCCTGGCTGCTGTGGCGGGCGCGCGACCGCCCCCGGCTGTATCTGCCCCTCGCCGGGGCCGCTCTGGGCGCGGCGGTGGCGACGAAGATGAGCGTGCTGCCCGCGCTCCCGGTGCTGCCGGCACTGGCGGTGCTGTCGGTGTGGGGGGTGCGCCCGGGCCGGGTGCGGCGCGCGCTCACGGCCGCGGCGGTGGTGACGGCGACGGCGGTCGCCGTCGTGTGGCTCTCCTATCTGGCCGTCGATCCCCGGCTGCGCTCCGTGGCCGCGGTGCCGATCCCGGCGATCCACGGTCCACGCGGTCTGCTGGTGGATCTGATGCCCTTCCCGCACGCCTACCGGGACGGCATGCGCCTGCAGTTCGGGCTGGAGGACTATCCCTGGCAGGGCTATCTGTTCGGGCACCTCTACACCGGCTCCCGCTGGTACTACCTGCCGGCCGCCCTGCTGGTGAAGACGCCGCTGGGCATGCTGGCGCTGTGGGCGGCCGGCGCGGTCGCGGCGGTGGCGGTACGGCGGCTGCGGCCGGCCGCGCCGTACGTGCTGCTGCCGCCGGCCGTGCTGCTGGCCTCGGCGATGACCGGGTCGCGGGACTTCGGGACGCGGTACGCGCTGTTCATGCCGATGTTCCTGGCGGTGGGCGGCGCTTCGGTGCTGGCGGTGCGGTGGCGGTGGTCGCGGCCGGTGGGCGGGGCGCTGCTGCTGTTCGTGGCGGTGAGTTCGCTGCGGACGTTCCCGTTCTATCTGCCGTACTCCAACGAGGCGTTCGGCGGTCCGGCGAAGACGTATCTGCGGCTGCACGACTCCAACGTGGACTGGGGCCAGGACCTGGGCCGGCTCGCCGACCGGCTGCGGGAGCGCTACCCGGGCGAGCGGATCTGGCTGGTCTACAAGGGCAGTGGCGTCCCGTCGTACTACGGCATCCACGCCACCGACCCCCGCACGGTGCCGCCCCGCGAGGTGCACGGGCTGCTGGTCGTCTCGGACTCGTCGGTCGCCAAGGCGCGGGGCCGGCTGGCCGCGCTGATCGACAGCAGCCGTGCCGTCGACGACGTCGGGCATTCCATCACCGTCTACCGGCGGTGACCACCGGAACCCCGGCGCCCGCCTCGCGCGTTGTGCGTTCGGCCGCCGGGCGGTCAGGCTGTCGGCACAACCCCTGGTCACCACGGTCCGTGAGCTATGTTGAGTCCTCGTGGGAGACAAAGGAGGCGCTTCGGTGCCATCGCCGCAGCAGGCTCGCGCACAGGCATCAGCGATCACCTCGGGCAAGACGGTGCCGGAGGCGGAGGCCGCGCCCACCTCCCAGCTCCGCGAGCTCTTCGACGGCCCCCGGCTCTCCCCCGGCCAGCGGCGCATCGCCCAGTACCTGATCGACCACATCACCGAGGCGGCGTTTCTGTCGATCACCGACCTCGCCGAGCGGGTCGGGGTCAGCCAGCCGTCGGTGACCCGGTTCGCGGGCGCGGTCGGCTTCAACGGCTACCCGGCGCTGCGCGAGCGGCTCCAGTCGATCGCGCTGCGCACCCTGGCGGGCGGCACCGGGGCCGCCACCGAGCACCGCAGCAACGAACTCCAGGCGGCCGTCGACGCCGAGATCGAGAACCTGGAGAACCTGCGCCGGGACTTCGCCGACCCGGACCGGGTGATCTGGATCGGCCGCGAACTGTCCCAGTCCTCCCCGCTGACCGTGCTCGGCCTGCGCATCTCCGTCTCGCTTGCCGAGTACTTCGCCTACGCCGCCCGCCGTATCCACCCCGACGTCCGGCTGGTGACCCGGGGCGGCAGCGTGGCCTACGACGCGTTGCTGCAGTCGCGGGAGGCGGGCGGCACCTGGGTGCTGGCGTTCGGGATGCCGCGGCACGCGCAGGAGACGCTCACCGCGATCCAGGTGGCGCGCACCGCGGGTCTGCGGGTCGCGCTGGTGACCGACCTGGCGCTCGGCGCGCTGGCCGACGAGGCCGATGTCACCTTCAGCACCGGCATCGGGTCCCGCCTGGTCTTCGACACCTATGCGGCGCCCGGCCTGATGGCCGCCGCCCTGCTCCAGGCCATGACCGATGCCGATCCGGAGCGCACCCAGGCACGCCTGGAGGAGTACGAGCACGTCGCCGAGCAGCACCAGTTCTTCCTCAAGGACTGACCCGGGGCCCTGCGGCCATCTTTCCTGCGCGCAGCAGCAACCCGTAGAGGGATCATTCACCGCAATTCACGCATGAATGTTTTCATACGTCTTGCAAACCGGATGGCATATATAAATACTGCTCACGGATCACCCCGGCACACTCCGGGCACGTTCCGCACCCAGGACGCACCGCTCGCACCCGCCCCGAGAAAGCCGACGGACCGCCCATGCGCACGCAGCACCACCCGCAGCGCCGGCGGCCGACACCCGGGGCCCCTGCACGGACGCCCCCAGCCGCCGTCTCCTACCCGCGTCGGCGCCCGGGGTGTTCGAACGGGCATCGCCTGCGCGATTCGCCCGCGGCGGCTCCGGCCATCCCCTAGGCCGGAGCCGCCCAGACAACCATCGACCACCCTTCCCGAGCCGCACCCCGGAAGCGATGATCATGACCGTGACGACGACCACCCGCATCAGTCCCGACTGGCCCTGCCAGGTCAAGACGCCGGGCAGTTACGACTGGGAGCGCTCCGCCACCAAGTGGCTGCGCGAGCTGGTGCCGGCCCGCTACGCCAGCTACCCGGCGCTGATCCGGCACCCCGTGCTGCTCGCCCGGCACGCGCAGATCCAGGTCCAGCACGAGATCCGGGTGGCCCGCACGGCGCTGCAGACCGCGCGGGCCGAACTGCCCCTGCTGGGGCTGCCGGAGTCGGTCATCGAGCACACGATCAAGCTGTACGCGGCGGAGGTGCTGCAACTCCAGCACATCGCGCGCAGCGTCCGCGCCGTCACCGAGGCGCTCGTGGGGCACAGTACCGGCCGCTGACCGGCCGGTTCCGGCCCGAGGATGCCCAGATCCTTCACTGATCCGGTACGGGTGTGATCGAAGACGCCTTCCTGTGCCATGCTCGATCCGTGACGAGCGAGCAAGCGCCGCCTGTCGGCACCGGCGCCGTCGCCGAGCCGGCGGCTCTGGCCAAGGTGGTGTCCCGGCAGCGCGCCGAGCTGGACCGGCTGCGGGACCAGGTGGCCGCCTCCGCCGTGGTGGAGCGGGCCAAAGGCGCCCTGATGGCCACCACGGGCTGCTCCCCCGACGCCGCGCAGGAGGCGCTCGTGCGGCAGGCCCGGGCCGGCAGCCGCACGCTCCTGGAGGAGTGCTGGCTCACCCTCGGCGCCCTGATGCCCACCGTGCCCCCGGCCGTCGATCCCGTCACCGAACTGCCCGCCCCGGCGGAACCCCGCACGTCACCCGCCCCGCCCGGCACCGCCGAGACGCTCGGCCGCCTCGGCACGGCCCTGGTGCACGTCGGTTCCGCGCAGGAGCTGGCCGGTGCGCTGCTCGACCACCTGGCCCCCGGGGTCGGCGCCGACGCGGTGCTGATGTACCGGCGCCGGCCCGGCCACGGGCTCGAACTCATCGGGTACGCCGGTGTCGACGCGACGCTCGCCGCCCAGTGGCACCGGGTACCGCCGCTGAGCGGGTTCGCCCCGCTGGAGACCCTCAAGACCGGTGAGCCCCGCTGGCTGGAGGACTTCGCCCGGGACCGGCAGGATTACCGGCTCATCGACGAGCCGCCCGGGCGCTGGCTGTCCCGGGCCTGGCTGCCGGTCGCGACCGGGGACGCCACCGGGGAGACGACCGGTGTGGCCCTCGGTGTGCTGCGCGGGCAGGACGCGGTCTTCGGGCCGGCCGAACGCGAGCTGCTGCGGGCCGTCGCCCGGCTGTGCGCGGGCCGGCTGACCGCCCTCGGCGCCCCGGCCGAACCGCCGCCCTCGGGCTTCTCGCGAACAGTGCAGACGGTGCTGGACGCGCTGCCGGGAGCGGCGGTCCTGCTGACCCCGCTGCGCACCGCCATCGGGGAGGTGGAGGACTACCGCATCGAGGCGGCCAGCCCGAACGCCGTCGACATCCTCGGCCGCACCGGCCGCGAGCTGGTCGGCTCCCACATCCTGGAGAGCTATCCCTCCGTCGCCGGGGAGTCGCTGTGGCAGGGGTACCTCAAGGCGCTCGACGGAGAGCCGTACGAGGGTGAGCCGTACGTCCACGAGGAGGTCGTCGCGGGGGCGACCGTGCGTGCCGCCTACTCGGTGCGGGCCACCCGGCTCGGCGACGGGCTGCTGGTGACCTGGCTGCGGCACGACCTGCAGGAGCGGCAGGAACAGCGGCTGGCGGACATGCAGCGGCTGGGCAACCTCGGCTGGGCGAACTGGAACCTGATCACCCGTCAGGTCACCTGGTCGTCCCAGGTGTACACCATCCTGGGCCGCGACCCGGGCCGCGGTGCGGTCGCGCTGGACCTGCTGCCGGACCTGGTGCTGCCCGAGGACGCCCACGCGCTGGCCCGCGCGGTCTCCGAACTCGCCCGCACCGGCGGGTCGTTCGACGTCCCGTTCCGGATCAGGACCGGGAACACGGTGCGGCATCTGCGGGCAGTCGCGGAGGGGGTGACCGCCGCGGACGGCATGGTCGTCGAGGTGCACGGCTTCGTCCAGGACCTCACCGCGCAGCGCAGCGCCGAACTCGCCCTGGTGGACAGCGAGCGGGCGATCCTGATGCAGCGCGGCATCCTGGAGGCCGAGCGCGCGCTGGCCACCCGGCTCCAGCACGCGCTGCTCCCGCTGCCCAGCGGGCCGGTGCGGCTGTGCGGGCTGCGCGTCGAGGTCGCCTATCTGCCCGCGCAGGTGGAGGTGCACGTCGGCGGCGACTGGTTCAGCGCCATCGAACTTCCCGACGACTCGGCGCTGTTCGTCGTCGGCGACGTGGCGGGCCACGGGGTCGACGCCGTCGCGACGATGGCCCAGCTCCGGTTCACCGCCAAGGGCATGGTGACCACCGGCTCCTCGCTGACCGGCGCGCTCGCCCGGCTGAACTTCCTGCTTCTGCACTCGCGTGACAGCCAGTCCACCGCGACCCTCGTGCTCGCCCGGTACCTGCCCGCCGAACGCCGTCTCGTCTGGGCCCAGGCGGGTCACCTGCCGCCGCTGCTGGTGCGCGCGGGCGAGGTCCGGCGGCTCGACCGCCCCGACGGCATGCTGCTCGGCGCCTCGGCGGACCCGGTCTACGAGTCCGCCGAGTTCCGGCTGGAGCCCGGCGACCGGTTGCTGCTGTACACCGACGGCCTGGTGGAGCGGCCCGGCGAGGACATCGACATGGGCCTGGCCCGCCTGGCCGAGGCCGTCCGTACCGCCGAGCCCGGGACCCTGGACGCGCTGCTCGCCGCCATGCTGGAGGGCGAACGACGGGACGACGTGTGCGTGCTGGACATCCGGGTGCCGGTGACGGACACGGAGTAGCCCCAGCGCTCAGTCGTCGTCGCGGTGCCGCCAGTACCAGAACAGGCCCACCACCAGGGCCAGCAGGAACACGGCGGGCAGCAGCAGGCCCGGGATGCGGGAGCCGTTCATCGGCATGGCCTTCGGGGTCGTACGGTGGGAACACGGCGGCACGGGGCTGCCGGGTGGCTGCCCATGGTGACGCCCGTTCCTCGCACAGTCCCGCCGTTTTCCTGCTCCATTGCCCGGCGTTCGAAGGCGCTCGCCGGACCGGCCGAGGGGACCGGCCACCGGGCCGTTCGTCCCCGCTCAGCCGTCCGTCGTGGTGGTGCGCGCCTCCAGGGCGCGCCGGGTGTCGTCGCCGTAGACGCCGCGCTCGTCGCCGCTGATGCCGTACCAGATCTGGAAGCGCTCCACCGCCGCGGTGAGGGCGGTGTCGTACGTTCCGCCGGTGGAGCCGTCACGGTAGACGTCCGGGATGCGCAGGAGGCGCTGCTCCAGGTCGACGACCTCGGGGCCGGTGTCGCCCTCGCGAAGGGTGCCGGCGCCGTCGGGGTCGGTGGAGGTGTCCGAGGCCGGTGGCGTGGTGGCCGCCGCCGTGGTGGCGGACGGGGAGGGCTGGGCGGCCGCGGCGGTGCCCTCGCGGCCGGGCAGCAGCAGGGCGCAGCCGAAGCCGACCAGGGCGGCCGCGCCGACGGCCACCACGGCCGCGGCCCTGCGCAGTCCCGGGCCGAAGCCGAAGGCGCGCGACGAACGGGCGCCATGGCCGTGACCGTGGCCACGCGGGCCGTCGACGACCGGCGGCAGCTCCTGGGTCTCGTCCTCCGTGCCGGCACCGGGCCGGCGGTGCCCGTCGACGGCCTCGAAGTCCGCCGGACCCGGCCGTTTCCCGGCCTGTTTCCCCGTCTGCCTGCCGGTCTGTTTCCCGGCCTCTCTCGCCTTCTCGTCGGCCTCCGCCTCCTCCCGGATCTCGCGCATCAACTCCGCGAGAGCGTCGAGTCGGCGGGGGCGCAGGACCCGGACCGGTTCCAGGACCGGTCCTCGGTGCGGCTGCTCAGGGTCGGGCGGTGTCGACACACTGCTCTCCTTCTACGTCCCGTGCGCACGGGTGTCCGCGATCCCCGAGAACACATACGGCAGGACCGGTCCTCCGGTTCAGCCCGAGCCGGAGCAGCGGAAGGGGAGTGCACTCAGTTCCCCACCCGTTGTGCACTGAGTGCCATAAGCGCGGCGGAATGCTACGTTCGCGTCCATGAGCTCCAGCAGCACGGCGCCGTCCACGAAGCCGCCCATGCGGGACGCCCTGGTCGCGGCGGCCTTCCGGCTCTTCCTGGAGCGCGGCTACGAGCAGACGACCGTCGACGACATCGTTGCCCTGGCCGGGGTCGGGCGGCGCTCGTTCTTCCGTTACTTCCCGTCCAAGGAGGACGTGGTCTTCCCCGACCACGAGGGCTGCCTCGCCGACATGACCGCCTTCCTGGCGGCGAGCGAGCCCGCGTGCGAGCCGGTGCGGCGGGTGTGCGACGCGGCGCGGCTGGTGCTGCGGATGTACGCGGAGAACCCCACGTTCTCGGTGCAGCGCTACCGGCTCACCAAGAAGGTCCCGGGGCTGCGCGCGTACGAGCTGTCGGTGGTGTGGCGCTATGAGCGCGCGCTGGCCGAGTATCTGCGCGGCCGGTACGCCGGCCGCCCGGACGGGACGCTGCGGGCGGACGTGATCGCGGCGGCCGTGGTCGCGGCGCACAACAACGCCCTGCGTTCCTGGCTGCGTTCGGACGGCGAGGGCGACGCGGCGGCGACGGTCGACCACGCCCTCGGGTACGTACAGGGCGCGTTCGGCACCGAGGACGCCGGGCCCGCGCCGGACGGGGCGTCGGCCGCGCTGTTCGGCGGGCCGGTGGAACACCCGGACGACGTGGTCGTCCTGGTCTCCCGGCGGGACGCCCCGCTGTGGCGGGTGGTTCAGGAGATCGAGACCGCGTTCGGCCGCGCCTGACGGGCCTGGAATCCGGTGACCCTCCGCAGGATCCTCGCAATTTAGGGGTACCCAGTGCCTTTACGGCTGACACTCAGTGCCATACGCTGACGGCGTGCACGGTGGCACGGCGAACCGGGCACATGCGTGCGCGGCCGGGTCCGGGCACGCGGGATTCGGGTTTCCGGGCGAGCGCAGGGAGTTGACCAGCGTGTACCACCACTCAGCGGGCGCCGCGCAGTCGGCGGTCGGATTCGCGACGAGCGTTCTCGACCCCGTGCCCGCGGACCACCGCCAAGCGGACCACCACAAGGACGCCATCGTCTTCCAGCGCTGCACCTGGTGCGGTACCGCCACGTACCACCGGCTGCTGTGTCCGGTCTGCCAGGGCAGCGAACTGCGCACGGAGCGCAGCGAGGGCACCGGCACGGTCCGCCATTCCACGGTGGTGCACCGCAACACGCCCGCCGCGCGCAACGTGTCCCTGATCGAGATGGCCGAGGGATTCGTCGTACGGGGCCGGGTCATGGGTCCGCCGATCGGCATCCACAGCGGCGACCGGGTCAGGCTCTCCACGGCCAAGGACCCGGTGCGGGGCGAGCCGGTCTTCCAACTGCTCGACGAGCCGTACCGGGCCTGGAGCTGACGGACCGACCCCCCGGCGTCGAGTAGCGCGGCGGCACCTTCGCCGGGTGCCGTCCCTCCCGTACGTAACCAATCCCTCTTCCCGCACAGGCAACCCACAGAGTTTGCTCCCCGTCCTCCGGGGGGCGAGGGGCTCCTCGGAACGTCCGGGGCGCCCGTACTCGCCTTCCGAGGAGGGGACATTGGTCCGTACCCGGCACATATGGGTCACCGCGGCCGCGGTGCTCGCGCTCGTGGGAGGTGTGTCCGGCACCGCCGCGCACGCCCGGCCGGCCCCGGCGGCCGCCGAGTCCGGCGGGAAGCTGCCGCCGGGCTGGCGCATCGACGACGGGCGCTCGGCGCCCCAACTGGTGTGGCGGTCCGGCAGACAGGTGCCGATCGGCGACGCGCGGGTGGAATTCCGTTCCGAGGGACGGCTGTTGGGGGTGCCGAAGCCGGAGCGGGACGGGCACACCTTCGGGCTCGGCCTCGACGGAGCCCGCACCGGTGATCTGACAGACCTTCAGGTCTGGTCGGGCGGGCGGCGGTTGGACAGCCGGTCCGCGGCCACCAGGGCGCCCGCGTCGTCCGCCCGGCCGCCGGCCCCGCTGCCCGCAGGCCCGGTGGACCCGGGCAAGGCCGGCCGCTACCGCACGACCACCGGCGAGTACCACCTCAAGTCGGTGCGCCTGCCCGGGTTCTCCGTCCCGGTCGAGATGAGCGCCGTGGTGGTCGCGCCCACCGGGATCTCCGGCCCGCGCCCGCTCGCGCTGTTCCTGCACGGCCGCCACGCCACCTGTTATGCCCCGCACGGCGACGACGGGGAGGCCTCCGGCGCCTGGCCCTGTCCGGCCGGGACGCTCCCGATACCGAGTCACCGGGGCTACCTCCGCGACCAGCGACTGCTGGCGTCGCAGGGCTATGTGACCGTGTCGATCTCGGCGAACGGGATCAACGGCCAGGACTGGCAGGCCGAGGACGGCGGCGCCCAGGCCCGTTCCTCGCTGATCCGGCTGCACCTGGCGCACTGGGCCGACTGGGTGCACAACCCGCGGCAGGCACCCCGAATCGTCCGCGAGGCACCGCGCGCCGACCTGTCGCGGGTGCTGCTGATCGGCCACTCGCGGGGCGGCGAGGGCGTGAACCGGGCCGCGCTGGACAGCCTCTACCCGCCGTCGGCCGACCAGGACGGCTACCACGGCAGGGTCCGCTGGCACATCAACGGCACCGTGCTGATCGGCCCCACCGTCTTCGGACAGAACCCGGTGCCGGACGTGCCGTCGCTGACCGTCCTGCCCGGCTGTGACGGCGATGTCTCCGACCTCCAGGGCGAGGTGTACGTCGACGGCACCCGCGCGGTAGGCGCCGGCCAGGCCCTGCACAGCGCGGTCTATGTGATCGGCGCCAACCACAACTTCTTCAACACCGAGTGGACGCCGGGACGGGCCCAGGCCCCGGCGGAGGACGACTTCTACGACGACCCGGACCAGCGGGACCCGGTCTGCTCCAAGGGGACCGCGACCCGGCTGACCGCCGACCAGCAGCACCGGGCGGGCTCGACGTACATCGCCGCGGCGGCCCGGCTGTTCGTCGCGGGGGACGACAAGGTGCGGCCGCTGCTGGACGGTTCGGGGCGGCGGGCGCCCTCGGCGGATCCGGCGCGCGTGCTCAGCCACGCGGTCGGCGCGAACCGTGGCGCCGGGTTCCTGCCGGACGGCAAGGTGACCGTGACCGGTGGCCGGCTGTGCGCCGCGGCCGATCCCGACCCGGCGGTGGCCTGCCTGGGCGAGGGTACCGAGGGCGGCTCGCCGCACTTCGCGCGGTGGGAGACGGCACGGGAGACAGGGCGGAACGCCGTCGCGTTGCGCTGGACGTCCGCGGGAGCGGCGACCCGCGTCAAGGTGGCACGGCCGGTCTCCCTCCGGGGCGCCGACGCACTCGCGCTCCGGGTCTTCGTGCCCCCGAACACCAAGGGCACCCGACTCGACGTGGCCGTCACCGACACCCACGGACGTACGGCGACGCTGGGCCGGGTCCGGGTCGACGGGCTCCCCGGCAGCGAGCGCACCGCGTCCTACTGGGCGCGCGAACTGCGCGTACCGCTGACCGCCGCCCGCCGGGCCGGGGTCGACCTGCGCTCGGTCAAGTCCCTCGCACTGACCGGGCGTTCGGCTTCCGGCAAGGCCTGGCTGATGGACGCCTGGGGCTGGCGGCCGGGCACCCCGGCGGTCCGGGCGGCGGCGCTGCCGCGCGTCGACGTCGGCCGTCTCACGGTCGACGAGGGCGACTCGGGCGTACGTACCTACCACGTTCCGGTGCGGGTGTCCGGACGGGGCAGCGGCCAGGTCCGGATGTACGTCGTGGACCCGGCGACCGGTACCGCGAAGGACCGCCTGGTCACCGTGCGGCCCGGCGGCCACGCGGTCGACGTGCCGGTCGAGGTGCGGGGCAACACCCGCTACGGCGCCGACCTGCCGTACGACGTACTGGTCAAGGCCGTCCACGGGGCGGTCGTCGGCTCCTACCGGGGCGGGCTGACCGTGCACGACGACGACCCGGCGCCCACGGTCACCGTGACCCCGCTCGCGGACCGGGTGACGGAGGGCTCGGCGCTGAAGTGGCGGATCTCGCTGTCGGAGGCCGCGGACACGGACATCGGTTCGCTGTTCGTCCCGGTCCGGCCCGACGGCGGCGCTCCGGAGCTGTCCACCAAGGACGTCGACCCGCACTGGCTGGCCGACGCCTCCGGCGCCGAACCGGACCCGGAGCGGCCGCTGTCCACGGTGGAAGGCCTCTATCTGTGGCTGGACATCCCGGCCGGGCAGACCAGCCTCGACGTGGCCGTGCCCACCGTCGCGGACCGCGTCGGTGAGCCGGCCGAGTCGGTCAGCTTCCGGCAGACCGGCGACGACGGCGAGCCGGTGCCGGGTGGTCTGACGCTGAACGGCACGGTGCTGGACGCCTCGTAGCGCCCCGCACGCCGCCGGACGCCTCGTAGCGCTCGCTCCTCACGCTGCCGGACGCGTCTCTCGCTCCTCGCGCCCTGGGGAGATACGGCCTCCTCAGGGCGCGAGGGTCACCCGGATGCCGACGCTGCCCTCGCGGCCGCGCCGCAGCCTGCTGCCGAGCAGGGTGAGGCGGCCGGTGATGCCGTACTTGCGGGCGATGAGGTCGCGGTAGCGGGCGGTGGTGGCCTCGTCGGCGATCTCTGCGGTGGCCGGGACCGGGTCGCCGGTCGGGCGGCCGCGCAGGTCGCAGGGGGCGACCCGGACATCGGCGCGGCGGCGGATCCGCTTGACCTTCCAGGTGTCGGCGGCCGTCCAGACGCCGAGCGTGTCTCCGTCCCTCACCACCCAGACCGGGGTGGGGACAGGGCTGCCGTCCTTGCGGTAGCTGGTGACGAGCAGGTACTTGCCGGCGCCGAGCCGGTCGATGTCGGTGCCGGTGGTGTCGTCCATGCGGGAAGTGTAGGGGTCGCCGCCCGCCGCGCCGCGCCTCAGACCAGGGCCGTCGCCATCCGCCGTACCGCCTCCGCGAGCACCTCCGGCGAGGTGGCCAGGTTGAGCCGTACGTGCCCGGCGCCGCCCGTGCCGAAGGGGATCCCGGAGTTGACGGCGACCCGGCCGCGGGCCAGGAAGGCCTCGGCCGGGTCGTCGCCGAGTCCGAGGGCGCGGCAGTCGAGCCAGGCGAGGTAGGTGGCCTCGGCGGGCCGGTACCGGATCGCGGGCAGGTGGCGGTCGAGGAGGCCGGCGAGCAGGCGCCGGTTCTCGTCGAGGCCGGCCAGCAGGGCGTCCAGCCAGGCGGTGCCGTCGGTGAAGGCGGCCGTGTGCGCGATGACGCCGACATGACTGGGGCCGTGGCTCACCTCCTCCGGCATCCGGGCGAGGTCGGCGGCGGCCCCGGCTCCGGCGACGGCGAGCGCGGCCTTGAGACCCGCCAGGTTCCAGGCCTTCGAGGCCGACATCAGGGACAGGCCGCGCTCGGCGCCCGGCACACTCAGATACGGGACGAAGTCGACGCCGGGGGCGGTGAGCGGGGCGTGGATCTCGTCGGCGACGACCCGGACGCCGTACCGCTCGGCGAGTTCCGTCACGGCGGTGAGTTCCCCGGCGGTGTGGACGGTGCCGGTCGGGTTGTGCGGGCTGCACAGCAGGTGGGCGGCCCGCCCGCCGCCGAGCCCGCGGAACGCCTCCTCCAGGACGTCGGGGTCGATACGCCCGTCGGCACCGAGCGGCGCCTCCACCACCCGTCGGTCCATGTGCTCGATGAACTGGTAGAACGGCGGATACACCGGCGAGTTGACGACCACCGGATCGCCGGGCCCGGTGACCAGTCTCAGCATTTCGACCACGCCGAGCATCACGTCGGGGACGATCGCGGTGCGGGCCACGTCCAGCCCGTGCCAGCCCCAGCGTTTGGCGGCGAACGCCGCGAGCGCCTCGGCGTAGCCGGTGCCCGCCGGGTAGCCGGTGTCCCCGAGTTCCATCGCGTCCGTGACCGCACGGACGACCGGCCCGGCGAGCGGCACGTCCATCTCCGCCACCCACAGCGGGAGCACGTCCTGCGGATAGGTGCGCCATTTCATGCTGGTCCGGCGTCGCAGTCGGTCGAGGGTGAGAGCGCGCAGCGGGTTCGGTTCGTCCGGGTTCTCCTGCTGGATGCTGGCCATGGGGTCAAGATAGGCGGCCCCCGGGTGCCCGGAAACGCGCTCGGACGGCCATGTCGTGCCGCCATGGGATCGCAAAGATCACCGTCGTGGTGAACGCCCCCGCGCCCGGCCCCGTATGAAGAGCAGGGCGCTCGACGACCGGAGGGCCCCGCGGTGTTCCGCACCGCGCGTTCGGGGTTTCGGGAGCCATGGATGAGGCACGCACGACGACGGGTCGTCCGGCGAGGGACACAGCTGGCGGCGGTCGGCGGACTCCTTCTGGGAGGCGCGATGGTCACCACGGCCATGGCGAGCGAGACTCCCGGTACGTCCGCCGTTCCGTTCAGCTCCGCGACTCAGGCCGGTGGCACCGGCGCCGCACTGGTGGCCAAGCTCGGTACGGCCCGTACGGCGGGCAGTTGGATCGGCGCCGACGGCAAGCCGGTGGTCGCGGTCACCGATGAGCAGGCCGCGGCGATGGTGAAGCAGGCGGGTGCCGAGCCCAAGATGGTGTCGCACAGCATGAACGAGCTGAAGGCGGCCACCGCCACGCTCCGCGGGGCGCCGCGGGTGGCCGGCACCGCGTGGGCGGTGGACTACCGGACCAACCGGGTGATGGTGGAGGCCGACAGCACGGTCTCCGCCTCCGACTGGTCGGACCTGAGCCGGGTCGCCGCGGGCATCGGCAGTTTCGTGCAGATGCAGCGCTCTCAGGGCACGTTCACCACCCGGCTGGGCGGTGCGCAGCCGATCCTGTCGACGGGCGGCCGCTGTTCGGCGGGGTTCAACGTCACCAACGGGCAGACCGACTTCATTCTCACCGCCGGTCACTGCGGTCCCGCCAACACCATCTGGTTCGACGACAGCCAGGGCAACCAGCAGCTGGGCACCACGATCAACACGCAGTTCCCGGGCAACGACTTCTCGCTGATCCAGTACGCCGGCGGGAAGGCCGGTGACAACGCCGACGTGGTCGCCATCGGCAACGGCCAGGGCGTGCGGATCACGGGGTCGGCCGATCCGACGGTCGGCCAGAAGGTGTTCCGCAGCGGCTCCACCAGCGGGCTGCACGACGGCACGGTGACCGCCCTCAACGCCACCGTCAACTATCCGGAGGGCACGGTCACCGGGCTCATCCAGACGAACGTGTGCGCCGAACCGGGCGACAGCGGCGGTCCGTTGTTCTCGGAGGGCATCGCGCTGGGCGTGACCTCGGGCGGCAGCGGTGACTGCACCGCGGGCGGGGTGACGTTCTTCCAGCCGGTGACCCGGGCGATGGCGGCGCTGAACGTGCAGTTGATCGGGTCGACGCAGAACGCGGCCGGGGGTCAGGGTGCCTCGCCGGCGCCGTCGGCGGCCGCCACCCACAGTGCGATCGCGCCGAGCGCGGCCTCACCGGGCTCGGCGGCGCCGGTCGGCACCTCGGACGACACCAGCCTGGTCGCCCGGCTCACGGACACCCGCAATGTCGGCCCGGGTCTGCTGGTGATCGGCGGCAGCCTGGTCGCCCTGGTCGCGACCCGCTACTTCCGGGCGGAGCAGGACCGCAAGGCGTACCAGCGCTACTACTCGGCTACTTGGGGCTGACGGCGGGGACCCGGGGGGCTACGGAAGGACCCGCGGTGCTACGGAAGGGCCCACGGATCTACGAGAAGGGCGCCCGTCCCGACGGGTGCCCGGGACGGGCGGTCAGGCCGCCTGGTCCGGCTGGTGCGGGGAGGCGGCCGCCCATTCGAGGACGAGCCGCTGGTATTCCTCGCGCTGCTCGGTGCTCAGTGTCCCGCCCGACCGGAGCCACAGGGCCCGGATCTCCTCGTTGACCTCGTCGGCCGATCGCTCGGTGACGGCTTCAACACTGGTGGACATGGTGTGAAGCATATGCCGGTCGACGTGAAGGCGCCGTGAGTAAGTACGGCCGATAAGGACATATCGGACCGTGTTCATCATCACGTCAATGAGTCGGGGAGAAGCGGGAGTTCGCCACGGCTCGGCGGCGGACGTCCGGGCGGAAACGGCAGTTCAACGCCCGTCCCCGCCGAGCACCAGCACCTGGATCGCCAGCACGGCCGCCCCGCGCGCCCAGTCGTGGAAGTCGGAGACCTTGGTCTCCAGGCCGATCGGCGCCGCGAGCGGATGCCGGTGGGCGGTGACGGTGTCCCGCACCGTGTCCCCGGCCACCTCCATCAGGCCGACCCCTTCCCCGGCGAGCAGGATCTTCTGCGGCATGGCGAAGTTGGCGATGTGCGCGAGCAGGGTGCCCAGCGCCCGGCCTGCCTCGCCGATCACCCGCGCGGCCATCGGCTCGCCCTTCGCGGCGCGGGCGAGGATCTCCTCGTAGGACGCGTCGTGGCCGGTGGCGGCCCGGATCTGGTAGCGGATGCTGGGGATGGTGAGCAGCGACACGGCGCTGCCGCGCTCGCCCTGCGGGGTCAGCGGGCCCTGCGGGTCGATGATCCAGTGCCGGCCGAAGCCCCGGTCCTCCTCGGCGTACGGCACCCGCCGGCCGCCGAGCACCAGCCCGTAGCCGATACCGGCGCCGATGGTCAGGACCACGAACCGGTCGAGTCCCCGGCCGGCGCCGAACCAGGTCTCGGCCTCGACCAGGGCGGCCACGTCGTTCTCCACCACGACCGGCAGCCCGGTGCGCCGCCGCACCAGCTCGGCCAGCGGGACGTCACGCCAGCGCAGGTACGGCGACTCGCCGACCACCGCGTGCTCGCGCACGAACCCGCCGACGCCGATGCCGATGCCCGCGACGGCGGGGTGCCGGGCGGTCAGCTCCGCGGCCATCCGGGCCAGCAGATCGGCGACCTCCTCGGGGTCGTGGCTGGTGAGCGGCCGGTCGAGGCGGGCGACGATGTCGCTGCGCAGGGTGGTGACCACGCCGTAGACGGTCTCGTCGGTGACCTTGAAGCCGAGGAAGAAGCGGGACTCGGCGACCACGTCCAGCGGCTGCGAGGGGCGGCCCTGGCGCGCCTCGGCGGGGGCGCCCGCCCAGGGGGCCTCGACGAGCAGCCCGGCCTCGATGAGCGGCTTGCTGAGGCGGGTGAGGCTGCCCTGGGAGAGTTTCAGCCGACGGGCCAGCTCGGTGCGCGACAGCGGGCCGTGGACGAGCACCTCGATCGCCACGGAGCGCTCCGCGGGGCTCAGCGGCCGCCAGTCGGACACGGCATCCCTTTTCTTCCGGAACTAAAGTAACCCGGCCACCCTATCGTGCGCCGGGTGCGCCGCAGAAGCGCCCTCCTGACGTCCCTCCTACTTCCTTCCGCCCCTTGACGGCGAGATTCTTCCGAAGCAAAAGTAACCACCATGACTTTCTCACTCGGCATCGTCGGCGCCGGCCAGTTCTCCGGCCAGTTCGCCACGCTGTTCCAGGCCCATCCCGGCGTCGGCGACGTGTACGTCACCGATCTGCTGCCCGAGCGGGCGGAGCGGCTCGCCGCCGCCCAGAAGCTGGCGGGGACCTTCCCGTCGTACGAGGCGATGCTGGAGTCGGCGGACGTCGACGCGGTGGCGATCTTCACCCAGCGCTGGACGCACGGCCCGCTGGTCCTGGCGGGCCTGAACGCCGGCAAGCACGTGTACTCGGCGGTCCCCATGGCGATCACCACCGAGGAGATCGCGGCGATCATCGACGCGGTCAAGGCGACCGGCCTGACGTACATGATGGGCGAGACCAGCCAGTACAACCCGGCGACCGTGCACGCCCGCAACCAGATCGCCGAGGGCGCCTTCGGGCGGCTGTTCTACGCCGAGGGCGACTACGTCCACGACATGGACCTGGGCTTCTACGACGCGTACCGCTACAGCGGCGGCGAGAACTGGAAGGCGACCGCCAGCTATCCCCCGCTGCTCTACCCGACCCACGCGGTGGGCGGGGTGCTCGGCGCCTGGCAGACGCACGCGGTGAGCGTGTCGGCGATCGGGGTGGTGGACGACCGCGGCGACGGCGTCTTCGACAAGGACGTCAGTCAGTTCGGCAACGACGTGTCCAACGCCACCGCGCTGTTCGAGGTCGCGGGCGGCGGGTCGTTCCGTACGAACGAGTTCCGGCGGGTGGGCTATCCCTCGCACATCCGCGAATCGCGCTTCCGGTTCTTCGGGACCGAGGCCAGCATGGAACAGCTGGCGACGGTGGCGCTGTGGCAGGACAAGAAGGGCGTGAAGGACATCAGCGAGTTCCTCGAGCCCAAGCCCACCATGTCGCCCGACGACCCCTCGCTCCAGCACATCGCGCCGGAGCTGCGGGCCGCCTTCACCTCCGGGTCGGCGCCGGTGCACGACCGGGAGCGGCTGCCGCGGGAGTTCGACACGCTGCACAACGGGCACGAGGGCAGCCACCACTTCCTGGTCGACGACTTCGTGACGGCCGTCAACACGCGCGGCCTGCCGACGGTCAACGCATGGGTCGCCGCCCGCTACACCCTGCCGGGCATCATCGCGCACGAGTCGGCGCGGCAGGGCGGGGCCAGGCTGGAGATCCCGGACTTCGGGGACGCCCCGCAGAGCTGAGTGGGACGCCGGCCGCGGCCGGGTGCCGTCAGGTGCCCGGCTTGCGGCCGTACACGTAGACGTCGTCGCCGTTCTTCAGCAGGGACCAGTACTTCTTGGCGTCCTTCGTGGTCATGTTGACGCAGCCGTGCGAGCCCGGCGGGTTCCACATGCTGAGACCCACCGAGTGGAAGGCCTGGCCGCCGTCGAAGAACTGGCTGTAGGGCATCGGCACGTTGTAGACGGACGAGACGTGGTCGATGTCACGCCAGTAGATCTTCTTCAGACCGGTCCGGGTCTCGTACCCGTTGCGGCCGGTCCGGACCGGCACCGGGCCGTAGACCAGCTTGTTGCCGTCCTGGACCCAGCTCAGCTGGAGCGTGAGGTTCACGCAGGCGATGCGCCCCTTGTTGGTGGGGCACTTGCCGTCCTTGTTCGGCTTGTCGCCGACGGCCTTCTGCTTGTTCATCAGGTCCATCACGCCCCAGGTGACGGGACCGGCGTAGCCGATGTCGGGCGTGATGCCGTGCTTGTCCTGGAAGGCCTTGATCGCCTTGCAGTCGGCGGCGGACTGCTTGCCGTCCACCGGCCGGCCCAGGAACTTCTCCACCTGCTTCTGGTACGGCCCCGCCTGCGTGGTGCAGCCGGCGGCCTGTGCCGGGGCGGAGGTGAGGGCGAGCGTGAGCGGTGCCACGAGCCCGGTGACGCCGAGTACGACGGCACCTCGTCTGCGTATGTCCCCCATGTGAAGTCTGTCTCCTTCCTGTGTCCTGCGATCTCGTCGCCTTAGACCGGCCGATCGAGGGCATTGGTTGTAGCACCGGCCAGGCTGTGACGAAACGGTTAACTTCGGCGTCGGGGGCGCGGGCGGCCTAGGCTGCCGTCCATGCACCGCATGCTTGCCGACGATCTCGCCCGGTTCCCCGAACTCCTGCGGTCGGCCCGTGACGTGGCCGCGCGGGCGCTGGCCGGGCTGGACGAGCGGCCGGTGGCCGCGCTCGGCCCCGTACCCGCGCGGGCGGCGCTGCCCGAGCGGGGGGAGGGCGGGGAGGGCGCGCTGGCCCGGTTCACCGAGCGGTGGGCGCCGGGTCTGTCCGCCTCGGCCGGGCCACGCTACCTCGGTTTCGTCACCGGCGGTGTGACGCCCGCCTCCCTCACCGGCGACTGGCTGACCTCGGCCTACGACCAGAACGCGGCCGGGGCCGTGGGTTCCTGGGGTACCGCCATGGAGCGCGAGACGGTGGCCTGGCTGGCCGAGCTGTTCGGGCTCGGCGAGGCGCACAGCGGGGCGTTCGTGACCGGGGCGACGATGTCCAACACGGTCGGTCTGGCGATCGCCCGGGAGTGGCTCGGGGAGCGGCTGGGGGTGGACGTCTCCCGGGCGGGTTCGGCCGCCCTCGGCCCGGTCGACGTGCTCTCCGGCAGCCCGCACTCCAGCGTCGGCAAGGCGCTGTCGGTGCTCGGCATCGGGCGGGACCGGCTGCGGCCGGTGCCGCTGCTGCCCGGCAACCGGGAGGCGGTGGACGTGACCGCGCTCGACGCGGCGCTGGCCGCGCTGGACGGGCGGCCGGCGATCGTCGTCGCCAACGCCGGCACGGTGAACACCGTCGACTTCGACGACCTGCGGGCGATCGCCGCGCTGAAGGACCGGTACGACTTCTGGCTGCACGTCGACGCCGCGTTCGGCGCGTTCGCCGCCCTCTCCCCCGCCCACGCCCCGCTGGTCGCCGGTCTCGACGCGGCCGACTCGGTCTGCGTGGACCTGCACAAGTGGCTGAACGTCCCCTACGACGCGGCCGTGCAGTTCACCCGCCGCCGTGACCTCCAGGTGGCCGTCTTCCACAACGAGTCCCCCTATCTGGGCCCGCCCACCGGCGAACCGGACTTCCTGCACCTCACCCCGGAGACCTCCCGCCGGCTGCGGGCGCTGCCGGCCTGGTTCTCCCTGACGGCGTACGGCCGTGCCGGGTACCGCGAGATCGTCGAGCGCAACGTCGCCGAGGCCCGGCGCCTCGGCTCGGGCATCGACGCCCTCCCGGGCCTGTGCCTGCTGGCCCCGGTCCGGCTCAACGTGGTCTGTTTCACCCTCGCCGAGAACCCGACGCAGGAGCGGGTGGACGCCCTGGCCCGGGCCCTCTCCGCGTCCGGGGAGACGTTCCTCACCCCGACGGTGTACGGCGGGGTGCCCGCGCTGCGGGCCGCGTTCAGCAACTGGCGGACCACCGAGGACGACACCCGGCGGGTGCTGGCCGCGGTCGCGACTGCGTCAACGGCCCTGTGACGGCGCATGCCGGGCCTCCCGGTGCGGCCGCAGTGCCGCGTGGAAGCCGCTGTGGACGGCGGTGAGGCCGCCGTCGACGCGCAGGGTGGTGCCGGTGATCCAGGCGGCGTCACGGGAGGCGAGGAAGGCGACGGCCGCGGCGACGTCCTCCGGCTCCCCGACCCGGCCGAGGGGGTAGAGCGGCCGGAGGGCGTCGAGTTCGTCCTCGCGTCCCGCCCACGCCGAGGTGCGGACCGTGCCCGGCTCCACCAGGTTCACCCGGACCCCGCGCGCGGCCGCGTGCCCGGCCAGGGTGCGGGTCAGCGAGCCGAGGCCGGCCTTGGCCGCGCTGTAGGCGTGGTTGCCGAAGTCTGCCCCGGCGTTGACGGAGCCGATGCTGACGACGGCGCCCCGGCCGGAGTCCGCCAGGTGCGGCAGGGCGGCCCGGCAGCAGCGGTGCACGCCGGTGAGGGTGATGTCCAGGTCGAGGTCCCAGCCGTCGTCCGGCTGGTCCTCGAAGAGCGGGACGTCCGGGGTGCAGTGCGCCGCGCAGTTCACCAGCACGTCGAGTCCGCCGAAGGAGCCGACGGCACGGTCGACGGCGGCCGCCACGGAGTCCCCGTCGGCCACGTCGCAGCCGAACGCCTCGACGGCCAGCCCCTGTTCGCGCAGCGCGGCCGCCGTCCGCTCGGCCTCGGACAGGTCCCGGTCGGTCGCCAGCACCCGTGCGCCCTCCTCGGCCAGCCGCCGGGCGACGGCCGCGCCGATGCCGCGGGCCGCGCCCGTGACGAGAACCCCGTGTCCCGCAAAGCGATTGAGTCCGGTCATGGCACGACCGTACGGGCGGAAGGATCAACAGGACAGATAGCGTGCGGCCATGTCCGCGTTCTTGCAGCAACTCCCCGCTCTCATAGGCGTCGTGATCGGCGCGCTCGGCTCGTATCTCGCCGTGGTGCGGGGTGATCGGGCGCGGTTCCGGCGGGAGCAGGAGGCGCGCTGGGAGGAGCGGCGGCTGGCGGTGTACACCGACTACGCGCGGGCGCTGAAGAAATCGGTGAACCTCGCCTACCGCGTCGCCGCCCATCTCGGCAACGACCCGCATCCGCACCCGATCTCGCCGGCCGAGGCCGAGTCGCAGCTGGCGGCGGCCACCGACGGCCGCGACCCGGCCGGGGAGGCGCTGATCATGCTGGGCAGCCGGGAGGTGGTCGAGCGGGCACGGGAGTGGGTGACCACGGTGATGGCCATGGAGCGGTTCATGCGCGCGGGGACGGTCGACCCGGACGCCTGGCAGGACCTGCTGGCTCGGCAGCGGGCCTGCCGCGAGCGCTACTACACCGCCGTACGCGAGGATCTCGCGCTGCCTCCGGGGCACCCGGCGCTCTGGCCGACGCGGGCGGTGTCCGACGGGTGAGGGGCGTGCCGGTTCCGCGGTGGCCGGTGGCGGGATTTCCGCGGAAGCCTGACATCCCCTGTGGTCTTTTCCTGGCGGCTGCCGTCCGCCCGGACGGGTCAGTGCCCTCGGGTGATCCACTCCTCCAGATGGGGGGCCTCGGCGCCGATGGTGGTCGACTCGCCGTGTCCGGTCAGGACCTTCGTCTCCGGCGGGAGGGTGAGCAGCCTGTCCCGGACGGAGTCGATGATCGTCGGGAAGTGGGAGTACGACCGTCCGGTGGCGCCGGGGCCACCCTGGAAGAGGGTGTCACCGGTGAAGACGACGGCCAGGCCGGGCTCGTGGAGGCAGACGGCGCCGGGCGCGTGGCCGGGTGTGTGCAGCACGGTCAGGTCGGCGCCGGCCGCCTCGATGACGAGCCCGTCGGTCAGATGGTTGTCGGGGTCGCGGTCGGGGTGGGTGAGCTTCCACAGCGGCAGGTCGTCGGGGTGCAGCCAGATCTTGGCGCCGGTCAGGTCCGCGAGGGCGGGGGCGGCGTCGATGTGGTCGTTGTGGGCGTGGGTGCACACGATCGCCTTCAGTACGCGGTCGTCGACCGCCTCGGCGATGGCCTCGGCATCGTGGGCGGCGTCGATGACGATCACTTCGCGCTCGTCGCCGATGATCCATACGTTGTTCTCGACGTCCCAGGTGCCGCCGTCGAGGGTGAACTGTCCGGAGGTGACGAGGCGTTCGATGCGCGTGGTCATCAGAGCAGCACCACCGAACGCAGCACGTCGCCCTGGTGCATCCGGTCGAAGGCCTTCTCCACCTCGTCGAGCTGGATGGTCTCGGTGACGAAGGCGTCCAGCGGCAGCCGGCCCTGGAGGTGCAGGTCGATCAGCACGGGGAAGTCCCGGGAGGGCAGGCAGTCGCCGTACCAGCTGGACTTGAGCGCCCCACCGCGGCCGAAGACGTCGAGGAGCGGCAGTTCGAGTTTCATCTCGGGGGTCGGTACGCCGACGAGCACCACCGTGCCGGCGAGGTCGCGGGCGTAGAAGGCCTGCCGGTAGGTCTCCGGGCGGCCGACCGCCTCGATGACGACGTCGGCGCCGAAGCCGCCGGTCAGCTCGCGGATCGCCTCGACGGGGTCGCCTCCGCGCGAGTTGACCGTGTGGGTGGCGCCGAGAGTACGTGCCGTCTCCAGCTTCCGGTCGTCGATGTCGACGGCGATGATCTTCGCGGCGCCCGCCAGCCGGGCCCCGGCGATCGCCGCGTCGCCGACCCCGCCGCAGCCGATCACGGCGACCGAGTCACCCCGGCCGACGTTGCCCGTGTTGATCGCGGCGCCGATGCCGGCCATCACCCCGCAGCCGAGCAGTCCGGCGACGGCCGGGGAGACGGCCGGGTCGACCTTGGTGCACTGTCCGGCGGCGACCAGCGTCTTCTCCGCGAAGGCGCCGATACCCAGCGCCGGGGACAGCTCCTGTCCGGTCGAGGCGAGGGTCATCTTCTGCTCGGCGTTGTGGGTGTTGAAGCAGTACCAGGGGCGGCCGCGCAGACAGGCCCGGCAGTTCCCGCACACGGCACGCCAGTTGAGGATCACGAAGTCCCCGGGCGCCACCTCCGTGACACCCTCGCCGACCGACTCCACCACTCCGGCGGCCTCGTGACCGAGCAGGAACGGGAACTCGTCGTTGATTCCACCCTGTTTGTAGTGCAGGTCGGTGTGACAGACCCCGCAGGCCTGTACCTGTACGACGGCTTCGCCGGGCCCGGGGTCCGGCACCACGATCGTCTCGACCCGCACCGGCTCGTCCTTGCCCGGTGCGATCACGCCGCGTACTTCCTGCGCCATGGACCTGACCCTTTCGTCGCTCTGCTGACGTGCCTGTCTTCCGACCCTACGCGTGACCGATCGGTAACGGCACGGAGCACGTCGATCGTTGCGGATCTTTCCGATGCGGATACCCCCCGGGGGTGATGCGACCGGGATCGAGGACAGAGTGCCGGCGTATGGCCGACGCGGCCGGCCCTTCAGCTGCCCGGTGGCCCCGCCGTCCGCCCCGCCGGGCGCGCCCCGCGGGTGGTGGGCCGGGAAGGCCTGGTCCGCTGCACCGCCGGTGTGCCGGTCCTCGCCGGGCCGGGGCTCGGGCGGCGCACCCGGGCCGGCCGCTGCCGGCGGCCGGCCCGGCGGACCTGGCCGCGGCCCTGGCGAAGATCGGTTCCGCCCGTGGGTGACCGGGCCCGGGGCCGGGGTCGCCCGACGTAGCCTTGGTGCGCCGCCCACCGCCCGGACGAGGAGCACCGTGACCACCGCAGACGCAGTTCCGCCGCGACGGACGGGAGACCGGACCGGTCCGTCTGCGTTCCGGCTGCTCCTCTCCTATGTACGGCCGCACCGCTGGGCCCTGTTGACCGGTGCGGTGCTCTCGCTGCTGACCGGGGGGACCGGGCTGCTGCTGCCGCTGGTGGCACGGGGGTTGATCGACGACCTGTCCCACGACCGTTCCATCACCGGGAAGCTGCTCGCGATGGCGGGTCTGGTGGTCACCAACACCGTGGTCGGCGCCCTGGGTTCGTATGTGCTGCGGCGCACCGCCGAGTCGGTGGTGCTCGGGGCACGGCGCACCCTGTCGTCGTACCTGCTGCGGCTGCGGATCACCGCCGTGGACCGGACCGAACCCGGTGACCTGATGGCGCGGATCACCTCGGACACCACCCTGCTGCGCGAGGTCACCACCGACTCCCTGGTCGCGCTCGGCACCGGCGGGCTCACCCTGGTCGCCACCGTGGTGATGATGGGCGTGGTCGACCCAGTGCTCCTGGGCGTCACGCTCGCGGTGATCGCCGCGACCGGCATGGTGCTGGGCGCGATCGTGCCGCGCATCAACCGGGCGAGCCGGCGGGCGCAGGACGCGGTCGGGGTGATGGGGGCCTCGCTGGAGCGGGTGCTGGGCGCGCTGCGCACCGTGAAGGCGTCGGGCGCCGAGCACCGCGAGGAGCGGGCGCTGCACGAGGCCGCCGAGGAGTCCTGGCGGCAGAGCGTGCGGGCCGCCAAATGGTCGGCCGCGGCGGGCAACACGGCGGGGCTCGCGATGCAGCTGGCGTTCATCACGGTCCTCGCGGTGGGCGGAGCAAGGGTGGCGACGGGCGCGATCGGCGTCGGCACCCTGGTCGCCTTCCTCCTGTACGTCTTCTATCTGATGTCGCCGATCCAGCAGGTCGTCGGCGCGATCACGCAGTACCAGACCGGTGCCGGCGCGCTCGCCCGGATCCAGGAGGCGCTCCGGCTGCCCGCCGAACCCCCTTCCGCGCCCGCCGAGTTGCCGTCCGCCGGCGCCGAACCGGCCACCGTCACCTTCACCGACGTCCGCTTCCGCTACGCCGACGACCTGCCGTACGTCCACCACGGAGTGAGCTTCGCGATACCCGCCCGGGGCATGACGGCGTTCGTCGGTCCGTCCGGCGCGGGCAAGACCACCGTCTTCTCGCTGATCGAGCGGTTCTACGACCCGGAGTCCGGCACGATCACCCTCGACGGCCGCCCGCTCACCGACTGGGAACTGCCCCTGCTGCGCTCGGCCATCGGATACGTCGAGCAGGACGCGCCCGTGCTGTCGGGGTCGCTCAGGGACAACCTGCTCCTCGGCAATCCGGAGGCGGACGAGGACACGGTGACGCGGGTGCTCAAGACGACCCGGCTGGACGGTCTGGTGGCGCGGCTGCCGCAGGGCCTGCAGACGCTGGTCGGGCACCGCGGGACCAAGCTGTCCGGCGGGGAGCGGCAACGGGTCGCGATCGCGCGGGCGTTGCTGCGCCGGCCCCGGCTGTTGCTCCTGGACGAGGCGACCTCGCAGCTGGACGCGGTGAACGAGGCGGCTCTCAGGGACACGGTCGCCGATGTGGCGCGGTCGACGACGGTGCTGGTGGTCGCGCACCGCTTGTCGACGGTGACGATGGCCGACCGGATCGTGGTGATGGACGCGGGCCAGGTCCGCGCGGTGGGCACGCACCGGGAGCTGGTGGCGGCGGATCCGCTGTACGCGGAGCTGGCGGCGACGCAGTTCCTGGCCGCCGAACACTGAGCACCCGGCACCTGGCCGCCGAGCCACCGGATACGGCGGAGGGCCGCCCCTTTCCGGGACGGCCCTCGGAGAACGGCCGGGGGTCAGTACTCGATGCCCGGCACCAGCCCCATGGCGGGCGCGGCCAGATCGGTGATCTGGTGCAGTTCGCCCAGCTTGTGGAGTCCGTTCAATCCCTGGACCTGCTCCGAGACCGTGGGGATCTCGTCCTTGTACTCCGCCGGGATGTCACTGCGGGCCAGCGAGTCGAGCACGCCGAGCGGGCTGAGCTTCCCGGGGTGCTGCGCGCCCGCGTCGGCCGCGTTCGCCAGCGGCGCGGCGAGGCCGGTGACCCCGACCGCGAGGCCGACGGCGGCGACGATACGTCGTGTTGAGATCATGTCTCCAGCAACGGCCCGGGCGTCCGGCCGGACACGGGCAGCCGGTCCCCCTCACCCGTCAGGCGGAGCGCCCGGCCTGCGCTTGCCGAGCCCGGCGGGTCGGAGGAGGCTCGAAGGTGGGGCTCTGGCGGCCCGCTCCGCATCGGGTCGCGGGCTCCCGCAGGAGGTCACCATGGGCACCGCGACAGGCTCCACGTTCGACACCGAGACACTGCGCCGGGCCGTGGAGGGAAACACAGGGAACACCCTGCTGGCGCTCTACGCGGACGACGCGGAGATCCGTATCGTCGACCGCACCGCCCAGCCCAGCCATCCCAAGGTCCTGCACGGCCGCAGGGACATAGCCGCGATGCTGGACGACGTCTACAGCCGGGACATGACGCACAAGCTGGACCAGTGCATCGTGCAGGGCGACCGGGCCGCCTACAGCGAGTCCTGCGAGTACGCGGACGGCGCCCGGGTGCTCGCCGAGTCGATGATCACGCTGCGCGACGGAAAGATCACCGAACAGATCATGATCCAGGCATGGGACGAGTAGCCGGAAGGACCGCGAGGGTCCAGGTCAGCGCCCGGCTGACCTGGACCTTCTCGGCAGGGGCCGGGCTCGGGCAGCGCCGCCGCACGCGTCCGCGTACGTCCGTCATGCTGCTGCGGACGGCCCTGCGGGCGGCGCACCGCCGTGGGAAACGCTGAGTGTCTCGGTTACGCTGGGCGCGGGCCGTGACTGGCGCTGAGGTGGAGCACCACCGGGGAGCGGCCCGCACTGTCGATGCCGTGCGCCTGGGCGATCAAGGTCGAACCAGCTCAGGAGTGTGCCGCATGACCCCTGCCCGTCTCATGGACGGAACCGCCGTCGCCCGCCGGATCGTCGAGCAGACCGCACAGCGGGCCGCCGAGTTCACCGCACGCACCGGCACCACGCCGTGCCTGGCGACCGTGCTGGTCGGCGAGGACCCGGCCTCCGTCACCTACGTCCGGATGAAGCAGAACCGCAGCCGCAAGGCCGGTATCGCCTCCCGGCACGTGGCGCTGCCCGCCACCACGACCACCGAGGAACTCGTCGGCACCCTGCGGGAGTTGTCGGCCGACCCGGCGGTGCACGGCATCCTGTTGCAGCACCCGGTCGGCGAACACATCGACGAGCGGGCCGCGTTCGAGGCGATCGCGCCGGAGAAGGACGTGGACGGCGTGACCTTCGCGTCGTTCGCGACGATGAGCTTCGGCCTGCCGGGCTTCGTCTCCTGCACGCCCGGCGGCATCCTGCGCCTGCTCGACGCGTACGACGTGGACCCGGCCGGGAAGCGGGCGGTGGTCGTCGGCCGCAGCGCGATCCTGGGCAAGCCGGTCGGCATGCTGCTGCTCGCCCGCGACGCCACCGTCACCTACTGCCACTCTCGCACCGCCGACCTCTCGGCCGCCGTTCGCGAGGCCGACATCGTGGTCGCCGCCGTCGGCCGTCCCCGGCTGATCCGGGGCCAGGACATCAAGCCGGGGGCGGTCGTGCTCGACGCGGGCTACAACGAGGGGAACGTCGGTGACGTCGATTTCGACACCGCGATCGAACGGGCCTCGCTGATCACGCCGGTGCCGGGCGGGGTCGGCCCGATGACCATCGCCGTGCTGCTGGAGCAGACCGTCACCGCCGCCGCCCGGCAGTTCGGGGTGTGATCAGCGCATCCAGGCGCTGTAGTCCATGACGTCACCGGCCCGCACGCCGTACTCGGGATCGTCCCGGGTGAACGTGGTCTCCAGGCCGAGTACGGCACCGGTGGCCGGGTCCAGGATCAGCATCCGCCGGGCGCCCGAGGCCTCGTCGTGGACGTACGCCTGCCCGGTGCGGCCGAGCCGGTCGGTGACCTGGCCGAGCGGGCGCAGCCCCTTGGCGTCGGCGAGGAGTTCGGCCAGGGCCGCCGACTCCCGCGCGCCGAGCGTCCAGTTGTCGAGCAACTCGTCGGTGGCCTCCAGGAGCTCCGATGTCGTGAGGGTGTGGCCGTAGATCAGCTCGGTCAGGTAGGTGCGCAGTTTCGCCGGGTCGTGCGGGGGTGTGGCGAGCGGCGGGGCGTCGCCCCACATCGGCGGGAAGGTGCGCCGGCTGAGCACATGGCCGTCCTCGACCAGCCGCGGCCGGTCGCCGTCGTCGGTGAGGACCGGGCGGCCGGGGTGGGCCGGATCGGTCGCCACGACCAGCTCGGTGTGGCTGCCGTCGGCCGCCCAGCGCACCACCCTCTCCTCGGGCAGCGTGACCGGCGGCCTGCCGTCGCTCATGCCGAGGCTCCAGGACTGCACGTGGGTGCCCTGGCGCAGCGCCGGGGACCCGTCCTGGGCCGCCACGGCGGCCAGTTTCGCGACCTCGGCGAGCGGTACGGGGGTGGAGTGGACGCGGACGGCCAGCGGCCGGGGTGCGGCGACCGCGGGAGTGCCCGCGGAACCGCCGAGCAGCAGGGTCAGGGCGGTGGCGACGACGAGGGCCGCGGCGAGCGACCACAGCAGCCGCGGCCGGGTCCGGCGCCCGGGGTGGGGGGCGCCGTGCAGCAACCGGGAGAGGTGGCGTTCGGCGATGTGGTCCAGCGGGCCGTCGCCGAAGTGCGGGCCGGCGGCGGGCACGGGGTCGGCGGCGCGCAGCAGTTCGAGTTCGTCAGCCATGGCGGTGTCCCTCGGGAAGAGCCTCGGCGGCAGGGGGGCGCAGTCGGTCTATCTCGGCTCTTAGCCGACGGCGGGCGCGGTGCAGCCGCATCGCCGCCGCCCGGCTGCCGCAGCCCAGGGCGACCGCGACCTCGTCGACGCCGAGTTCCTCCCACGCGGTCAGCCGCAGTACCTCCTGGTCGGCCGGGGAGAGCCGGCCCAGTGCCTCGTGCACCCAGGAGCCGGGCCGCTCGCTGTCCGGGCCGGCCACGGTCTGCCGTCCGTGCGCGGTCTCGTCGTTGCCCAGCCGGTCCACCAGCCGGCGCCGGCGCCCGTATCCGCGTACCGCGTTGGCGAGGCAGTTGCGCGCCACGCCGTACAGCCAGGGCAGCGGGACCGCCGGCAGGTCGGCGCGGCGGCGCCAGGCCACCGTGAACACCTCCGCCACCACTTCCTCCACCTCGCTGGTCCGCCCGTCCAGTCGCCGCGCGACATAACGGCTGACCGCCCAGTAGTGCTCGCGATAGGCAGCGGCGAAGATCTCGTCGTTGCTCATGTTCGGTTCTTGTCCGGCACCTTCCCGATCGTCACACCCTTCTCGGTGACGCTCGTCGCACCAGTGAAGTGTGACCGGCTCGCCCGGCCCGGACACAGGCGGGGCATGAGGAACCTCAAGTGGCTCACGACCACGGATCACAAGACGATCGGCACGCTGTACCTGGTCACAGCGTTCTCGTTCTTCTGCGTCGGTGGCGTGATGGCCCTGTTCATGCGCGCCGAACTGGCCCGGCCAGGTCTGCAGATCATGTCGAACGAGCAGTTCAACCAGGCGTTCACGATGCACGGAACGATCATGCTGCTGATGTTCGCGACCCCGTTGTTCGCGGGCTTCGCGAACTGGATCATGCCGCTTCAGATCGGTGCGCCCGACGTCGCCTTCCCGCGCCTGAACATGCTGGCCTACTGGCTCTATCTGCTCGGCTCGACGATCGCGGTGGGCGGTTTCCTCACCCCGCAGGGCGCGGCCGACTTCGGCTGGTTCGCCTACGCCCCGCTGTCGGACGCGGTGCGCACGCCGGGCGTCGGCGCCGACATGTGGATCATGGGTCTGGCCTTCTCCGGCTTCGGCACCATCCTCGGCGCGGTCAACTTCATCACCACGATCATCTGCATGCGCGCCCCCGGCATGACCATGTTCCGGATGCCGATCTTCGTGTGGAACGTGCTGCTGACCGCCGTCCTGGTCCTGCTCGCCTTCCCGGTCCTGGCAGCGGCCCTGTTCGCGCTGGAGGCGGATCGGAAATTCGGGGCACATGTCTTCGACGCGGCCAACGGCGGAGCCCTGCTCTGGCAACACCTCTTCTGGTTCTTCGGCCATCCAGAGGTGTACATCATCGCCCTGCCGTTCTTCGGCATCATCTCCGAGGTCATCCCGGTCTTCTCCCGCAAGCCGATGTTCGGCTACCTGGGCCTGGTGGCCGCGACCATCGCGATCGCCGGCCTGTCGGTGACCGTGTGGGCGCACCACATGTACGTCACCGGCGGGGTGCTCCTCCCCTTCTTCTCCTTCATGACCTTCCTCATCGCGGTCCCGACCGGAGTGAAGTTCTTCAACTGGATCGGCACGATGTGGCAGGGCTCGCTGTCGTTCGAGACGCCCATGTTGTGGACACTGGGATTCCTGGTGACGTTCGTCTTCGGCGGTCTGACCGGCGTGATGCTCGCGTCGCCCCCGATCGACTTCCATGTCTCCGACACGTACTTCGTGGTGGCCCACTTCCACTACGTGGTCTTCGGCACGGTCGTCTTCGCGATGTTCGCCGGCTTCCACTTCTGGTGGCCCAAGTTCACCGGCAAGATGCTCGACGAGCGACTCGGCAAGATCACCTTCTGGACGCTGTTCATCGGCTTCCACGGCACGTTCCTGGTCCAGCACTGGCTGGGCGCGGAGGGCATGCAGCGCCGGATCCCCGACTACCTGGGGGTGGAGGGCTTCGCCACACTCAACACGGTCTCGACGATCTTCTCGTTCCTGCTGGGCTCGTCACTGCTCCCGTTCTTCTACAACGTGTGGAAGACGGCGAAGTACGGCGAGAAGGTCGAGGTGGACGACCCGTGGGGGTACGGGCGTTCCCTGGAGTGGGCGACGTCGTGCCCTCCCCCGCGCCACAACTTCGTGTCACTCCCCCAGATACGGAGCGAGTCACCGGCGTTCGACCTGCATCATCCCGGGGAGCCGCTGAAGGAAAGGGAGTTGAGCACGCGATGACCGCGCGGGAGGAGGAACGGGCGCTGATCGGCCAGATCGAGGGGCACCTGCTGCTGGCGGCGACTCGCGAAGAGGGCCGGAGGGCGGCGGCACGGCTCGCAGACCGCGTCGGCTGGCTCACGGATACCCAACGGGCCGACCTTGAGCGACATTACGAGACCGAGTACCTGGAACTGACGCGATCGTCCTGGCTCCGCACGACAGAACGCGGCGAGCAGCTGAGGCGTGAGTACGAGACGAGATATCAGTCCCTGCGCCAACGCCTCCTGGCCTGCTTCCTGCTGACCTGCGCCCTGCTGACGGCGACAACTCTGCTGACGCTGTCCGCATAGCGCCCGAAGGGGCGCGGGGCTGTGTCTGACATGCGGCTACCGCCGCGTGTGCGCGACCAGCCACAGTCCACCCGCGCCCGACGAACTACCGGCTCAACTCTGGCTCCACTGCTGGTTGGTCCCCCCAGTGCAGGCCCACAGCACCAGCGACGTCCCGTTACTGGTCGCCGCGTTGTACGCGTCCAGGCACAACCCGGCGTTGACGTTCGTGATCGTCCCGTCCGAGTTGACGTTCCACTTCTGGTTGTTCTGCCCGTTGCAGTCCCAGATCACGACCTTGGTGCCGTTGGTGGTGCCCTGGTTGTACGCGTCCAGGCACTTGTTGCCGTACACCACCAGCTCCTTGCGGGAGGTGTACGTCCAGGCCTGGTTCTGGCCGCCGTTGCAGTCCCAGATCTCGGCCTGGGTGCCGTTGGTGATGGTGTTGTTGTAGACGTCGGCACAGCGGCTGGACGCCTTGCCCACGAGGAGCGTGCCGTTGGTTCCGGGGATCGGGCTCACCGCGATCGAACCGAGTGTCGGAAGCGAACTCCCGGTGAAGGTCAGCGAGTTGCTCGATCCCTTGCTCAGGTCGACCTGCACGGACACGGTGCCCTGCGAGGACCCGGTCGGCGGGAAGGAGACCGTGGTGGCGGTCTGGCCGTTGACCTGGAGGGTGCCGGTGACGGCGGTGGAGCCGGTGTTGGTGTAGGCGACGTCGGCCACGTCCAGGCCGGTGCTCGCGGCGCTGACGCCGGTGTACTTGCCGGTGGAGGACGCGCTGTAACTCGTACTCGACGCCTCGGTGCCGCCGCTCACCTTCAGCATCACCGAGCCGCCGGCCGGGACGCTGGCCGTGTAACTCGTGGCGTACGAACCGAGGTTCGACTGCGCCCACAGGTCGCGGACCGTCGCGGAGGCGCCGGTCAGGCCGAGGTCGGACCAGCGGGCGGTGATGTTCGCGGCGGACGAGGTGCGGTTGAGCAGCACGACCGCCCGGTTGCCGGTGCCGGAGAGGACCTTGCCGTAGACCTGGAGGCCGGTGGTGTCCTCGGCGACCTTGACGCCCTGCAGGCCGCGCGGGTCCTGGTCGACGGCGACGACGTCGGAGTTCTTGAGGATGGCGGCCGTCTCACTGGTCATCGTGGTGAGGTCGTTGCCGGCCAGCAGCGGGGCGCCGGAGATCGCCCAGAGGGCCATGTGGGTGCGGTTCTGGGCCGCCGTGAGGCCGGTCATGCCGACCGTCAGCATGTCGGGGTCGTTGTAGTAGCCGGTGTGCTGGGCCGCCGGGTGCAGCGTCTGGTCGAAGTTGGACAGCACGCTCGCCTGCGACGCCGTGCCGCCGTAGTAGTAGATGTCGGTGCTGGTCCGCCACATGGTGCCGACGCCCGGTGCCCAGTTCCACGGGTTCTGGTAGCCCCAGTTGCAGATCGACAGGGTGAGCGGGCGGCCGGTGGCGGCGGTGGCCTTGGTGACCGCCGAGCTCAGCGACTTGTAGGCGGTCGCCGCGTCCAGGCCCTCGGCGTCGCCACCGCACCAGTCGACCTTCACGAAGTCGAAGCCCCACTCGGAGAACTGGAGCATGTCCTGGTCGTAGTGGCCCTCGCTGCCGGTGTTCGCGGCGGCGGGGCGGCCGGTCGGGTAGTAGTAGCCGCAGCCGTTGTAGCCCGCGTCGGTGTAGATGCCGGCCTTCAGGCCCTTGCTGTGGATGTAGTCGGCGATGGCGCTCATCCCGCCGGGCCACTCACCGGTGTCGACGGTGATGTTGCCGGCGCTGTCCCGGGTGCCCTGCCACCAGCCCTCGTCGATGTTGATGTACTGGTATCCGGCGGCCGGCAGTCCGGCCGCGACGAACGCGTCGACCTGCTGCTTGATGACGTCGTAGTCGATCTTCGCGGCGAAGCTGTTCCAGGAGGCCCAGCCCATCGGGGCGGTGGGCACGGAGATCTGCCGGGTCGTCGCCGCCTGGGCCGGTCCGGGGGCGGCGAAGAGGAGCGCGGCGGCAGCCGTCAGGGCCAGGGCGAGGGCGCGTACGGCGGTGGCCCACAGGTGACGTACGAGACCGCTGCCGGTCGAACGGGGCGGGGGATACATGCGGCTCCTCACGGGGGTGCACGAGGGTCTACGACTCCGTCATGTTCGAAATCACGGACAGAGATCGACCTTCCGAACATGTCGCGCCGACCGTAGAGCCGGTGGAGGGTGAAGTCAACGGATGTGACAGGGGTGAACTCGCCGTGCGCCACGGGCCGTTCACCTCATGTCGACCGCGCGCGCACCCGCCCTCGACCGGCTACCGGGCGCCGCCGGACGTCCAGTCCTCCGGCCGCAACATCCCCACCAGCAACCGCACCAGTTCCTCCACAACGTCATCCAGCGTCGCGTCCACCCACCCGGCACTCCAGTCGTGCAGCAACCCGTTCACGCTGCCGATGAAGGCCGTCGCCGCCAGCCGGTAGTCCCGCGGCGCCGCATCACCGCGCGCCACCGCCGCGTTCGCCTCGCCGCATATCAGCTCCACCCACCGCGCCCGCCGTGCGAGGCGCTGCTCCTCCAGCCGCGGACTGACGCCGATGATCTCGACGAAGGCGACCCGGATACGGCGCGGGTCCGAGGTGACGTCACGGGCGTACGCCCGGAAGAGCACCGTCACCCGCTCCACCAGCGGCCGCGGCTTCGCCTCCGGGAACGCGTCCCGCACCGCCGCCTCGGCCCACCCGTTGACCTCCAGGTGCAGCGCGGCGAGCACGTCCTCCAGCGCGTGGAACTCCTCGTAGAACTGCCGGGTCGACAGGCCGGCCGCCTGGCTGAGCGCGGCGACGGTCGTGGCGCGGTATCCCGGTGCGTCGCCGAAGAGCTGGAGCGCCGCGTCCAGGAAGCGCCGACGCCGCTCGGCCTTGCGTTCCTCGGCGGACCGGCCGCCGTAGCGTCCCGTCGGTGCCTTGAGCCTGCCCGGCAAGATTGCCCCCTCTGTCATCCGCCCGATGACCAATTTTGTCGTGTACGCCTCTTGTTCGGCGAACCGCCCCCTTCTTGCTTTCCGGTAAGCCCTCCGTGAACGCGGCTGTGTCGCACCTGAGGCCTCCGGGCCCGCATCGCACCCGGAGGCCTGGGCATGACTCAGAACTTCGCCGCCACCCAGGCGGCCAGCTCGGACTTGGCCGCGTTCAGCAGGGTGGAACCGGGCGAGGTCGCCCCGTTCGTCACCAGCGCGAAGTGCAGTACGCCGGAGTCCGAGTCGCTGAGCAGCAGTCGGCGGCTGCCCGTGCCACCCGGTTCGGCCGCCACGCCGACCGGAGTCGAGGACGTGTACGACGGGGGTGCGTAGACGGTTCCCAGGTCGGAGACGACCGTGGTGGACGCCGTCGAGAAGGACGCCGGGAGGTGGAGTTCGGTGGGCGCGGTGGCACTGCCGGAGCGCCAGACCTGGACGGCGTACTGGCCGGAGCCGACCAGCGCGGCCACGTTCGGCAGCGAACTGGGCACCGGGTTCCAGGTCAGGGTGGTGGAGCCGTCCCGGGAGCGGTCCTCGTAGGTGAAGGCGAGGGTGGAGCCGGAGGTGGCGCCCGGGTAGATCCGGTCGAGGAGCCTGGCGTCCTGACGGAGGGTCACCGTGCCGGAGTCGGTCATGGCGACGGCCGAGAGATCCTCGTCGTTCCAGGCGTCACCGGAGGTGAGGACCTTGTCGGGGTTGTCGTTCATCACCTCGTGATGGCGGCCGTTGTAGATGTCCCACTGCCACTGGGTGCCGGAGAGCACCGGGCCGGAGGACGCCGGGGTGGACCACCAGGTGGACCCGGCCAGGCGGGAGTCGAGGGCCTGGTACATGGCCTTGTCGACGGTCGGCGCCTTGCCCGCGGTCGTACCCGACAGCGGATGCCCGAACTCGCTGACGATCGCCGTGGTTCCGGCGGCCGAGGCGCGGTCACGGACGGTGCCGAAGTCGGTCTTGTACTGCCCGTCGGAGGCGTTGCCCCACATCAGGATGCCGGAGATCGCCTTCTGATCGTAGAAGTGGGTGTTGAACACATAGCGGGAGCCGAGCGTGCCCGCGTCCAGCAGGCCGCCCTCCTGTTTCTGGGTGTCGATGTTGGCGTTCCAGAAGAGGTTGGGCTCGACCAGGGCGGGCTTGGCGCTCCAGCCGGCCGCGTCCATCCGGGCCCGGAACTTCTGGTAGAAGGGCCACAGCAGGTTCTGCTCCCAGGTGCGGGAGGTCTGGCCGGAGTCGTAGGAGCCGGCGTACGGCTCGTTGTAGGGGTCGAAACCGACGACGCCGGCGAACTGGTCGGACGTCAGATGCTGGGCCAGGTAGGTCATGGTGGTCTGGGCGGTGGCCAGGAACGCGTCCTGGAGGCCGTAGTTGTTGTGCCAGAAGTCGTACTGGCCCTCCTGGACGGCCGCGTTCTGGGTGATGTTCTGGCCCCAGAACAGGCAGATGCCACAGGACTCGGCCGGGTAGTCGCCCAGCGCCACGGCCCACTCGGGGGCGCCGTCGCCCGTGTACCAGCTGCCCGAGTTGAACAGGTAGCGGGAGTACAGGTCCTGGTGGAAGTCGGGGAAGACGCGGATGCCGGCGTCGAGGAACGCCTGCATCTGCGCGGTGACGGCGGCCAGGTAGGCAGTGTCCACCTGGCCTTTGGCGGGTTCGGCGTGCGCCCAGGAGAGCAGGAAGCGCACGGCGTTGCCGCCGCCGAGGGCACGCAGTGCGGTGGCGGACTTCTTCGCGTCGGCGACGGAGGCGAACGGCAGGCCGCTGTTCTCCTCCAGCTTGGTCTCGCCGGAGACGTTGTAGCCGCGCAGCACCACCTCACGGCCCTGGCCGTCGACGAAACGGCCGTTCTGCACGGTGAGCGAGGTGCCGTCGAACCATAGGGAGTCGGACGGGGTGGCCGCGGTGGCGGACGGGGCGCCCGCCACCGCGAGGAATCCACAGAGGACAACCAGGACAACGATCAAACGCGCCCGGATAGTAGTCATGTCCACTACAGTCTGGTGGTTTCCGGACACCGTCAATACTTCTGACTCATGAGTAAGTTGAATACCTGCCCGGCACTTGTGGCTCAACCGCTGACCCGACCCGTCACGTTCAACAGGTACTCCTTCCGGCTGAGCGGATTGTGATCGGTCCGTGCGCGTTCGGGGACCGTTCCGTGCGAGGCGGGCGCGTAGTGGTCGAACGCGCTCTCCAGCTCGCCCTCGCCCCGGGTCAGCCCCGGCAGCAGCTGCTCCAGCCGGTGCACCCGGCCGGCGGGCACCGCACCCTCCAGAAGGCAGAGCGACCCCTGCGTCCCGGTCTGCCGGGGCAGCGCGCCGAGCCGGGTGAGCACCGGCAGCAGCGCGCCCAGGGTGTCCGCCGGGGCCTCCAGCCGGAACCGGTGCATCGGCTCGTGCACCCGGGTACCGGCCCGCCGCAGCGCCTCGGTCAGCACCAGCGGGGTCAGTCCGCGGAAGTCGGCGCCGGTGCTCGACATGCTCTTGTCGAAACCCTGGTGGGCATGGCTCTGCCGGGGCGAGTAACCGGAGTGGGTCATGGTGACCGTGCAGTCGGGGATCCGCCAGCCGTGCAGCCCCTGCCCGAGGGTTTCGCGCACGGTGTCCTCGACGGCCTTGAAGAAGGCGTACGGCATCGAGCCGAGCTCCACCTCCAGTCGGAAGCCGAAGCCGGTACCGGGCGGGGCCGGCTCCACCCGCAGGCCGACCGTCGCCAGGAAGGGGTTGCCGTCCTTCTTGTTGAACTCGACGGCGGCTCCGATGCCGGTGACGCGTTCGACGCAGATGGTGGTCGTCTCCCGGAAGGTGACGTCGAGGCCGTACTCGTCGGCGAGGGTCGCCTGGACGACCTCCTTCTGCACCTCGCCGTAGAGGGAGACGGAGGTCTCCTGCCGCACCTCGTCGTGCCGGACGTCGATCAGCGGGTCCTGCTCGGCGAGCTGGGTCAGCGCGATGTGCAGGGCGCGGCGGTCGGTGGCCGGTCCGGGGGCGACGACGGTCTCCAGGGTCGGGGGCGCGAAGTGGTGCTCGTACCCCCGTCCGGGCACGCCGAGCGCATCGCCGATGCGGATGCCTCCGAGCCCCCACACCTTGACGATGCGCCCGGCACCGGCGCTGTCCTGCCGCAGCTCCACACCCCGCTCGGCAACGCTCAGCGCGGTGACCCGCCCCTCGGGCACCCCCTGGCTCTCCGTCGCCTCACGGGCGCCGTCCCCGAAGGGGATCCGGTCGCGGACCCGCAGGACGCCGGAGAAGATGCGCGCATAGGCGATCTTCTCGCCCGCCGGGCCGCGTTCGACCTTGAAGACCGAGGCCGACAGCGGTCCGGCCGGGTCGCCGTCGGCGGCGGGGAGCAGCCGTTCGACGCCCGCGATCAGGTCGGGTACCCCGGATCCCGTGACGGCGGAGCCGAAGTAGACCGGGTGGACCAGGGTCCGCCGGGTCTGGTCGGCGAGCGCGGCGAGCAGCCGGCCGTCGGGGACCTCGCCGTCCAGGTAGGCGGCGAGCAGCGCGTCGTCGTGGTCGGCGAGCACATCCGCCGCACCCGGGCCGAGGCCGGGCTCGAAGCGGGCGGCGCGGGTGCCGAGAGCGACCGGCCGCCCCATCGGGACGAGCGGGACGGCGAGCCTGCGGGCGAGCTGGGCGAGTACGGCCTCGTGCCGGGCGCCGCGCCGGTCGATCTTGTTGACGAAGATCAGCGTGGGGATGCGCAGCCGCCGCAGGGTCCGCATCAGCACGCGGGTCTGCGCCTGGACGCCCTCCACGGCCGAGACGACCAGGACTGCGCCGTCCAGCACCCCGAGGACGCGTTCCACCTCGGCGATGAAGTCCGGGTGGCCCGGTGTGTCGATGAGGTTGACGGTCACCCCGTCGAGGGGGAACGACACGACCGCGGACTTGATGGTGATACCGCGCTGCCGCTCCAGGGCGAGGGTGTCGGTCCGGGTGCTGCCGTCGTCGACACTGCCGACCTCGTCGATGACCCCGGCCGCGTGCAGCAGCCGTTCGGTCAGACTGGTCTTACCCGCGTCGACATGCGCGAGAATTCCGAGATTGAGCAGATGCACTGGGTGTGATGTCCTTCGGCATGGGTGGGATTCCTTCCTGGGCGGACATGCACGCAGTGCGCATCGGTGGTCCTCTCGGCGAGCCGTCGGGTCATCAGGTCAGAGGGAAGTGCAGCAGGGCGCCGCACCCGACGGCAATGGATTAACGCTCAACCAAATCCCCGCCGTAGCGCTCGCCGCCTCCAGGACCCGGTCATAGAGTGATCTACATCACATCCTTCTGAGGCATTTGCGCCATTTTCTCCCTCGCTCCTGACGCACGGCCTGAGCGGTCTGGAGGGCACATGACCCACATCAAGGTGAACGTGGACGGCACGCCCTACGAGGACGAGGTGGAACCCCGTCTGCTGCTCGCCCACTACCTGCGCGACCGTCTCGGCCTGACCGGCACCCCGATCGGCTGCGACACCTCGAACTGCGGCGCCTGCACGGTCGACCTGGACGGAGCCACCGTGAAGAGCTGCTCCGTCCTGGCCGTCCAGGCGGACGGCGGCACGGTGACCACCGTGCAGGGGCTGGCCAGGGACGGGGAGTGGACGACGCTTCAGCACGCGTTCCACGAGCGGCACGGGCTGCAGTGCGGCTACTGCACCCCCGGGATGATCATGGCGGCCCGCGATCTGCTGAGCGAGAACCCGCACCCCACCTCCGACGAGGTCCGCCAGGCACTGGAGGGCAATCTGTGCCGGTGCACCGGCTACCAGAACATCGTCCGCGCGGTGCTCGCCGCCGCCGGGCAACCGGTATCCGAGGAGGCCACGGCATGACCGGTCAGACCGTCGAACACGAGGTCGGCCGCGCCCGGCTGCGCAAGGAGGACGCCCGGCTGATCACCGGCCAGACCAACTGGACCGACAACATCCAGGTCGCCGGACTGCTCCACCTGGCCATCCTGCGCAGCCCGATGGCCCACGCCCGCCTCACCCGCGTCGACGTCTCTCCCGCCCGCGAACGCCCCGGTGTGATCGCCGCGTTCGCCGGCGCCGACCTCGCCGAGGGGCTGGGCTCGCTGCCCTGCGCCTGGCCGGTGACCGAGGACATCGTGCTCCCCGACCACCCGCCGATCGCCGTCGACGAGGTGCGCTACGCGGGTGACCCGGTGGCCGTGGTCGTCGCCCGCGACCGGTACGCGGCGGCCGACGCGCTGGAGGCGATCGAGGTCGACTACGACCCGCTGCCCCCGGTCCTCGACCTGGAGGCCGCGCTGGCGGAGGACGCCCCGCTGGTCCACGCCGACAAGGGCACCAACCGCTGCTACACCTGGCCGCTGGCCACCGGCGAGAGCTACGACGCCGTGCGGCAGCGTGCCGAGGTGGTCCTCAAGCGCCGCTACCACCAGCAGCGGCTGATCCCCAACGCCATGGAGCCGCGCGCGGTCGTCGTCACCCCGATCGCCGCCTCCGGCGAGTACACGGTCTACTCGGCGACCCAGATCCCGCACATCCTGCGGATCATGCTGGCCGTGGTCACCGGGATCCCCGAACAGAAGCTCCGGGTGATCGCGCCGGACGTGGGCGGCGGCTTCGGCTCCAAGCTCCAGGTGTACGGCGAGGAGGCCCTGGCGCTCGCGATCGCGCGCAAGCTCGGCCGCCCGGTCAAGTGGACCGAGTCCCGCTCCGAGGGCTACCTGGCCACCCACCACGGCCGCGGCATGATCCAGGACATCGAGGTGGCCGCCACCCGTGCGGGCAGGCTGCTCGGCCTGAAGGTGGACCTGATCGCCGACATGGGCGCCTACCTGATGCTGGTCACCCCGGGCATCCCGATCCTCGGCGCCTTCATGTACCCGGCGATCTACAAGATGGACGCCTACGAGTTCCATTGCACCGGCGTCTTCACCACCCGTACCCCCACCGACGCCTACCGCGGTGCCGGACGCCCCGAGGCGACCTACGCCATCGAGCGGATCATGACCGAGCTGGCGGCCGAACTGGGCCTGGATCCCGTGGAGTTGCGGCGCCGGAACTGGATCCGGCACGAGGAGTTCCCGTACACCTCGATCGCCGGGCTGACCTACGACAGCGGCAACTACGAGGCCGCCACCGAGAAGGCCCTCGCCCTGTTCGGATACGACGGCCTGCGCGCCGAGCAGCGTGAGCGCGCCGGGCGCGGCGACCCGGTGCGCCTCGGCATCGGGGTGTCGACGTACACCGAGATGTGCGGGCTGGCCCCGAGCCGGGTGCTGCGCGACCTCCGGTACGCGGCCGGCGGCTGGGAGGCGGCGAGCATCCGGATGCTGCCCACCGGCAAGGTCGAGGTCGTCACCGGCACCAGCCCGCACGGGCAGGGCCACGAGACCTGCTGGAGCCAGATCGCGGCCGACGTGCTCGGGGTGCCGTTCGAGGACGTCGAGGTGGTGCACGGCGACACCAGGTCGGCCCCGCAGGGCATGGACACCTACGGCTCACGGTCGCTGTCCGTGGGCGGCGAGGCGGTGCACCGGGCGGCCGCGAAGGTGGTCGACAAGGCCCGGAAGGTCGCCGCCCACCTGCTGGAGGCGAGCGAGCAGGACCTGGAGTTCACCGACGGCGTGTTCTCCGTGAAGGGCTCCCCGGAGGCGCGCAAGACCATCCAGGAGGTCGCCTTCGAGACGTTCACCTCGCACGACCTGCCCGACGGCGTCGAACCGACCATCAACGCCGAGACCGTGGTCGACCCGGAGAACTTCTCCTACCCGCACGGCACCCACCTGTGCGCGGTCGAGGTCGACACGGAGACCGGGCAGACCCGGATCAGGTCGTACGTCTGCGTCGACGACGTCGGCCGGGTCGTCAACCCGATGATCGTCGAGGGCCAGGTGCACGGCGGTCTCGCCCAGGGCATCGCGCAGGCGCTGTACGAGGAGGCCGTCTACGACGACGACGGCAACCTCGTCTCCGGGACCATGGCCGACTACCTGGTGCCGTCGGCGGCGGATCTGCCGGACTTCGTCACCGACCGGACGGAGACCCCGGCGGCCTCGAACTCCATGGGGGTCAAGGGAGTCGGCGAGGCCGGGACGATCGCGTCGACGCCCGCCGTGGTCAACGCCGTGGTGGACGCGCTGCGGCCGCTGGGCGTGACGGACGTACGGATGCCGTGCTCGCCGCACCGGGTGTGGCAGGCCCTCCGGGCCGCCCGCGCCGGCCGCAGCGGTGCGGGCGAGGAGGCCGGCGGGACCGGTCCGGCGCAGTCCGGTCAGTCCGGGCAGGCCGCCCGGTCCGGCGACCTCGGCCAGTACGAGGAGGGTTCCCCATGATTCCCCCCGCGTTCGAGTACACCCGCCCGACCAGCGTCGACGAGGCGGTACGCGCGCTCGCCGACGCGGGCGAGGAGGCGAAGGTGCTGGCCGGCGGGCAGAGCCTGCTGCCGCTGCTGCGCCTGCGGCTCGCCTTCCCGGAGCTGGTCGTGGACGTCGGCCGGATCCCCGGGCTGCGCGGGGTCCGCGAGGACGGCGACACCCTCGCCATCGGCGCGCTCACCACGCACCACGACGTCGTCCACGATCCCCTGGTGCGCCGGCACGCCGGGCTGCTGGCGGAGGCGACGGCGACCGTCGCCGACCCCGCCGTACGGCACCGCGGTACCCTCGGCGGCTCCCTGGCGCACGCCGACCCGGCCGGGGACCTGCCCGCCGTCGCCCTGGCCCTCGACGCCGCACTGGTCGTCGCCGGACCGGGCGGGCGGCGCACCGTCCCGGCCCGGGAGTTCTTCGTGGACTACCTCCAGTCGGCCCTGGCGCCCGACGAACTGCTGGTGGAGGTGCGCATCCCGAAGACGGACGGCTGGGGCTTCCACTACGAGAAGTTCCACGCGGTCGCCCAGTCCTGGGCCATCGTCGCGGTCGCCGCGCTGGTCCGGCGCGACGACGGGCACATCGCCGAGGCCCGTGTCGGACTCACCAACATGGGCTCGACGCCGCTGCGGGCCACGGCGGCCGAGGCCGCGCTGTCCGGCGCCGACGGCCCGGAGGCCGTGGCGCGGGCCGCCGCGGCCGCGGCCGAGAGCACCCGCCCGGCACAGGATCTGTCGGCCTCGCCCGAGTACCGGGAGCACCTCGCACGGGTGCTGACCCGGCGGGCGGTGCTGACCGCCGGCGGAATGGGGTGAGCGCCGATCACCGGGAAGGACGACCCGGAGCAGGTGCGGGCCTGTCTGGAGGAGACGGGGTATCTCGTCGACGAAGGGCTGGCCGTCACCTGCTTCCTGGCACTGAGGCTGCACCGGCCGCTGTTCTGCGAGGGCGACGCGGGCGTGGGCAAGACCGCGCTCGCGTCCGCCCTGGCCGAGGGGCTCGGCGCGCCGCTGATCCGGCTGCAGTGCCATGAGGGCATCGACGCCTCGCAGGCCCTGTACGACTGGGACTTCCCCCGGCAGCTGCTGCATCTGCGGGCCGCCGAGGCCGCCGGGGTCAGCGACGCGGACCGTCTGGAGAGCGAGCTGTACGACCGGCGGTTCCTGATCGCCCGGCCGCTGCTGCTGGCCCTGCAGACGCGTCCGTCGGTCCTGCTGGTCGACGAGATCGACCGGGCCGACGACGAGTTCGAGGCGTTCCTGCTGGAGCTGCTGTCCGAGTACTCCGTGACGATCCCCGAGCTCGGCACGCTGCGGGCCGAGGAACCACCGGTGGTCGTGCTGACCTCGAACCGGACCCGGGAGGTGCACGACGCGTTGAAACGGCGGTGCCTGTACCACTGGTTCGACCATCCCTCCTTCGCCCGTGAACTCGCCATCGTGCGCCGCCGGTTGCCGCGGGTGTCGGCGCGGCTGGCCGAGCAGGTCACGGCGCTGGTGCAGGCGCTGCGCGGCGCCGACCTGGTCAAACCGCCGGGTGTGGCCGAGACGCTGGACTGGGCGGAGGCGCTGGACGCACTGGGGGCGAGCGAGGTGGACACGGAACTGGCGGTGCAGACCCTGGGTTCGGTGCTGAAGTACCGGGAGGACACGGAACGGGCACGGGGGCTGGATCTCGCGGCGGTCCTCGCGGCCCGGGGCAGGTGAGGTGGGATGGACACGACGGTACCGAGACCGGCCGGGCTGCCGGCGGACGCCGTACTGCTCGGCTTCGTGAGGGCGTTGCGGGCGGCCGGCGTGGACGCGAGCGCAGAGCGCGGGTACGCGTTCCTGCGCGCGGTGGCCGCCCTGCGGCCACAGATGCGCTCGGACGTGTACTGGGCGGGGCGGGCGACACTGTGCGGCGGCCACGACGACCTGGAGCGCTACGACCGGGTGTTCGCCGCCTACTTCGGACCCACCGGCGCCCCCGCCGCACAGTCCGTGCGCACCGCAACCCCGCCCCGGCTGCGGCTCGTCGCCCGGGAGGCGGCCGCGGCTCCCCGGGCCGGCGACGCGGGCGAGCCGTCGGGGCCGCCGACCGCCGCCCTCGCCAGCTCCGCCGAGGTGCTGCGGCACCGCGACGTCACCGAACTGGACGCCGCCGAGCGGGCCCAACTGCGGCGGCTGCTGACCGTGTTCACGCTGGAGGGGCAGACCCGGCGCTCGGCGCGGCGGCGGCCCGCCCGGCGCGGGCAGGTCGATCCGCGCCGTACGGTACGGGAGTTGCTGCGGCGCGGTGGAGAGCCCGCCCTGCTGCGGCGGCACGCGCGCGTGGTGCGGCCCCGCCGGGTGGTGCTGCTCGTCGACGTGAGCGGTTCGATGGGGCCGTACGCCGACGCGCTGCTGCGGTTCGCGCACGCGGCGGCGCGCGCAGGCCGTACGGAGGTGTTCACCGTCGGCACCCGGCTGACCCGGGTGACCCGTGAACTCTCGCACCGGGACCCCGACCTGGCGATGGCGGCCGTCGCGGCGGCGGTGCCCGACTGGCGCGGCGGCACCCGGCTCGGCGAGTTGCTGCGGGAGTTCCTGAACCGGTGGGGGCAGCGCGGGATGGCACGCGGCGCGATCGTCGTACTGCTCTCGGACGGCTGGGAGCGCGGCGATCCCGAGCTGCTCGGACAGCAGATGCGCCGGCTGCACGGCCTGGCCCACCAGGTGGTGTGGGCGAACCCCCGTAAGGCACGGCCCGGTTACGCGCCGCTGGCGGCCGGGATGGCGGCGGCACTGCCCAGCGTCGACGCCTTCGTCGAGGGGCACAGCCTGGCGGCGCTGGAGCAGTTGGCGGCCGTGGTGCGCGGGGCGCGGGCGGCGAGAGGAGCGGATCGTGCGTGAGATTCTGCCGGCGCTGGCCGACTGGCACGCGGCCGGGATGCCGTTCGGGCTGGCCACCGTGGTCGAGATCAGCCGCAGCGCGCCGCGCGGGCCCGGCGCGGCCATGGCGGTGGGGCCGGACGGCGAGGTGGTGGGCAGCGTCTCCGGGGGCTGTGTGGAGGGTGCCGTGTTCGACCTGGCACAGGAGGTCGTGGCGAGCGGCGAGCCGCGGCTGCAGACCTTCGGGTACAGCGACGAGGACGCGTTCGCGGTGGGGCTGACCTGCGGCGGTGAGATCACCGTACTGGTGCGGCCGGTGACCGCCGCGTCGGACCCGGCGTTCGGGGCGGTCGCCGCGTCGGTCGCCGCGGGCGAGCCGGTGACCGTGGCCACGGTGGTGGACGGACCGGCGCCGCGCGGTGCCACGCTCACCGTCTGGCCCGGCCGGGCGGCGGGCACGCTCGGCGCGACCGGCCTCGATGTCGCGGTCACCGCGGACGCACGCGGTGAACTCGCGCTCGGCGCCTCGGTCCTGCGGCACTACGGCCCGCACGGGGAGCGCCGCGAGGACGCGGTGACGGTGTTCCTGGAGTCGTTCGCGCCGCCGCCGCGGATGCTGGTGTTCGGCGCGATCGACTACGCGGCGGCGGTGGCCCGCGTCGGTGACTTCCTCGGCTACCGGGTCACCGTCTGCGACGCCCGCCCGGTCTTCGCCACGCCCAAGCGGTTCCCGGCCGCCGTCGAGGTGGTCGTGGACTGGCCGCACCGCTATCTGCGCGGCACCGCGACCGACGACCGCACGGTGATCTGTGTCCTCACCCACGACCCGAAGTTCGATGTGCCGCTGCTGGAGGAGGCGTTGCGTCGGCCGGCCGCCTACATCGGGGCGATGGGCAGCCGCAGGACCCACGAGGAGCGGCGTGCCCGGCTGTCCGAGGCCGGGCTCGCCGAGGCCGAGCTGTCCCGGCTGCGCTCGCCGCTCGGCCTCGATCTGGGCGCCCGTACACCCGAGGAGGTCGCCGTGTCCGTCGCCGCCGAGATCGTCGCCCTGCGCTGGGGCGGCAGCGGTGCGCCGCTGACGACGACCACCGGGGCCATCCACACGGCCGCCGTGCACTGACCGCCAGGAGGAGTGAGTCATGGAACTGCACCACGAGTTCACCGTCCCCGTCCCGGTCGAGGACGCCTGGCACGCGCTCCTCGACATCGAACGGGTAGCGCCCTGCCTGCCCGGCGCGGTCGTGGAGGACTACGACGGCAGGACCGTCACCGGCTCGGTGAAGGTCAAGGTCGGCCCGGTCGGCGTGACCTACCGGGGCACCGCGGTCTTCGAGGAACAGGACGAGACGGCTCACCGGATGGTGCTGGCGGCGGCCGGCCGGGAGACCCGGGGGCAGGGCACGGCCAGGGCCACGGTCACCGGCACGCTCACCGAACACGCCGGCGGTACGGCGGTGTCGGTGCACACCGACCTGACGGTGACGGGACGTCCGGCGCAGTTCGGGCGCGGGGTGCTGTCGGAGGTGGGCGACCGGCTGGTGGGGCAGTTCGCGGCATGCCTGGCGGAACGGCTGGCCGAACGGCCGCCCGGCCCCGGCGTGGAGCCGGAGCCGATGGGCGAGGAGGTCGGGGAGGCCGTACCGGCACAGCCGCTCGACCTGCTGCGTACGGCCGGGGTACCGGTGGCCAAACGGGCCGCCGCGCCGGCTGCCGTGATCGCCGTGCTCACGGTGGCGGCGGTGCGCCTGCGCCGGCGACGCCGGCGGCGCCGGCAGGCGCGTCGGACACCGATGACGTGTCCCGTCCGTCGAACACTATGAACACAACGCCCGAGCCATGGTTCCGGTCCCGGCCCGCTCCCTAGCATCGCCGCGGGCGGCGCGAAGGAGCGCCGACGAGGACAGGTAGCCGCGCCTTGGACAGGTCGAGAACACCCGCACGGACCCGCCGGACGAGCCCCCGGCGTACCGGACTTCTCGCCTCGCTGGCGGCGGCCCTCACCGCCGCCTTCGCCGGCGCCCCTCCCGCACAGGCGGCGACAGCACCGCCGGCCGCCGTCTCGTGCCCGACGGAACTCGACGGCAAGGCCACCTGTTACACCGGCCAGGACGCCCACGGCGCCTACTACGCCATCGCCGTCCCCGAGCACTGGAACGGCTCCCTGGTCGTGCACGCCCACGGCGGCCCCGACCTCGGCACCGGCTCGGACCCGGCGCGCAGCGTCGACGACCTGGCCCGCTGGTCGGTGATGGTGAAGGAGGGGTACGCCTGGGCGGGTTCGTCCTACCGCAGGGGCGGCTACGGCACCCGCATGGCCGCCGAGGACACCGAGAACGTGCGCCGGCTGTTCGTCGAGAACTTCGGGAAGCCGCGGCGGACGTATGTGCACGGCCAGTCCTGGGGCGGAGACGTCGCCGCCAAGGTCGTCGAGGTGTACGGCAGGCGGGGCGGACCGTACGACGGGGCGCTGCTCACCAGCGGTGTCCTCGGCGGCGGGTCCCGGGGTTACGACTACCGCGTCGACCTCCGCGTCGTCTACCAGTACTACTGCCACAACATGCCACGGCCCACCGAACCCCAGTACCCGCTGTGGCAGGGGCTGCGCGCGGACTCGACGCTGACGACGGCCGGACTGCGCGCCCGGCTCCAGGAGTGCACCGGCTTCGCCTCGGCCCCACAGGAACGCACCGCCCTCCAGCAGCGCAACCTCGACGACATCCTCGCCGTCACCGGCGTTCCCGAGCGCACCCTGGAGTCGCATCTGCGGTTCGCGGTCTTCACGTTCCGGGACATCGTGCGCGACCGGCTCGGCGGCCGGAATCCGTTCTCCAACCGGGGCGTCCGCTACTCGGGGTCGCACGACGACAAGGCGCTCAACGCCGGGGTCGAGCGGTTCACCGCCGATCCGACGGCGGTACGCGACCTGTCCTACGACAGCGATCTCACCGGCAAGGTGTCGATCCCGGTGCTCACGATGCACGCGATCGACGATCCGACGGCGTTCGTGGAGCACGAGGCGGCGTACCGGGCCACCCTGCGCGGCGCGCACCGGGACCACTACCTCGTGCAGACGTTCACCCACGAGTCCGAGCACAGTGCGCTCAGCGACGCCGAGTACGCCAACTCGATCGCGGCGCTGGACGGTTGGGTGCGCACGGGCTGGAAGCCGACGCCCGGGACGATCGCGGGATCGTGCGCCGCGTTCGACCGGGTCTACGCCACCGGCTGCTTCTACGACCCGGACTTCCGCCCGGCCTCCTACGCCTCCCGGGTCCGCCCGCGGCCGGGCGGACTGCGGTGGCCCGCCATGACGGCGGCGCAGGAGAAGCGGTGGAGCAGGATCGACGGGGTCGGGATCGCACCCTGACGGGTCCTGGGTCGCCCTCCGGCACCGGCGTACTCCTCGGACCGGTCTGCTCCTTGGACAGGAGGCCGGGTGGGGCGACCGGCCGGCACAGCCGCAGCCGGTACAGGCCCTGATCGTCCAGGGCCCGGCGGCTGAGCCGGCGGACCGCCTCGACGGCCATCCCGGCGCCGCGCGCCTCGGGCAGGACCTGGTGGACGATCTCGGCGCTGCCCTCGGCGAGGTACACCTCGTTCCGGCCGCGCGCTCGACACCCGCGACGGCCTCGGCCGGGTCGGCGACGGAGAAGATCCCACCGCCGAGATCGCGGGATCTCGCCCGGCGGTCACCCGTGCGTCGGCGTCGCCGGTCTCCCGGAGCCGCGGTTCGAGGCGCCGGATGTCACGGCGCCGGCCGGCGTGGCGGCAGCCGGTGGAGGGTCACCTCCGTCAACGCGCCGTCGGCGACGGTCGCGGTGAGGTACGTGCAGTGCGGCTGGCGGCGGCGGTCGGTGGGCGAGCCGGGGTTGAGGAGGCGCAGGCCGCCCGGGGCCGTGGTGTCCCAGGGGATGTGGCTGTGCCCGAAGACCAGGACGTCCAGGTCCGGGAAGCGGGCGGCACAGCGGGCCTCGCGGCCCTGGGCGGGACCGGTCTCGTGGATCACGCCGAAGCGCAGGCCGCCCAGGTCGGCGTAGGCGACCTCGGGGAGCCGGGCGCGCAGGCCGGGGCCGTCGTTGTTGCCGTACACCGCGATCAGCCGGCGGCTCTGGCTCTCCAGCAGGTCGAGGGTGGCCTCGTCGACCCAGTCGCCGGCGTGGACGACGACGTCCGCGCGCGGGAGTTCGGCGAGGAGCCGGTCCGGGAGCCGCTTGGCGCGCACCGGGAGGTGCGTGTCGGAGGTGAGGAGCAGGCGCACGGGGCCAGCCTAACGATCGCGCGGGATCTTCAGCTTGAACTTAACAGTTCCAGCTGGACAGTTTTCCCTGCCGGTCCTAGGGTGGCCCGCATGGTTCAGATCTCGGACTCCGCGACCCGCACGGCGCGCGACCTGCGCGTGGTGTTCAGCAGACTGCGCCGCCGTATCCGGGAGGTCGCCCAGGACGCGGACCTCACTCCGTCCCAGGAGTCGGCGCTCACCCTGGTCTCCAAGCACGGCGCCGCCACGGCCAGCGCGCTGGCCTCCGCGGAGGGGGTGCGGCCGCAGTCGATGGCGACCACGCTGGCCGCCCTCGACCAGCAGGGGCTGATCCGCCGCAGCCCCGACCCCACCGACGGCCGTCGCCAGCTGGTCACCCTCACCGAGGCCGGGCAGGCCCGCGTCGAGGGCAACCGGCAGGTGCGCGACGAGTGGCTGGCCCGCGCCTTCGAGGAGCGGTACACCGAGGAGGAACGCCAGACCATGCTCACCGCGTTCGAACTGCTGGAACGGCTCTCGCGGCCGTGATACCGAAGCTCACCGGACGCGCCCCGCAGAACACCCGCCCCGCCCCCGACGGCTTCGACCGGCGGCTGATCGCGCCGATGATCCTGGGTTCCGTACTGAACCCGATCAACTCCTCGATGATCGCCGTGGCCCTGGTGCCGATCGGCATCGCCTTCGGGGCCCCGCCCGCCGAGACGGTGTGGCTGGTCTCCGCGCTCTACCTGGCGACGGCCGTGGGCCAGCCGGTGATCGGGCGGCTGGTGGACATGTACGGGCCGCGCCGGCTCTACCTCGCCGCCACGGCCCTGGTGGGCGTCGCCGGACTGATGGGCGCGCTGGCGCCCTCGCTGGGCATGCTGATCGCCTCCCGGGTGCTGCTCGGCTTCGGCACGTCGGCGGCGTTCCCGGCGGCGATGCGGCTGACCCGGAGCGAGGCCGAACGCACCGGGCGGGACAGCCCGGCCGGGGTGCTCACCGCGCTCGCCGTGTCCGCGCAGACCGTGGCCGTGATCGGCCCGACGCTGGGCGGGCTGCTGATCGGCGCCGGCGGCTGGCACCTGGTGTTCACCGTGAACGTGCCGCTCTCGGCGGCCTGTCTGGTCCTGGGCGTGCTGTGGCTGCCGAAGGCCGAGCCCGCCGAACGGCGCCAGCGCATGGACCTTCCCGGCATGGCCCTCTTCGCCGTCCTGCTGGTCTCCCTGATGCTCTTCCTGATGGACCCGCGGCCGGAGCGCTGGTACCTGCCGGCCCTGACCCTTCTCGCGGCCACCGCCTTCGCGGCCCGGGAACTGCGCGTCCCTGACCCGTTCGTCGACCTGCGCGTCCTCGGCGGCAACGGCCCGCTCATCGCCACCTACGTACGGCAGTTCCTCGGCAACGTCACCTCCTACGCCTTCCTGTACGGCTACACGCAGTGGCTGGAGGAGGGCCGCGGGCTCAGCGCCTCGACCGCGGGACTCGTGCTGCTGCCGCTGTCGGGCGCCGCGCTGGTCGTCGCCACGCTCACCGGCCGCCGCGAGGCGATCCGCGCCAAGCTGCTGACCGGCTCCGTGCTGCAGATCGCGGGCTGCGCGGCGCTGCTGCTGTTCGACGCCCACAGCCCGGTCTGGGTGCTGCTCGCCACCGGAGTGCTGCTGGGCATACCGCAGGGCCTCCTCGGCCTCGCCGCGCAGAACGCGCTCTACCGGCAGGCCGACCCCGAGCAGATCGGATCCGCCGCCGGGCTGCTGCGCACCTTCATGTACCTCGGCGCGCTGGGTGCCTCCGCCGCCACCGCGGCGTTCTTCCCGCACCGCGCCGACACGGGCGGGCTGCACGGCCTGGCCCTGTTCATGCTCGTCGGCTCCGCACTGCTGCTGGCGATCACCCTGCCGGACCGTTCCCTGGCCCGGCTCACCCCCCAACCCCGTCAAACCCCCCGAAAGGCCTGATCCACCCCATGTCTTTGAGCACCCTCGACCCGCGTACCGCCCTCGTCGTCATCGACCTCCAGCAGGGCATCGTGGGCATGCCCACCCAGCCGTACTCCGGAGCCGAGGTCGTGGCCCGCAGCGTCGAGCTGGCCGACGCCTTCCGCGCCCAGAACCTGCCCGTGGTCCTGGTCCGGGTGTCCTTCGCCGCCGACGGCGCCGACGCCGTCCCGGGCCGCACCGAGCGCCAGCCGCGCGGTCTCGCCTTCCCGGAGGGCTGGGACATCGTCGTCGACGAACTCTCCGGCCACGACGGCGACATCCACATCACCAAGCACAACTGGAGCGCCTTCCACGGCACCGCCCTGGACGTCCAGCTGCGCCGCCGCGGCGTCACCCAGATCGTCCTGACCGGCATCGCCACCAGCATCGGCGTGGAGTCCACCGCCCGCGACGCCTATGCCCACGGCTACCACGTGACGCTCGCCACGGACGCCATGGCCGACGCCGACCCGGAGGCGCACCGCGGCAGCGTGGAGCGGATCTTCCCGCGGCTCGGCGAGTCCGGCAGCACGGCCGAGGTCCTGGAGCTGCTCGCCAAGACACACGGCTGAGCAGACATTTTGACGTGCGGCTGACCTTTCACGACCCGGTCTTGACCAAGGCGTGAGACACATTCGAGGCCAGGACCGGGTTAGCATGCGGCCACGTGTACGTGCCGTCCAGGAATACGGACGGCTTATCCAGGGGGCTAGGAAACCGGATGCCGGTCAAGGTCAGCGTTGTCGTCCCTGTCTACAATCCTGGGCCCTATATCGAGGACTGCATCGCCTCGGTGCTGCGGCAGTCGCTGCCGCGCGACGAGTACGAAGTGATCTTCGTGAACGACGGCTCCAGTGACGGCACCCCGGCCCGGCTCGACGCGCTCGCCGCCGAGCACCCGCACGTCCACGTCATCCACCAGGAGCCCTCCGGCTGGTCCGGCAAGCCCCGCAACGTCGGCATCGCCGCCTCCAAGGGCGAGTTCGTGATGTTCGTCGACAACGACGACTTCCTCGGCGACGAAGCCCTGGAGCGGATGTACGACTACGGCGTCGAGAACGAGGCCGACCTGATCATCGGCAAGATGGCGGGCAAGGGCCGCCCGGTGCCGGTGGAGCTGTTCCGCCACAACCGCCCGCGGGCCACCATCGAGAACGCCCCGCTGATGGACAGCCTGACCCCGCACAAGATGCTGCGCCGGTCCTTCCTGGACCGGATCGGGCTGCGTTTCCCCGAGGGCCGCAGGCGGCTGGAGGACCATGTCTTCGTCGCCGAGGCGTACCTGCGCGCTTCGAACATCTCCGTGCTCGGCGACTACGTCTGCTACTACCACATCAAGCGCGACGACGCCTCCAACGCCGGCTTCCAGCGCTTCGACCCGGTGGGCTACTTCGCGAACCTCCGTGAGGCTCTCGATGTCGTCGAGCGCTACACCGAGCCCGGCCCCAGGCGCGACCGGATGTTCCGCCGCTGGCTGCGCAACGAGATGGGCGAGCGGCTGCGCGGCCAGCGGTTCCTCAAACTGCCGGACGACTACCGCAGGGAGCTCTTCGAGGAGATCCACAAGGTGATCGCCGAGCGCATGGGCCCCTCCGTGTTCGCCCTGCTGGAGCCGGCCCACCGGGTGGTCACCGAGCTGGCCGGCGCCGGCCGCTACGAGGACGTGCTGGCCGTCGCCGAGTGGGAGGCGTCCTTCACCCCCTCGGCGACGCTGGAGAGCGTCGCCTGGGACGGCGGCGCCCTGAAGATCGGCTTCAGCGCCGAGTACAGCGCCGACGGCGCGCCCAGGACCTACCCGGCCGACACCACCGCCGTCCCGCTCGACGGCCCGCCGGAGACCGCCGCCGACGCCATCGCATGGCTTGAGCGCAGCGTCACCGCCCGCTTCGGCAAGGCCAAAGCCGACCTGGTGATGCGCGAGCGCGAGACCTCCGCACAGTTCTTCCAGCCGATCGAGATCACCCGCGAGACCGTCCCCGTCGAGGGCGAACCCGGCCGCGTCCGCCTGGTCGTGAAGGCCACCGCCACCGTGGACCCGGCCACCGCCGCCGGCGGCGCCCCGCTGCCGTCCGGGCTGTGGGACGCGGTCACCCGGCTGACCATCGGCGGCTGGACCCGGGAGTGCCGCCTGTTCCCGGTGTCCGCGGAGCCCCTCCCCGCGATGCCGCTCCCAGGTGTCGTCGGGGGCCACCGGGTGCTGCCGTACTGGACGGTGAAGGACACCTTCGCCCTGGACGTCGACCTCGCCGCCAAGCGGCTCGGCTTCGGCGCGCTCACGCCCGCGGACTTCACGGTCACCGGTGACCGGCTGGGCGCGGTGCTGCCGTTCCACGTCGCCGGCGACGTCAAGGCGTCGGTGCAGCTGACCGGCCCCAACCGCGCCACCGAGGTGCTGACGGTGCCCGCCATGCTGACGCCCGCCGAGGACGGCTCAGCAGTGCTGGACGCCCCGCTGCCGGTGCGCTCGCTTCAGAAGGGCGCCTGGCGGCTCGCCCTGTGCCTGATCGCGGACGCCACGGAGCCGCGCTTCTTCGCGCCGCCGCTCGTCGTCCGCGGCTCCGCCAGCGGCCTGAAGGTGGTCAGGAGGGCCCCGAACAAACCCCCGTTCGCGGCGCCCGGGACCGTTTACGAGCCGGAGCCGAGCGTCGGCCGTCAGCTGGCCCGCAGGCTTCCGGTGCCGGTGCGCCGGGCACTGAGCAGGGCTCTGGGCAGGGCGACGAGGCCCACACGACAGGAAGGCAAGTAGGAACCGTGCGACCGTTGGACATCGAAGGCGCCTGGGTCCAGGAGCCCAAGGTCTTCCCCGACGACCGGGGCAGCTTCCACGAGTGGTTCAGGGCCGCGGAGTTCCGCGAGGCCCTGGGCTACGACCTCGACCTCGCCCAGGCAAACTGCTCGGTCTCCCGGCGGGGCGTGCTGCGCGGCATCCACTTCGCCGACGTGCCGCCGAGCCAGTCCAAGTACGTCAAATGCGTGCGCGGGGCCGTGCTGGACGTCGTCGTGGACATCCGGGTCGGCTCCCCCACGTTCGGCCGCTGGGAGGCCGTGCGGCTGGACGAGGAGAACCGGCACGCGGTGTTCCTCGCGGAGGGCCTCGGCCACGCGTTCATGGCGCTGACCGACGACGCCACCGTGGTGTACCTGTGCTCGGCCGGGTACGCGCCGGGCCGCGAGCACGGCATCAACCCGCTCGATGCCGCGCTGGGCATCGGGTGGCCGGAGGGCCTCGAGCCGGTGCTGTCGGAGAAGGACGCCGATGCGCCGTCCCTGGCGGAGGCGGAGGCGTCCGGGCTGCTGCCGACGTACGCGGACTGCCAGGCGTACTACGAGCAGTTGCGGGCCTGAACACGCCACGAGGGGGACCGAGCCGTGACTCGGTCCCCCTCTGGTGAGCGGCGTCAGGACTTGGCGTAGCGCTGCTTCAGCGCGCTGCGCTTGTTGCTGCCCTCGGCATTCCTGCCTTTTTCGATGATCACCAGGTTGTGGTAGAAGTGCACGCCCACCACATTGAGGTCCGTGTACGTCGGCTGATAGTTCTCGACGACGAATTCCTCGTAATTCAGCCCGTCCACCAGCCGCTTCAGCATCCCCATACTGGTGTGCGCCGCGTCGAGATCCTCACTGCCCTGCCATTCGGGCCAGTACGACGACTGCGTGTCCTCGACGATGTAGATGCCACCGTCCTTGAGCCGGGGGAAGAGGGTGGCGAACGTCGTGAGTACATGCGGACTACGGTGACTGCCGTCGTCGATGATGACGTCCAGCTCACCGATCTTGTCGGCGACCGCGTTGAGGGACGACGGATCGGACTGGTCTCCGATGAACGTCGTGATGCGGTCCTCGTCGACAAATGACTTGTCCTGGATGTCCATTCCGAAAATCCGCGCCTTCGGGAAGAACTGCTTCCACATGCGCAGGGAGGCACCGCCCTGACCTGGCCTGTTGTAGCCACCGATGCCGATTTCCAGCAGGTTGAACGATTCGTTCTTCAGGTGCCCGAGATGGCGCTGGTAGTGCTGGGTGTAGCGGTGTATTCCCCACTTGTCCGTCTTGAAGTGCTGGGCGAGTTTGTTGAGATCCCCGGAGATCGCGTCCAGCCCCGTCGGCTTGGCCGGTTTGGCCGGCTGGGCGGACAAGCGCCGCTTCAGTCGTCGCAGGACCCGCACATTCTTCTCACCCAGTACGGACTTTACGGTCGCTCGCATCGACATCGCGGGACAAATCCTTTCCCTACCCGACCCACAAGACATTCAAAGCATCATCGTAGTGAACCGGGGCCATCCACAAGGGGCTAACGCGACGACCTGTGAAAAGGGCCCGGCGAAGCTCCGGCATTTCCGTACACCGCAGGGTGGCCGACAAGCTCGGTGAGCCGTCGGCCGCCCTGCGGCAGACAGGCGCGAAGTACCTTATGCGGACATCTCCTGGCGGATGTGCGGCAGCCCCTCCGCCAGGGCCCGACGCCAGTCCCGTGGCGGTTCCAGACCGACCTCGGCCCACCGGTCGTGCCCGAGGGCGCTGTACGCGGGGCGGGGTGCCGGGCGGACGAACGCCGCACTGGTGGTGGGGCGCACCCGTTCCGGGTCGGCGTCGAGGAGGCGGAACACCTCACGGGCCAGCTCGCACCAGGTGGCCGTGCCGGAGTTGGTGCCGTGGAAGACGCCGTGCGCGCGGTCGTCCCGCCCGAGGCGGGGGCCGAGGTCGGCGATCCGGGCCGCCAGGTCTGCGCTCCAGGTGGGCTGGCCGCGCTGGTCGTCGACGACGTCGAGGGTGTCCCGGCGGGACTCCAGCTCGATCATCGTGCGCACGAAGCTCTTTCCGTGCGCGCCGTACAGCCAGGCGGTGCGGACCACCGCGCTCGCGCCCGGGAGCTCCGCCAGGACGGCCCGCTCGCCGGCCAGCTTGGTGCGGCCGTAGGCGGTGCGCGGGTGCGCGGGGTGGTCCTCGGGGTACGGGCCGGCGCGGGCGTCACCGTCGAAGACGTAGTCCGTGGAGAGATGGACGAGGCGGGCGCCGTGCCGGGCGGCGGCGCGGGCCAGCAGCCGCGGGCCCTCGCCGTTGATCAGCAGGGCCCGCTCCTCGTCGGTCTCGGCGTCGTCGACGGCCGTGTACGCGGCGCAGTTCACCACCAGGTCGGGCCGGTGTCCGGCGACTGCCGACTCCACCGAGTCGGCGCTGGTGACGTCGAGGTCCGCGCGGCCCAGGGCCACCACCTCCGCACCCCGGCGGGTGAGTTCCCCGACCATGTCGTGGCCGAGCATCCCGCCCGCGCCGGCGACGAGCCACTTCATCGGTGCGTCTCCTGCTCCTTGCGGGATTCCAGGGCGGCGCGTTCCTTCAGCGGCTCCCACCAGTCGCGGTTGTCGCGGTACCAGGCGACGGTGGCGGCCAGGCCGGAGGTGAAGTCGTGCTTGGGGGTGTAGCCCAGCTCGTCGTGGATCTTGCTCCAGTCGACGGAGTAGCGCTGGTCGTGGCCCTTGCGGTCGGCGACGCGGTCGACGCGGTCCCAGTCGGCCCCGCAGGCTTCCAGGAGCAGGCCGGTGAGTTCCTTGTTGCTGAGCTCGGTGCCGCCGCCGATGTTGTAGACCTCGCCGGCCCGGCCGCCGGTGCGGACCAGCTCGATGCCCTGGCAGTGGTCCTCGACGTGCAGCCAGTCGCGGACGTTGCTGCCGTCGCCGTAGAGCGGCACGTTCCTGCCGTCGAGGAGGTTGCTCACGAAGAGCGGGATGACCTTCTCGGGGAACTGGTGCGGCCCGTAGTTGTTGGAGCAGCGGGTGACGCGGACGTCCAGGCCGTGGGTGCGGTGGAAGGCCAGCGCGAGCAGGTCCGAGGAGGCCTTGGAGGCGGAGTACGGCGAGTTCGGCTGGAGCGGGTGGGTCTCGGGCCAGGAGCCGGTCTCGATGGAGCCGTAGACCTCGTCGGTGGAGACGTGCACGAACGGGCCGACCCCGTGCCGCAGGGCCGCGTCGAGCAGGGTCTGGGTGCCGACCACGTTGGTGCGGACGAACGCGCCGGCCCCGTCGATGGAGCGGTCGACGTGCGACTCGGCCGCGAAGTGCACGACCTGATCGGCCTCGGCCATGAGCCTGTCGACCAGTGCGGCGTCGCCTATGTCGCCCTGGACGAAGGTCAGGCCGGGATGCGACTCGGGCAGGTTGGTGAGGGTGCCCGCGTAGGTGAGCTTGTCCAGCACGGTGATGTGCGGCGCGTCGGGGCCGCTGTCGGCGAGCAGGCCGCGCACGTACGTGGAGCCGATGAAGCCGGCGGCGCCGGTGACGAGGAGGTTCATGAACGGATCTGCACCTTGCTGTGGTCTCCGAGGACGAGGCGGTGGGCACTGGGGGTGCCGGCTGCGGGGGTCACCTCGACATGCCGGCCGATCAGCGAGGACTCGATCCGGCCCACCCCGTCGATGGAGGAGTCCCGCAGCACTATGGAGAACTCCAGCTCGCTCTCCGTGATCCGGCAGTTCTCGGCGATCGACGTGAAGGGGCCCACGTAGGAGTCGCCGACGACGGTCCCGGCGCCGATCACGGCCGGGCCGACGATCCGCGAGTTGGTGACGCGGGCGCCCGCCTCGACGACGACCCGGCCGACGATCTGGCTGGCGTCGTCGACCTCGCCGTCGATCCGCGGCTCCATGCCCTCCAGGACGGTCCGGTTGACCTCCAGCATGTCGACGACGTTGCCGGTGTCCTTCCAGTAGCCCTTGATCACCGTGGAGCGCACGTCGGCACGCTGGTCGATGAGGTGCTGGATGGCGTGGGTGATCTCCAGCTCGCCGCGCCAGGACGGCTCGATGGCGCGCACGGCGTCATGGATGACCGGCGTGAACAGATAGACACCGACCAGGGCGAGGTCGCTCTTGGGCTCCTGCGGCTTCTCCTCCAGGCCGACCACCTGGCCGTCGGCGTCGAGTTCGGCGACACCGAAGGCCCGCGGGTTGGGCACATGGGTGAGGAGGATCTGGGCGTCGGGGCGGGTCTCGCGGAACTCGTCGACCAGCGTGGTGATGCCGCCGACGATGAAGTTGTCGCCGAGGTACATGACGAAGTCGTCGTCGCCGAGGAACTCCCGGGCGATGAGCACCGCGTGGGCCAGGCCCAGCGGGCGCTCCTGGGGGATGTAGGTGACGTCGAGACCGAACTTGGACCCGTCGCCGACCGCTTCCTCGATCTCGGCGGCGGTGTCACCGACGATCATCCCGACCTGGGTGACGCCGGCGGCGGCAAGTGATTCGAGCCCGTAGAACAGCACGGGTTTGTTCGCCACCGGCACGAGCTGTTTCGCCGATGTGTGGGTGATGGGCCGCAGCCGCGTGCCGGCACCGCCGGAGAGCACCAGAGCCTTCATTCACTACACCTTATAGGTGAACATCTGATTGAGACGTTCTTCTGTTTTCCTGACGGGTTACGACAGTACGGCCTTGGTGCTGATGCCATGTGACCACGAGGTTCCTCGAAGCGGCATCTCATCTGTTTTTGCCATATTTTGGGCGCACGTTCCGGCGCGGCTCAGGAGTCCTCCGGCCAGGCAGCCGCGCGTTCCACCTCCGCCTCGACCTCGGACCGCACCCGGCCCTCGTCGCGGGCGTACTCGCTCACCGCGGTCAGTTCGTCGCGGGCGAGGTCACGCCAGGCGCGCAGAGCGGTCTCGTAGGTCTCGGACTGGGCGCCGCCCGGCTGCTGCAGGGCCGGCGGTCCGTAGGTGTCCCGCAGTTCCAGGACCTTGTCGTGCGCCGCGTCGGCCGCGCGGTGCTTCGCCACGAGTTCTTCGAAGGTGTGTGCCACATCAAGGACATTAAGGACGGTCGGTTCGCCCCGCCTCCCGAGACGGCCGGGTGCCCGCCCCCGTGGTCCTCAGCTCTCCAGTACGAGATCCGCCCACACCTGTTTGCCGCCGCTGACCGGCACGGTCCCCCAGACGGCCGACACCGCCTCGACGAGCAGGATCCCGCGCCCGCCGGTGGCCTCCCAGCCGATGTTCGCGGGCTTCACCGGGCTGCGCGGCGAGGCGTCGACGACGGCGATCCGCAGCCGGTGGTCGACCAGGGTCAGATCCAGCCGGACCGGGCCGTCGGTGTGGATCAGGGCGTTGGTGACCAGCTCGGAGACGACCAGCAGGCCCGTGTCCATGGCATCGTCGGTGACGCCCCAGGAGCGCAGGGTGCGGCGGCTGAAGCGGCGGGCGTGCCGGGCCGCCTCCGGGACCCGCCACACCGTCCAGGTCTCCCGCAGCGGGCGCACCGCCATGCCGTCGTAGCGCATCAGCAGCAGGGCGACGTCGTCGGTGCGGTGGGCGTTGCCGAGCAGGCCGTCGGCGACCAGCCCGAGGTGGCTGGGGTCGGAGACGCCGAGGTCGCGGGCGAAGCGCTCCATGCCGTCGTCGATGTCGGCGTCGGGGGACTCGACCAGGCCGTCGGTGGTGAGCGCGAGCAGGGTGCCGGGACGCAGGCTGAGCTGGGTCATGGGGAAGTCGGCCTGGTCCACCACGCCGAGCGGGGGACCGCCCTCGGTCCGGGCGATCTCGGTGGTGCCGTCCGGGTGACGCAGGACCGGCTGCAGATGCCCGGCGCGCACGCACCAGGCGGTGCCGGCCTCCATGTCGACGTCGACGTAGCAGCAGGTGGCGAAGAGGTCGCTCTCCATGTCCATGAGGAGCCGGTTGGTGTGCGAGACGACCACGTCGGGAGAGTGCCCCTCGGCCGCGTAGGCGCGCAGGGCGGTGCGCATCTGGCCCATCAGGGTGGCGGCCGCGGCGCTGTGGCCCTGGACGTCGCCGATGACGAGGGCGACGTGGTTGTCGGTCAGCGGGATCACGTCGTACCAGTCGCCGCCCACCTCCAGGCCCTCGGTGGTGGGCAGATAGCGGGCGACGGCGATCCCGCCGGGCAGCCGGGGCAGTCGGCGGGGCAGCAGGGCACGCTGGAGCATGCCGACCAGTTCGTGCTCGGCGTCGAAGGCGTGGGCGCGCATCAGGGCCTGCCCGGCGAGGCCGGCGGCGGCGGTGAGCAGGGCGCGTTCGTCGGGGCCGAACTCGTGCGGGCTGTCCCAGCCGATCAGACAGGCGCCGGCCATCCGGCCGCCGGCGGGCAGCGGGAGGACGGCGAGGCCGCCGGGGCCGACCTCGGCGAGGGCGGGTTCCAGGGCGATCGTGACGGGCCAGATCCGGGGGCGGCCCGCGCGCAGGGCGGCGGCCAGGGTGGGCATGGCGCGCACCGGCGCGTCCGGCCATTCGGTGCGCCATTCGCTGCGCCACAGCTCGGGCCAGGACTCGGCGTCGGGCGGGTCCAGGACGGTCACGACCAGGCGCTCGTTCTCCAGTTCGGCCAGGGCGATGCGGTCGGCCTTGAGCGGTCCGCGCAGGGCGGTGACGACGGCCCGGCTGACGTCCTTGACCGTGACGGCGGTGGCCAGTGCGGCGGCGAGCCGCTGCACCCGGGCCACGTCGGTGACGTCGGAGCGGAGCGTGGAGGCGTCGGCGACGGTGCCGGCCAGCCGGGCGGGGCGCCCCTCGGCGGCCGGCACCATACGGCCGCGCAGCCGCAGCCATTTGGGCGAGCCGGAGGGCTCCAGGATCCGGAACTCCAGCTCGCGGTCGCCGATGGACATGTGGTCGGCCTCGACCACGGACATCAGGGCGGGCACGTCCTCGGGCAGGGTACGGCCCAGCAGGGTCTCGACCTTGCCGTCGAACTCGTCCGGGCTCATGTCGAAGAGGCCGAGGATGCCGTCGCCGACCTCGATCCGGCCGGTGTCCATGGCGAGGCTGAACGCGTCGGCGGGCAGTTCGCCGGTGTCGGAGACGGTGGGGAGTGGGGCGGGCAGGGCGATCGCGTCGGCGATCAGTTCCAGGCAGGCGCGGTCCTCGGGGCCGAACCCGCCGTCCCGTTCGCCGACCGCGACCAGGAGTCCGGCGCGGCCGGGCACCGGCAGGACCGCCAGTGAGAACTCCTGGGACGGGGTCCGCCGGGCCTCCGGGAAGTCGGCCAGTTCCTGGGGTCCCAGCCAGACGGGCCGCCCGGTGCCGTGGGCCTCGGCGACCGGGGACCGCCCCACGGCCGGATAGGCGTCACGCAGTCCGAAGAAGGTGCGGGGCAGTCCGGCCGACTCGGCCAGCCGCAGCACGGTTCCGTCGTCGCCGGGCGCGTACACCCCGGCGAACGCCGCTCCGGCGAACACCAGCGCCTGTTCGAGGACACGCCGGAGCCGGTCGGGTGCGCCGGGATCGCCCGTGAGCGTTTCGAGGGCTATTTCGGCGCGCTCCGTTCTGATTCCGCGTACCGCAGCGCCCTCACTGACCACGCCGCCATTACAGCGCTTATGAGGCGTCTGCGCAGCCCCTGTGACCGTTACATGGAGGCCGGGGGTCCGTCGCGCTCGAAAGGCACCGAACAAGTCTTGACCCGTGCGTTCCGCACGGGGACCTCGTGACAGGCATGACTGTCCGCGACCGTGCCGCCCCTCCTTGTCGACGTAGCCGAGCGCCCCCGCTTCGGCGGCCCGTTTCAGCAATCCGGGTCTGTTCGCACCGGCAAGCACCACCAGTCGCGGCGGAGTGGTGCCGGGCTCCACCGGGCGCAGGTCGCCCAGCGGTGGCACGCCATGGGTGCCGGAGCTGTCGACGTCCGCAGCGCACACGTCCGGCCGTACAACCGGACCCGCCCCCGTGCGCTGTGCCACGGCGTGTCGTCCACGCGGAGCCCCGGTTCCCGGCGTAACCACTCCGCCAGGCCCGACCTCACCGGACACGCGTCGTGCACCAGAAGTACCCGGATCACCGCCGCCCCCTCAGCCGTACCTCGGCTCTTCGGTTCATGGCGTTGAACGCGTGCCCCATTCTTGGCGTCCGCGACCGTTCATGGGCGCGAAGATCCGGCCATCAAGGCGCGCGGGGGCGCACGCCCGGCGCCTGTACGCCGCCGCGCGCTTCGGCTGCGTGGGGAATGTGCCGGGACGAACGGGGTACGCGGAGGCCGCTCGGTGCGAGGGCCGGTGCCGCTCTCGCCGTGCGCCCGGCGCCGCCACGAGGGAGTCTTGACCCCGAGGACGCGACGCGCGGCCGGACGAGGAGGTGGTCGGGCGTGTCCGACAGGATGGGGGCCCCTCCCGCGTCGGCCACACCCGGCCTGGAGGAGACGGCGGCCGACGCGACCCGGTCCGGCCTGCCGCCGCTGCTGTCGTTCGCGCTGGCCTCGTTGATGGAGGAGGTCCAGGCGCATTCCGGCGCGATCTATCTGCTCGCCGCCGACGAGCCGGTCCTGGAGATGGCGGTGACGGCGGGGCTGCCCCGGGCCTTCGTGGCGCCCTGGGAGCGGGTCGGGCTGAGCACGCCGATCCCGGTGGCGGAGGCGGTGCGCGAGCGGCGCCTGGTGTGGGTCGGCGGCGAGGAGGACATGGCACGCCGGTATCCGCGGATCGCGGTGGTGCTGCCCTATCCGTTCGCGATCGCCGCGGCGCCCGTGGCGACGTCGGACACCGTGTACGGGGCGCTGTACGTGACCTGGCCCGGTTCGCATCCGACGGTGCTGTCCGACCGGGAACGGGCGAAGCTGACCTCGGCGGCCGGCCGGCTGGCGAAGCAGCTGGAGCGGGCCGGCCGGGAGCACCGTGCGCTGCGGGCCGAGCCGGATCTGCTGGCGGCGCCGGCGTCCGGGGTGGCGGGCACGCTGGGCACGGTGGAGGCGGCGCGGATGGTGGCGCGGCTGCCGTACGGGCTGCTCTCGCTCGATCTGCACGGGCGGGTCGCCTTCGCCAACGAGGCGGCGGCCGAGTTGCTCGGCGTCCAGGTCGGTGACCTGCTCGACGCCCAGCCGTGGGTGTCGGTGCCCTGGCTGAACGACCCGATGTACGAGGACCGCTACCGGGCGGCGCTGATCAGCCAGCATGTGACGTCGTTCGTGGCGCTGAAGCCGCCGGGCGACTGGCTGTCGTTCCGGATGTATCCGAGCACGACCGGGCTGACCACCCGGATCAGCCGGGCACGGGCGGTCGCGGAGATGGTGGGCGCGCTGCCGCGCGCCAACGCGGCGCCCGGTTCCCGGCTGGTCACCATCTCGCAGGTGCTGAGCCTGGCCGGGGCGCTGACGGAGGCCGTCGGTGTGCAGGACGTGGTGCAGCTGGTGGCCGACGAGGTGGCCCCGGCCGTCGGCAGCCAGGCGCTGGTCATCCTCGGGTCCCGGGGCGGACGCCTGCACGTCCTCGGGCAGCGCGGGTACGACGATCCACGGACCGTGGAGCGCTTCGACGGCCTGCCCCTGGCCCAGCGGACGCCCGGCACCCATGTCCTGAACACCGGTGTGCCCGCGTTCTTCGAGTCGAAGCAGCAGCTGGGGCGGTTGTATCCGGGCCGGAACGAGGCTCCGGACGGGTTCGCCGCCTGGGCGTATCTGCCGCTGATCGCGTCGGGCCGGCCGGTGGGCACCTGTGTCCTCGCCTACGCCGAGCCGCATGCCTTCCCCGCGGACGAGCGCGCGGTGCTGACCAGTCTCGGCGGGCTCGTCGCGCAGGCGCTGGAGCGGGCCATGCTCTACGACGCGAAGAACCAGCTGGCGCACGGTCTGCAGGCGGCCCTGCTGCCACACTCGCTGACCCCTCCGCCCGGCATCGAGGCGGCCGCGCGCTATCTGCCCGCCATGCACGGCATGGAGATCGGCGGCGACTTCTACGACCTGGTGCCGACCCGGCCGCTGGCGGCGGCGGTGATCGGGGACGTCCAGGGGCACAACGTGACGGCGGCCGGGCTGATGGGCCAGATCCGTACCGGGGTACGGGCCTTCACCACCGTCGGGCAGGCGCCGGAGGAGGTGATGCGGAGCACCAATCGGCTCCTCATCGACTTCGGGGCGGATCTGTTCGCGAGCTGTCTGTATCTGCGGCTGGATCCGGAGCGGGGGCGGGCGGTGATGGCCCGGGCCGGGCATCCGCCGCCGTTGCTGAGACGCCCGGACGGGCGGGTACGGGTACTCGACCTGGCCGGCGGCCCGCTGCTCGGCATCGACGCGGAGGCGACGTACCCGACCACCGAGGTGTCGCTGGCGCCGGGCTCGGTGCTCGCCCTCTACACCGACGGGCTGGTCGAGTCACCCGGTGTGGACATCGAGGACGCGCTGGTCGATCTGGGCGAACTGCTCGCGGAGAACGGGGACCAGCCGCTGGACAAGCTCGCCGACACGCTCGTGCGGCACAGTGCGGCGGCGCAGGAGCGTGTCGACGACGTTGCGGTGCTCTTGCTCAGAGCATGTCCCGTCAGCTGACGGCCGCGGGCTGCGATGCGGTCCGGCCCTCCCGCCGGAGGGCCGGACCGTCCACCACCGGCCAAAACCGCTGGCAGGGCGGGCGGTGGGTCAGTGGGACGACGAACCGTCGTTGGCCGAGGAGCCGTCGTTCACACCGGTGCCGGTGCCGGACTGCTCACCGGTGCCGGTCTCGTCGCCCGTCGCGTCGCCGGTGCCGGTCTCGTCGCCGGTGCCGCTCTGGTCGCCGGCCGTCGCGGACGGGTCGGCGGCGCCGCCGATCTGGTCGCCGCCGGCCTGGTCACCGGCACCGTTCTCGTCACCGGCCGTCGCGGACGGGTCGGCCGTGGCCCCGGCGTCACCGGCGCCCGCGCCCGCGCCCGCGTCGCCGAGGGTCGCGCCGGTCGCCTGGAGGGCGGCGGTCACCGGCTGGAAGAAGGTCTCGCCGCCGGAGGTGCAGTCGCCGCTGCCGCCGGAGGTCATACCGACCGCGCCGCCGTCCTGGGTGAACAGCGAGCCGCCGCTGTCGCCGGCCTCGGCACAGACGTTGGTCTGGATGAGGCCGGTGACGGTGTCGACGCCGTTGGGGTCGGTCTCGCTCTGGAAGTTGACGGTGGCGTCGAGGCCGGTGACCTGGCCGTCGTGCAGCCCGGTGGTGGAGCCCATCCGGAACACGGTCTCGCCGACGGTGGCGTCGACGGCCTGGTTGATGGCGACGGTCTGGCCGTTGCCGACGTTGACCTCGCTCGGCGCCTGGGTGGTGGCGTCGTTGTACTTGACGAGCGAGAAGTCGCCGTCGCCGGGGAAGGTGGCCTGGTCCACGGTGGCGATCGGCTCGCCGGTCTCGGAGTCGGACCAGTCCTTGGCGGCGACCCCGCAGTGCCCGGCCGTCAGGAAGGCGGGGCTGCCGTCCGAGGCGGTGACGTTGAAGCCGAGGGAGCAGCGGACGGTGCCGTCGGCGACCTGGGAGAAGATCGCGTCGCCGCCGGAGACCAGGGGCTTGAAGGTGCCCGCCGACTTCTTGAGGGTCGCCATGTTCGAGCCGAGGCCCTGCACCGTCGACTCCAGCGTGTCCCATTTGGTGCCGGTGACGGTGCTGTCGGCGGTGACCACGACCTTGTTGGTCTTCGGGTCGACGGCCCAGGCGGTGCCCGGGATGGTCGCCTTGGTCTTCAGGGTGCTGGCGACCGCCGCCAGCTCGGAGTTGCTGTTCTGCACCTGGCGGACGACCGCGCCGGCCTTCTCCGCCTGGACGACTGTGTTGCTGTCGCCGTTGATGACGTTGACGACGAGCTGCTGCTTGCCGCTGTCGTAGTACGACCCGGCGAAGGCCTGGCCGAGCAGGTTCTGAAGCTGCGCGGCCAGATCCGAGGCGTCGGTCGCCGACTTGAGCGTCTTGGGAGCGGTGGCAGTGGCGCCGGAGGCGTTGTCCTGAGACGCGTTGGCCATCGGCAGCAGAAAAGCCGCAGCTCCGAGCGCGGCGACACCACCCACCGCGATAGCGGCCTTGCGCTTCGGAATTCGCTTGTGACTCAAACTTCTCGACCTCCAAGGGACGGAGTGTCTGCCGTGTTCGGGCAGTCGTTCGTGAGCGGCGCCTGGATGGCCATAGGTACGGGCGGGTCACGTGGTGCGTTCAACTCCGGTTCTTAACTTCCTTTGGCCAAGGGCGAATCGGCCACGCCACACGGATCTCGGGACGGTGCTGGGTGCCGTGCCGCCGGTCCGGGAACAATCCCCCATATGCCGATGACCGCCGCCGAAGCCGACAAGATCGTCTCCGCCGACTTCGCCCTCCGGGTGCTCGATCCCGGGCTGTCCGTCAAGTCAGTGGGCGAGAACCGGGCGTTGCCGCGTCCACCCTGGTCAGACCGGTTGTCCCGGGAGGGCGGCGGGCTGTCGGGGCAGGCGCTGACGGCGGTGGCCGACACGGCGGCCTCGGCCGCGGTCTCGGCGGCCCGGGGTGGCTTCGTGCCGACGACGACGGTGCGGCGGTCGACGTCGTCCAGGCGCGCGGTGCGCGGTTCGGATGTCCTGATCGAAGCGGTACTGAGCGGACTCGGCCGCCGGACGGCGTTCGCCGACATCACGATGAGCGACGAGCGGTCGGGGGCGCTCGCGGCCCGGGCGGGCACGGTCCACGCATTCCTGGGATGAAAGTCCGCACCCCCGGACGGACACGGTCAGCAATCGTTCATCGACGGTCCGTCGCGATCACGTACCGGAATCCTTGCTTCAGGGAATCTGCACATCCACTACCCAAGCAGGTCACGCGGAGCGGCGGATCTGCACAACCGCACGCCCCCGGCCGTGGCTTTGGCGCGGAGTGCCGGATTCGCCACCGGAGGGCAAGCCGTGCGGCTGCGGCAAAGTCGTGCGGTGTGTGAAGGAGTCGCCGACAAGACGTGCCCACGCCTGCACGGATAAGCCCTCCTGAGGCTCAAGTTCCCAGGTGAGACGCTTGGTTGATTGGATGCCCGGACCGCGGGCGTGCTTTGATCCATCGCACCGCGGGGTCGTCAACGGCTCCCGGAGACGGGCGCCCGGCGCCTGCGGTCGCGGCCATCCGTACTGTCCCCAAAGGGCCGTTGGGGGGCCGCTCTCCCCCTTGTGAATATCCATATGAAGGGAAGTTCCACCATGAACTCCACCCCCCAGGTTGAGACCGTCGAGATCTCCGACGCCGAGCTCGACAACGTCTCCGGCGGCCTGTCCCTGAACGCCGTCGGCACCGTCACCGGCCTGGTGGACAGCGTTGCCCCGGTTTCCGGCCTGGTCAACACGGTTGTCGGCACCGTCGAGGGTGTCACCGGCCTGAACACCCAGCCGGTCACCAACCTGGTCGCCGGTCTCTGATCGCACCTCGTTGCCGCTGAGTCCCGGAGCCGTACCCCGGCCCCGGGGCTCTCGGGTGTTTTGGGCACCCCTCCGAGACACCCCTTTCACCAGCGTCTCTCCCACAGGTGAGGGAAAGTTCCGTGCAGTTCCGCCAACAGGCCCTCGCCAAGCTCCAGTCGCCGGAGGAGCTCGATCTTCCGGTGCGTTTCGCCCGCCCGCAGGGCTGGCTCGCGCTGTCCGTCTCGGTCGTCGTGATGGCGGCGGCCTCGGTGTGGGCGGTGACCGGTTCGGTCGCCTCCACCGTGAGCGCGCAGGCCATCCTCACCCACGGGCAGGGCAGTTACATCCTGCAGAGCCCGGTCGCGGGGCAGGTCACGGCCGTCCTCGCCGAGCAGGGCGAACGGCTGCCGGCCAACGCCCCCGTCCTGAAGGTGCGCACCAACCAGGGCGACTCGGTGGTGCGCACGGTCGCCGCGGGCCGGATCAGCGCGCTCGCCGCCACCATCGGGCAGATCATCCAGACCGGTGCGAACGTCGCCGCCGTGGAGAAGATCGCCCATGCCTCGGACCCGCTCTACGCCACGGTCTACGTCCCCGCCGAGAACGCCTCCGCCATCCCCGCCGACACCCCGGTCGACCTGACCGTGTCCTCGGTGTCGACACAGGAGTACGGAGTGCTGCGCGGCCATGTGAAGTCGGTGGACCGCGCCGCCCAGTCGGCCCAGTCGATCTCCGCGTTCCTCGGGGACAGCCAGCTCGGCGAGCAGTTCACCAGGAAGGGCCGCCCGGTGGCGGTCCTCGTCCGGCTGGACCCGTCGAGGAAGACGAAGAGCGGCTACAAGTGGTCCTCGGCGGACGGACCGCCGTTCAGCCTCGACTCCATGACCCTGGCCTCGGGCGCGATCCGGCTGGCCGACCAGCACCCCGTCGATTGGCTGCTCCCGTGACCACCGCCCAGGAGACCCGCGGCCGCCGTCGTGCCGCCCCGCCCAAGCGACCGGTGCCCAAGGGCCGCGGCGGCACGGTCCGCACCCCCAGCGTGCTCCAGATGGAGGCCGTCGAGTGCGGCGCCGCCTCCCTCGCCATGGTCCTCGGCCACTACGGCCGCCATGTCCCGCTGGAGGAGTTGCGCATCGCCTGCGGTGTCTCCCGCGACGGCTCGCGCGCCAGCAACCTGCTGAAAGCGGCCCGCAGTTACGGCCTCACCGCCAAGGGCATGCAGATGGACCTGGCCGCCCTCGCCGACGTGCAGGCCCCGGCAATCCTGTTCTGGGAGTTCAACCACTACGTCGTCTACGACGGCATGGGCCGTCGCTTCGGCCGCCGCGGCGTCTTCGTCAACGACCCCGCCAAGGGCCGCCGGTTCGTGCCCATGGAGGAGTTCGACGGCAGCTTCACCGGCGTCGTACTGATCCTCGAGCCGGGCGACGGCTTCGAGAGGGGCGGCCGCAAGCCCGGCGTCCTCGGCGCGATGCCGGCCCGGCTGCGCGGCACCGCGGGCACCATGCCGGCGGCGGTGCTGGCCAGCCTGCTGCTGGTGGTCGTGGGCGCGGCGGTACCCGCGCTCAGCCGCCAGTACATCGACATGTTCCTCATCGGCGGCCAGACCTCGCTGCTCACCGTGCTGTTCGCCGCGATGGGCACCTGCGTGCTGCTCACCCTCGCCCTGACCTGGCTGCAACAGGCGAACCTGCTGCACGGCCGGATCGTCTCCTCCACCCTGTCCAGCGCCCGCTTCCTGCGCCATCTGCTGCGACTGCCGGTGACCTTCTTCTCCCAGCGCAGCCCGGCCGACCTGGTCCAGCGCCTGCAGTCCAACGACCAGGTCGCCGAGACCCTGGCCCGCGACCTCGCGGCGGCCGGCGTGGACGCGGTGGTCGTGGTCCTCTACGCGGTGCTCCTCTACACCTACGACTCGCAGCTCACCTTCCTCGGCATCGGCGTGGCGCTGCTGAACATCGTGGCGATGCGGTTCGTCGTACGGCTGCGCGCGACCCGGACCGCCAAGCTGCGCGCGGACACCGCCCGGCTCACCAACACCTCCTACACCGGCCTCCAGCTGATCGAGACGATGAAGGCGACCGGCGGCGAGGACGGTTACTTCCGCAAGTGGGCCGGGCAGCACGCGAGCACGCTGGAGGAGCAGCAGCGGCTCGGGGTGCCCAGCGCCTGGCTCGGGGTGGTGGCACCGACGCTCGCCACCCTCAACAGCGCGCTGATCCTGTGGATCGGCGGGATGCGGGCGGTCGAGGGCGGTATCTCGGTCGGCCTCCTGGTCGCCTTCCAGTCCCTGGTCACCCGCTTCACCGCCCCGCTCACCCGGCTGAACGGCGTCGCGGGCCGGATCCAGGACTTCGCGGCCGACGTGGCCCGCCTCAAGGACGTGGAGAACTTCCAGGCCGACCCGATCTACGCCCGCCCCGGCTCCGGCGACTCCACCCGGCGACTGCACGGCCATGTCGAGCTGGAGAACATCACCTTCGGCTACAGCCCGCTCGACAAACCCCTGCTCACCGGCTTCGACCTGACCGTCGGCCCCGGCCGGCAGGTGGCCCTGGTGGGCGGCTCGGGCAGCGGCAAGTCGACGGTCTCCCGGCTGATCTCGGGCCTGTACGCCCCCTGGGAGGGCGTGATCCGCATCGACGGGCAGCGCCTGGAGGACATCCCGCGCGGCGCCCTGGCCGCCTCCGTCTCCTTCGTCGACCAGGACGTCTTCCTCTTCGAGGGCTCGGTACGCGACAACGTGGCGCTGTGGGACCCGTCGATCCCGGACGAGGCGGTGGTGGAGGCGCTGCGGGACGCGGCCCTGTACGACGTGGTGGCGCGCAGGCCCGGCGGCATCCACAGCAAGGTCGAGCAGGACGGCCGCAACTTCTCCGGCGGCCAGCGCCAACGTCTGGAGATCGCGCGGGCGCTGGTGCGCAGGCCGAGCATCCTCGTGCTCGACGAGGTGACCAGCGCGCTGGACGCCGAGACCGAGCTGACCGTCATGGACAACCTGCGCCGGCGCGGCTGCGCCTGCGTGGTGATCGCGCACCGGCTGAGCACGGTCCGCGACAGCGACGAGATCGTCGTGCTCCAGCACGGCACGATCGTGGAGCGCGGGCGGCACGACGCGTTGGTGGCACACGGCGGGGCGTACGCCGCGCTGGTCAGGGAGCGATGAGATGACGACCGCAGACGACGGCGACCTCGTTCTCGGCGCGCTCGGCTCACTGGGCGCCCGGATCGACTGCACCGGTTTCAACCGCCTGGACCTCGAAGGGCCGCAGGTGCTGTGGCTGGTGGTGTCCGGTGCCCTGGACCTGTTCGCGGTGGACGCCGAACAGCAGGGTCACTGGCACCACCTGGGCCGGCTGGAGGCCGGTGCTCTCCTGCTCGGCCCGGTCGCCGGACCCCAGCACACCCTGGTGGCCCGCCCGTTGCGGGACTGCGTGGTCCACCGCATCGGCCTGCGCGAGCTGTACCAGCCCGCCTCCACCCAGACCTGGTCCTACGACGAGTACGGCAACCCCCAGTACGTGCCGCCGACCACCAGCCCCCTGGAGTACGCGCTCGCACTCGGCGTCGGCCGTGGCCTGTCGGTCCTCTTCCAGGCCCCGATGGCCGCCAGTGAGCGGGCCGCGGCCCCCACCGACGACGACGTCTTCTGGATGCAGGTGCCGCCGGGCAGCGCGCAGTACGGCTCGCTGTACGGCGCCGAGGCGGCCGCCGACCTGCTGATGGACCCGGCGCTGTGGCAGAGCATGGTCGACCAGCAGTACCGGCTGCTCACCACGCTGGACCGGTGGATCGAGCAGCTGGAGCACACCCACGAGACCCGCACCGCGGCCGGTATCAAGGCCGGCGAGGCGGTCCGCGCCCAGGCCGACCGCACCCTGCTCGCCTCCATCGGCAAGGCGGCCAAGCGCACCACGGCCGCCGACGCCGACGCCTCCTACGCGGCCTGCCAACTGGTCGCCCAGGCGGCCGGCATCACCCTCGCCGACCCCGCGCAGAGCGGCACCGAGAGCGACCGCATCGATCCGGTCGAACGGGTGGCCCTGGCGTCCCGGGTGCGTATCCGGGCGGTACGCCTGGACGGCCGGTGGTGGCGGGACAACGTGGGACCGCTCGTCGGACACCGGGCCCTGTCCGGCGCTCCGGTCGCGCTGCTGTGGCGGCGCGGCGGATATGTCGCCGTCCATCCGGCGACCGGCCGGGAGACGCCGATCGAGAAGGCGAACGCCGAGGAGTTCGAGCCGCGCGCGGTGATGTTCTACCGCCCGCTGCCCGACAAGGCGCTCACCCCGCTCGGCCTGCTCCGGTTCAGTCTGCGCGGCACCCGCGGCGACCTCGGCAGTCTGCTCCTCGCCGGGCTGGTGACCGTCGCGATCGGCTCACTGGTGCCGATCGCGACCGGCAAGGTGCTGGGCGAGTACGTGCCGAAGGCCCAGACGAACCTGATCGTGCAGGTCTGCCTGGCGGTGATGATCAGCGCGGTGGTGTCGGCTGCGTTCACGCTCCTGGAGAACCTCACCATCCTCCGGCTGGAGGGCCGGATCGAGGCGACCCTCCAGCCGGCCGTCTGGGACCGGCTGCTGCGGCTGCCCACGAAGTTCTTCACCCAGCGCTCGACCGGTGAGCTGGCGAGCGCGGCCATGGGCATCAGCGCGATCCGCCGGCTGCTGGCGGGCGTCGGCCCGGTGGTCGCCCAGTCGGTGACCGTCGGGGCGATGAACCTGGGCCTGCTGTTCTGGTTCAGCGTCCCGATGGCGCTGGCCGCGCTGGGGATGCTCGTCGTCATCGGCGCTCTGTTCCTGGGGCTCGGGCTGTGGCAGGTGCGCTGGCAGCGCAAGCTCGTGGTGCTCGGCAACAAGCTGAACAACCAGGCCTTCCAGACCCTGCGGGGTCTGCCCAAGCTGCGGGTGGCGGCGGCCGAGAACTACGCGTACGCGGCCTGGGCGGGCGAGTTCGCGCGCAGCCGTGAACTCCAGCAGAAGGTGGGCCGGATCAAGAACCTCACCACCGTGCTGGGCTCGGTCTATCTCCCGGTCTGCACCCTGCTGATGTTCATGCTGCTGGCGGGCCCGGCGAAGGGCGCCATGGACGCGGCGGCCTTCCTCACCTTCAACACGTCGGTGACGATGCTGCTCACCTCGGTCACCCAGCTGACCGGTTCCTTCGTGTCGGCGGTGGCCGCGCTGCCGCTGTTCGAGGAGATCAGGCCGGTCCTGGAGGCCGCCCCTGAGGTGCGCACCGCCAGCACCCGGCCAGGCCCGCTGTCCGGCGGCATCGAGGCCCGCCGTCTCTCCTTCCGGTACGCGGACGACGGTCCCCTCGTCCTCGACGACGTCTCCTTCGAGGTGCGGCCGGGCGAGTTCGTGGCGATCGTCGGTCCCAGCGGCTGTGGCAAGTCGACGCTGCTGCGACTGCTGATCGGCTTCGACAAGCCGGTCTCGGGGAGCGTGCTGTACGACGGCCAGGACCTGGGCGCGCTCGACCAGTCCGCGGTGCGCCGGCAGTGCGGGGTGGTGCTCCAGCACGCGCAGCCGTTCACCGGCTCGATCCTGGACGTCATCTGCGGCACCGAGCCGTACACGCCCGAGGAGGCGATGGCGGCGGCCGAGATGGCGGGCCTCGCCGAGGACATCAAGCGGATGCCGATGGGACTGCACACGATCGTCGCCGGGAGCGGCGCCGTCTCGGGCGGCCAGCGGCAGCGGCTGATGATCGCCCAGGCGCTGATCCGGCGGCCCCGCATCCTGTTCTTCGACGAGGCCACCAGCGCCCTGGACAACGACACCCAGCGCACGGTCATCGAGAGCACCCGCAAGCTGAACGCCACCCGGATCGTCATCGCCCACCGGCTGTCGACGGTCATGGACGCCGACCGGGTGGTCGTGATGGAGGACGGCAAGGTCGCCCAGCAGGGCCCGCCGGCCCAGCTGCTCGCCGACACCGGCGGGCGCCTGCACGAGCTGGTGCGACGGCAGCTGGCGTGACCGGTCAGGCGTCCAGGCCGGGGACGGGGGCGCCGGAGGGGAACCCGGCGGCCAGACAGGCGTCGTAGAACTCACGCCAGTCGGCGGCGTCCTCGGAGTGCGGACCCGCGTGACCCTCGCCGCGGGCCAGGGCGTCCAGGGCGAGCAGGCAGACCTCCCAGCCGGCGGCGTTGCGGGCGGCCGCGTTCTCCTCGGCCAGCGCCTGGGTCAGGGTGAACCGGGTGCGCTTCGCGTCCAGCGCTTCGAGGCCGAAGTCCAGTTCGTCGCCGCCCCAGGTGAAGGACAGGTGCCGCGGTTCGTCGACGGCGAGCACCGTGCCGGTGGCGTTCGCCTGGCGGGGGTCGCCGCTGAACCGGACGGTGCCGCCGTCGCGCGGCTCGATGTCGAGACGCGACGGGAACCAGTGGGCCGACTCGTCCGGATCGGTCACGAACCGCCAGACGCGCTCGGCGGGGTGGTCGTAGGTACGGGTGAATCGGACGGCGGAGCGGCCGTCGTCGAGAGTGACATAGGTGCCGGTGAGTTCGGCGGCCATGGGGATCAGTCCTTCGAGGAGTGTGCGGTCGCTTCCCTATTCCCGCTCTGACCTGCGGGTAACATCCCCAGCCCGGACCGTGTACGGGCCCACGCCGCCCTGGCGTGGTGCGCCCTGCCTTGCCCGTGCCACGCGCCCGGCGCAGTCTGGTCCCATGGGCGCTCACGACGGCCCCACTCTCATCGCGTCCGTACAGCGGGCCCTGCGCCTGCTGGAGGCGGTGAGTGCGCACGAGAACGGCGCGCCGGCGAAACAGCTGGCACGCGAGACCGAGCTGCCCCTGGCCACCGCCTACCACCTGCTGCGCACGCTGGTGCACGACGGGTACGTGCGGAAACTGGGTGACGGCGGTTTCATCCTGGGCGACAAGGTGGAGTCGCTGTATTCGGCGGGCCACACACAGACGCTGCTGAGCCGTGTCCGTCCGGCGCTCGCCGCCCTGCGTGACGAGCTGTCCGCTGCCGCCTACCTCACGTTCTACGAGGACGGTGAGATCCGGGTCGCCGAGATCGTGGACGGCCCCCGTACTCCGCGGGTGGATCTGTGGGTGGGGTTCGAGGACGCCGGACATGCCACCGCCCTGGGCAAGTCCGTGCTGCGCGAGCTGGACACGGATGCCCGCCGGGACTATCTGTCCCGGCACCACCTCCCCGATCTCACACCGCGCACGATCACCAGTGTTCCGGAGCTGCTGCGCAGGATCGAGACGTCCCCTTCGGCGCCCGCCGTCACGGACCTCGAGGAGTACGCGCTGGGCACGGTCTGCGTCGCCGTGCCCGTCTACAGCGGGGACATACTGGGCTCGCTCGGAGTCTCGCTGCCGGTGGAACGGCTGGCCCAGTTGCAGGGGATCCCGGCGCGCCTGCTCCCGGTCGCGAGCCGTGTGACCAGAAGTCTCTCGCTCACTATCTGAAATTCCGCTCCTTGTGGCTGCCCACGCCCAAGCCGTTTGCTTGATGAAACGGACATTCCGGGTGTACATCTCCGTACAGGCGAGGACTGCGACACAAACATGAGCCAGGCCCCCCATCACAACGGCGACCACGCGTCGATGCGGCTGTTCGGCAACCGTACCGCCGGTGCCCGGGGAGCTGGCTGCAGGCGTGCCACCGGGCAGCCGACTCCGGGACTGTCCCTGCTGCCGGTTCTGGTCGTCGCCGTCGTCGTGCTCGTCGACAACACCGGTGGGGCGGGGACGATCTGGCTGCCCCTGCTGGCGGCGGGACCCGCGCTGGCCGCCGCCACCAGCGGGCCGCGTGGTGTGCTCTGCGTCGGATTCCTCGCCGCGACACTGGGCGCGACGCTGGGCACCGGCCAGGATGTTCCGGCAGGTGAGCTGGCGGCCGTACTGTCCGGTCTGCCGGCCGTCACCGCGGCGAGCACCCTGGCCAGCGGGCTGCGTCACCGTCGGGAGCGCGTACTCGCCGCCGTTCGCTCGGTCGCCGAAGCCGCCCAGCACGCAGTGCTCCAGCCCGTCCCGGAGACCGTCGGCCCGTTCCAGGTGGCCGTCCGTTACAGCGCCGCGGCGGCGGAGGCCCGGATCGGCGGGGACCTCTACGCCCTGGTGCCCACCCCGCACGGCATCAGGCTGATCGTCGGCGACGTCCGCGGCAAGGGGCTGCCCGCCGTGGGAACCGTCGCACTCGTGCTCGGGGTGTTCCGCGAGGCCGCTTACGACGAGCCCGACCTGCTGGCCGTCGTCAACAGGATCGAGCGCAGCCTGGCCCGCAATCTCGGCCCGGACGACTTCGTCACCGCCGTGGTCGCCGGATGCCCCCGGTCGGGCCCCTTGGAGGTCGTCAACTGCGGGCACGCCCCTCCGCTGCTGATATCCGCCTCGGGAGACGTCACGGCGGTGGAAGCCGCTCATCCCGCGCCGCCGCTCGGGCTGCGCGCCCTGTCGGGCCAGGCGCCCCGCCTCCAGCACCTGTCCTTCGCGGTGGGAGACCAGCTGCTGCTCTACACCGACGGGGTCACCGAGGCCCGCGATCACGATCGCGAGTTCTATCCGCTGGCCGAAGGCGTGGCCCGTCATGTGTCGGACGACCCGGCACACACGCTCACCGCGCTCCATGACGAGTTGCTGACCCACGTGGGCGGCCGGCTGCACGACGACGCCGCCCTGCTCCTGCTCCGCAAGCAGACAGCGGACGGGCAGGTATCCGTGCCGGCCCCGGCGGAGGCCGCGCTCTAGAGCTGCTGTCCCGGGACCAGATCGGCCCACCGGGTGACCCCGCCGAGGTGGACATGTATCCCATGACGGGTCGCCAGGGCGTGGACGATCGTCTCGCCGCGGCCGTGCTCGTCCGGGTCGATCCCGGCGGGGCACCACCCGGAAGAGAGCTCGGCCCCCGCGTCGGAGACCTCGATACGCAGGGTGGGAGCACCGTCACCGGGCACCCAGGACAGTCGCAGCACGGCCGGGGGACGGGCGTGGATGATCGCGTTGGTCACCAGCTCCGACACCACGAGCAGCGCGTCCTCGACGATCTCGGCAGACACGTTCCAGTCCCCGAGTACGGCCGCCGCACGTCGGCGCACGGCCGAGACGGCCCCGGCGACGGGCGGTACTGGACACACATGTTCGTATACCGGCCGAAGGAGCGTCTTGAGGTGTACCGCCATGGTCTCTCCCGGTGATCTGTGCTACCGGTACGGCGCCACGTGTCCACGCATTCCGGCCTCATTGCAAGTTATGGACTCAAATCAGGACGGTCAATGAACGTGGGTCGGCATTACCGAACGTGGATCTTCCCGATGCCTGCGCGGCGGCCTTCCGCACGTGAAGCGAAGCGTCCGTGGCGGTAATAGGCTCGCTTCATGACCGGCCCAGTCCAGTCGATCGAACGGGCGGCGGCGATTCTGCGCCTGCTCGCCGGTGGGCCCCGCCGACTGGGGCTCGGCGAGGTGGCGGCCTCGCTCGGACTGGCCAAGGGAACAGCGCACGGCATCCTGCGTACGCTCCAGCACGTGGACTTCGTCGAGCAGGACGCGGCGACCGGAAAATACCAGCTCGGAGCCGCCCTGCTGCACCTCGGCACCAGTTACCTGGACATCAACGAGCTGCGCTCCCGCTCCCTCAACTGGGCCGACGCCCTCGCCGCCCGCAGCGGGGAATCGGTTCGCCTGGGGACACCCCTGGAAGGCAGCGTGCTCGTCGTCCACCACGTGTTCCGGCCGGACGACACCTTCCAGACCCTGGATGTGGGCTCGCTGCTGCCCCTGCACGCCTCCTCGCTCGGCAAGGTACTGCTGGCCTACGGGACCGCGACGATCGACCCCGACCGGCAGCCGGGGCTGGAGACCTACACCCGGCACACCCTGGCCGACCGCGAGCAGCTCGCCCGCGCTCTCGCCGAGGTCCGGGAACTCGGCTGGGCCGCCGAGATCCAGGAGATGACCATGGGCGAGGCCGGGCTCGCCGCGCCGATCCGAGGGCACGGCGGCCTCGTGGTCGGCGCCATCGGGCTGTCCGGGCCGGTCGAGCGGATCTGCGACAGCCAGGGCCGGCCCCGGCAGAGTCTGATCACCCTGACCCGTGAGGCCGCGCGGGCGATCTCCAAAGATCTGGGAGCCGCCCGCTGGTAGGCCTGGCCGGCCGCCACATCGCCCCGTCGGAAGGCAGACCCGATCATGGCTGAACGGTATGTAATGTCCATCGATCAGGGCACCAACTCGACCCGATGCATCCTGTTCGACCACCGCGGCCGACTGGTCTCGGTCGCGCAGAAGGAGCATCAGCAGCACTTCCCCAGGCCCGGCTGGGTCGAGCACGACGCCGTCGAGATCTGGCAGAACCTGCGGCGCATCGGGCCCGAGGCGCTGCGCGGCGCGGGTGTCGACACGGGTCAGATCGCCGCCATCGGCCTGGCCAACCAGCGCGAGACGACCGTGCTCTGGGACCCGCGGACCGGGGCTCCGCTCGGCCGGGCGATCGTCTGGCAGGACACCCGCACGGCGCCCCTGGTCGAGGAGCTGAGGCAGCGCCCCGGCGAGGAGTTCTTCCTGGAACGGTGCGGTCTGCCGCCGTCGACCTACTTCTCCGCGCTGCGCATCCGCTGGCTGTTCGACCACGTCAAGGGTCTCCGGCAGCGCGCCACGGACGGCGAGGTGCTGTTCGGAACGATGGAGAGCTGGCTGATCTGGAACCTCACCGGAGGGGCCGACGGCGGCCTGCACATCACCGACGTCACCAATGCCAGCCGCACGATGCTGATGAACATCCGCACGCTCACCTGGGACGACGAGCTGCTGGCCTTCTTCGGGGTGCCCCGCTCGATGCTGCCCGAGATCAGGTCATCCGCCGAGACCTACGGCGACGCCCGCTCGCTCTTCCCGGGCGTCGCCATCACGGCCACGCTCGGCGACCAGCAGGCCGCGCTCTTCGGCCAGACCTGCTTCTCCCCGGGCGAGGCGAAGTGCACGTACGGCACGGGCAGCTTCCTGCTGCTCAACACCGGCGACGACATCGTGCGGTCCCGGCACGGACTCCTCACCACCGTCGCCTACAAGATCGACGGCCAGCGGCCGGCCTACGCCCTGGAAGGGTCGATCGCCGTCACCGGAGCCCTCGTCCAGTGGTTCCGTGACCGCCTGGGTCTGATCAGCAGCGCTCCGGAGATCGAGACTCTGGCACGGACGGTCGAGGACAACGGCGGCTGCTACATCGTCCCCGCCTTCTCAGGCCTGTTCGCACCGCACTGGCGCAGCGACGCACGCGGGGTCATCGTCGGACTCACCTCGTACATCACCAAGGGACACCTGGCGCGTGCCGTCCTGGAGGCCACCGGATGGCAGACCCGTGAGGTCGTCGACGCCATGAACGCCGACTTCCCGGTCGCCCTCCGGCAGCTCAAGGTGGACGGAGGCATGACCGCGGACAACCTGCTCATGCAGTTCGTGGCGGACGTGCTCGACGTGCCCGTGGTCAGGCCCATGGTCGCCGAGACGGTCTCCCTCGGCGCGGCCTACGCGGCGGGCCTCGCCGCGGGCTACTGGCCGGACCTGGAAGTGCTGCGCCACAACTGGCACCGGGCCGCGCAGTGGCTGCCCGACATGGACCCCGCACGGCGGGAGGCCGAGTACGCCGACTGGCTGCGGGCCGTCGAACGGTCCCTGGGCTGGGCCCACCCGCCGCGACCTGCCGACTCGGGTCCGCCGTGACCGCCGGCCCTGGGACTCTGCAGCGCCGCCGACGGTGACGTACGGGGCCACGGTGAGCGCGTCCGCGAGATTCTCGGCGGTCGCCGAGCAGTAGCCCGCGTCCCCGCCCGCGCTGATCATCAGCAGCGCCGGATCGGCGCCCCGTACCTCGCGGGAGAGCTCCGCGCCGTCCACCGCGAGCCTGTCGTCGCCCATGATCAATCCCCGCCCCCAGCGAAACGTTGCCGTTTCGCTGGAAGTGCTCTACCCTCCATGTGTACGAAACCGTTTCGTTCGCAGCCGGGCAAGGCCGTCGTACCGACGCGGTTTCTCGGTAAATCCCGAACGACTTCCCTGGAGTGGTTCCCCCATGTCTGAGAAGACCCTGACCGACGACGTCCGCGTCGGTGCCACGGAGGCACCGCCGGCCGCCGCCTCCTCCAAGCGGTGGTGGATCCTCGCGGTCATCGCCGTCGCCCAGCTGATGGTGGTGCTCGATGCCACCATCGTGAACATCGCCCTGCCGTCCGCCCAGGCGGACCTCGGATTCTCCGACGGCAACCGGCAGTGGATCGTCACCGCGTACGCCCTCTCCTTCGCCTCCCTGCTGCTGCTCGGCGGCCGGATCGCCGACCTGTTCGGCCGCAAGACCGCCTTCCTCATAGGAGTCGTCGGCTTCGCCGCCGTGTCGGCCCTCGGCGGTGCCGCGAACGGCTTCGGGATGCTGGTGACCGCGCGCGCCCTGCAGGGTGCCTTCGGCGCGCTGCTCGCCCCGACCGCGCTCTCGCTGCTCAACACCACGTTCACCGACGCCCGTGAGCGCGCCAGGGCGTTCAGCGTCTACGGCGCCATCGCCGGCGCCGGCGGCGCGGTGGGTCTGCTGCTCGGTGGTGTCCTGACCGACACGTTCGACTGGCGCTCGACGCTGTACGTGAACGTCGCGATCGCCGTCGTCGCCTTCGCGGGCGGCATGGCACTGCTGCACAACCACCGCGACGCCGGGAACGCGAAGCTGGACGTGCCGGGCACGGTCCTGGTCGCAGCCGGTCTGTTCTCGCTGGTCTACGGCTTCTCCAACGCCGAGACGCACGACTGGGGCTCGCCGCTGACCTGGGGCTTCCTGCTCGCCGGCGTCGTGCTCCTCGCGGCCTTCGCCTGGTGGCAGACCAAGGCCAAGTTCCCGCTGCTGCCGCTGGGCATCCTGCTGGAACGCAACCGGGCGGCCTCGTTCCTCGCCGTGCTGATCTCCGCGGGCGGCATGTTCGGCGTCTTCCTCTTCCTCACCTACTACCTCCAGCTCAACCTCGGCTTCAGCCCGACGAAGACCGGTCTGGCGTTCCTGCCGATGATCGGCGCCCTGATGGTGACCGCACAGGTCGGCACCCAGGTCCTGGTGCCGCGGATCGGCCCGAAGGCGGTCGTCCCGCTGGGCTTCGCGGTCTCCGCGGTCGGCATGGCCTGGCTGACCGGGATCGGCGTCGGCTCCAGCTACGTCAGCGCGGTGCTCCCGCAGCTGATCATCACCGGCCTCGGCCTCGGCCTGGTCATGCCGGCGTCCATGCAGCTGGCCACGGGCGGGGTGACGGCCGACGAGGCAGGCGTCGCCTCCGCGACGGTCAACGCCATGCAGCAGGTGGGCGGTTCGATCGGCACGGCGCTGCTCAACACGCTCGCGGCGAGCGCGGCGACGGACTACCTGGCCGGGCGGGACGCGACCAGCAAGCTGGTGCAGGCCCAGGCGACGATCGAGAGCTACACGACCGCGTTCTGGTGGTCGGCCGGCATGTTCGCGGCGGGTGCGGTGATCGCCTTCCTGCTGTTCCGCAAGGGAGTTCCGCAGCAGGACGCGGACGCGGCGCCGGTCGTTCACATGTGAGGTGAGCTTCGGAGAGCCGCCGAAGACCGAGGGGTCGCCGTCAGCAGGGAGACGGCGGCCCTTCGCCTTTCACGAAGCGCTTCAAGTCAAGCCACTTGAGAGAAATTCACTGAGTCGAGTGAACATGATCTTGCGCCGCCCACTTCAGGGATGGCAGGCGCTCCCGACGGGTACCAACCGGTCCCGTACGCGCCCTGCGCCGGGGGGAGCAGAGATGACACCGGAAGCGGACGAACCCGGGCTGCCCGCCGCCAACTCCTGCGCGCGGACGCACCGGTGCGGGGCCTATCTCGTCGTCGAGGTCATCGGCGAGGTGGACATCGCCACCGGGGAGCTGGTCGCCGAGCATCTGCTCGCGGCCACCGCCGGGGCCGAGCCGGATGTGCTCGTCGATCTGCGGCGGCTGGACTTTCTCGACTGCTCGGGGCTGCGCGTGCTGTGCCGGGCCGAGGCCCGGGCCAGGGAGCGGGGCGGGCGGCTGCGGCTGGTGTGCGCGGGACCCCGCGTTCCGCGACTGCTCAGGGCCGCGGGCCTGCTGGGGCGATTTCCGCCGCTCCCCGGGTTTCCCCGGGACGGGAGCTCCGGGGAGCGGCGTTGATGCCGAGGGCCGGCGGGCAGCCCCACACCGCCCGCCGACCCTCGGTGCGAGATCGCAGGTTCCCCGTTCCAGGGGCCGCACTCCCCAGTTGCGGACCTGTTCCGGCAGTCACGAGGACCGTGCGATCCCGGGCTCAGAAGGAGAAGACGCTCACCCCGTAGGCGTCCCTCATGCACTGGTTGCCGAAGGTGCGCTCGTAGGAGACGCGCTTGCCCTGCCAGACGCCCTCGACCGTGACCACGACGGGGTCGTAGAGCTTCGTGCACCACACGTCGGTTCTGGGCGCCAGGGCGTCGAAGTCGCCGCCGGCGCCGCTGAGTTCGGCACAGGCCTGGGCGGCCGCCGGGTGGGTTCCGGACGCGGCCGGGGCGCAGTTCAGGGTGACGGCGCGTTCGGGCGTGGCGCTGGCTGCGTCGGTGCCGTGGCCGGTGATGAGCACCAGGGCCGAGGGCGCGTACAGCGAGCTCGGGGCGGCGACGGCGGCCCCGGTCAGGGGTCCGCAGACGGCGGCGGCCGTGAGGCCGAGGGTCGCTGCCCAGCGCGCGGTGGTTCGCATTGTGTGCATCCTTCCGCTTGATTCGACGGGTGCCGTCCACGGCCCGGTGGGTGCCGGGGCGGCGGGCGCCACTCTGCCGAGTCCGCCGTCGAAACACACATCGAACCCACAGGTTTCAGTAACCTTGCGTATTGAATCAGTGGCGTGAAGTCACGGAGTTCACGCGCGTCGACCGCGCAACGGAGCGGTTCTTGATCGCTCGAAACGGCCGGATGGCCGGATCTCATCACCTCGTTAATCGTCCTGAAACATTCCGCTTCCGCTGTCGGCGGAGTTCACCGCAAGCCCTTGCCTTTGGGATGCAACGGAGTAATCGTCATTACATGATTTCTCAAGAGCAACGAGAGAAGCTGCGCGGCTGGTTCGCCGGCCGACTGCCCGACGACCTGTTCGAGGAACTGGTCGAGGTGACGGTGGACCGCGAGGAGATCACCGTCGTGGGGCGCATCCCCGGGCCCAAGCTGGCGGAGGGCGTCTCGGACGCCGAGCGGGAGGCCGCCGTGGAGGGCCGGATCCAGGAGTTCCGGGAGCGCACCCGGGAGACCCGGGTCGGGGTGGCCCGGGAGGCGGAGCACCAGTTCCGGCGCAAGGTGGCCTGGGGTGTGGAGTGCGCCGGGCAGCGGGCGCTGTTCACACATGTGGCCGCGCCGGTGATGACCCGGCTCCGTCAGCCCGAGCGCCAGGTGCTGGACACGCTGATCGCCGCGGGTGTGGCACGCAGCCGCAGCGAGGCGCTGGCCTGGTGCGTGCGGCTGGTCCAGAAGCACACCGACGACTGGCTGGCCGAACTGCGCGACTCGCTGGAGCACGTCGAGCGGGTCCGGGCCCAGGGGCCGGACGCCGAGCAGGACTGAGACCGTCCGGGTGATGGCCGAATCATCCACTGTCGCTGCGAAAGCTGGATGAAAAGTCCTCTGGTCGCCGGCCTGACCCGGGCTCTGGCGTCGGCAGAACCCCCTCGGGGACGGCCACCGGTCCGTCGCACAACCCCGCGACACCGACGGCCGTCCGCTCGTCGCCGCGCCACCCCGCGCTCCACCGCCGTCCCCCGCTGGAGCCCCCTTGTCCTCGCAGCACTCGCAGCACTCGCAGCCTGCTCCCGTGCCCGCCGCGCCGTCCCTCACCGAAGTCGAGGCCCACGGTGTGGAGCGGATCCCCGACGCGGACCGCACCGCGAGCCCGCTCGACCTGTTCCGGCTCGCCTTCGGCGGTGCCAACACCTTCTCGACCTGTGTGCTCGGCGCGTTCCCGATCCTGTTCGGCCTGTCCTTCTGGCAGGGCCTGGCCGCCACCCTGCTCGGGGTGGTGGCGGGCGCGCTGATCCTGTGCCCGATGGCGGTGTTCGGCCCGGTCAACGGCACCAACAACGCCGTCTCGTCCTCCGCCCACCTCGGCGTGCACGGCCGCGTGGTCGGCTCGTTCCTGTCCCTCCTGACGGCGATCGCGTTCTTCTCCATCTCGGTGTGGAGTTCCGGCGACGCCCTGGTCGGCGGCGCACACCGGCTGTTCGGCCTGGAACGCTCCACACTCTCGTACGTCGTCGCGTACACGCTCTTCGCGGTACTGGTCCTCGCGGTGTGCGTGTACGGCTTCCGGTTCATGCTGTTCGTCAACAAGGTCGCGGTGGCCTCGGCGAGCGTGCTGTTCGTGCTCGGCGCGATCGCGTTCGCCGGGGACTTCGACCCGTCCTACGCCGGTGTGTTCACGGACGCGGCGGACGCGGCGACGAAGGCGTCCCAGCCGGCGTTCTGGCCGTCGTTCATCGGCGCGGCGCTGATCGTGCTGTCCAACCCGGTGTCCTTCGGGGCGTTCCTCGGTGACTGGTCGCGCTACATCCCGGCCGACGCGCCGCGCCGCCGGGTGGTCGGGGCCGCGCTCCTCTCCCAGATCGCGACCCTGCTGCCGTTCGTCTTCGGCCTGGCCACCGCGAGCATCATCGCCACGAAGGCGCCGAAGTACGTCGACCCGGCGGCCCCGGACTTCGTCGGCGGTCTGCTGGCCATCTCCCCCGGCTGGTTCTTCCTGCCCGTGTGTCTGCTCGCCCTGATCGGCGGCATGTCGACGGGCACGACCTCGCTGTACGGCACCGGCCTGGACTTCTCCTCGGTCTTCCCGAGGCTGTCGCGGGTCCAGGCGACCGTGCTCGTCGGCGTGCTGTCCATCGCGTTCATCTTCATCGGCCGGTTCGGCCTGGACCTGGTGCAGTCGATCTCGACCTTCGCCACGATGATCATCACCTGCACCACGCCGTGGATGGTGGTGATGATGCTGGACTTCTGGACGCGGCGCGGCTGGTACGACCCGGACGCCCTGCAGGTCTTCAACCGCCGCCAGCGCGGCGGCCGTTACTGGTTCTCGCACGGCTGGAACTGGCGCGGGATGACGGCCTGGTGGGTCTCGGCGGTGGTCGGCGTGCTGTTCACCAACATCCCGGGCCAGTTCGTCGGCCCGCTGGGCGACCTCGCGGGCGGGGTCGACATCAGCCTGCCGCTGTCCCTCGCGGTGGCCGCCGTACTCTTCCTGACGCTGCTGCGGCTGTTCCCCGAGCCGCGCGCGGCCTACGGTCCCCAGGGACCCCGGCTGGTCCCGACCGTCGAGGTCCCGGTGCCCCCGATCACCGGCCCCGGCAGCGAACCGGACGTCACCCGGCCCACGGCGACCGCCGCGAGCTGACGCCGGCTCCTCGACCGCGCCCCGTCGGGGCGCGGTGCGGTACCGATGTGCGCCGGGCCGGGGGCACGGCCGCCCGGAGCGACCGCCGGCCCGGCCCGGCGCCTTGAGCGAAGCGTCCAGTGCCGCGGCAGGCCTGGTGCGGCACTAGTGCCGTGGCAGGCAACGTTTGCCCGTGAAGGAGCGGCGCCCGGTGCGTGCTCTCGGCGTGCCGGACGGAGGCCCTCGTACTGGACGTACTTGGGTCTTCGGCTGGTGCGGCGAGAGTGCGTGCCGGGCGTCGCGACGGGGCGAACGTTGCCTGTCACGGCACTAGTTGCCGGACAGCTCCGCCGGCTGGGCCGAAGGAGCGCCGGTTCCGGCGATGGAGAGGGAGCTGGAGCTCTGGGACGGGGCCGGCGGGTCGGTCAGCCAGTGCTGGGTGCTGGAGCGGTCGCGGACCTTCACGACGACGTCGGCGCCCGCGTCCACGCCGGCCGTGGCGAGGGCGAGGGTCTGGTCCCAGCGGGGCAGCAACTCGCCCTGGACGGTGAGGTCGTAGCGCACGTCCTCACCGCGCTCGGTACCGGCGTCCGCGCAGGTGCCGAGGATGACCACCCCGCCGTCCGCGTGCGAGTCCAGGCACAGCCCGCGGTCGGCCACGCTGCGCAGCTCGCCGTCGCTCTCGTACGTCCACTCCTGGGTCGAGGACGAGGAGCACACCGCCAGGACGACACCCGCCCCGGCCTTCGGCGCACCGTTGATGTCAAGGCACAGCTGGGCGGCGACGTTGCGCAGCCGGGTCTCGTGGTCGGCGGCGGGCAGCCCGGCGGCCGTGCCGGAGGTGGGCGTGGCCTCGGGGTCGGAATCGCCGGGCACCAGGCCGGCGGAGGCCACGGCGTCGCTGCCGTCGCCGCCGCCCGACAGCGCGCTGACGGCGAGGACGGAGGCCAGCAGCCCCGCCCCGGCGACGCCGACGCTGGTCAGCAGTGTCTTCGACGACCAGGACCCCGGCGGGCGGCGCACCGGCACGGTGATGCGGGCCAGGATCCGGTTCCGCGCCGTCGCGCGGCGGCGGCCGCCTCCGGAACGCCGGGAGGCGGAACGGGTACGGGGCTCCGACTCACCGCCCTTGCGTCCCGGGCGCGAGTCGAGGTACCGGCGGGCTCCCCAGCCGAGCACCGCTTCGACGAGCAGCGCCCCCAGGCCGCCCTCGACCTGGCCGAGTTGTTCGGCGGCGGCCCGGCAGTACGGGCACTGTGCGAGATGTTCCTGGACATCCGGCAGCAGAGCGCCGCCACGGCGCAGCGGAACGTCCAGCAGCCGGTTGTAGTAGCGGCACTCCTGGGACGGCGCGAGTTCCCGGTGGGCGCGGACACACCCCTCCCGGAATTTCTCCCGGGCGTCTTCGAGAGCGGCGCCCGCGGTTGCCGTGTCCATGCCCAACAGACCGGCCGGTACGGTTATCGGTTCCGCCTCGACCTCGATGTGCCACAGCAGACTCTGGGCGAGCACCGGAAGCCCCAGGAATGAACGCTCCGCGAGGGTGCGGTTTTCCGGAGTCATGGACTTCGTGGCGCGCATGCCGCGGCCGCCGGCCGGTTTCCCGAGGTCCGGAAGAACCTCCGCTATTCGGTCCTCGGCCGACCAGTTGGCGACCGTGTCACGGACGGAGACCAGCAGCCGGGGCCGGAGCGCGTCGGCGGTCTCCCCCAGGGCCACCCGGTCGAGGACCTGGTGGAAGGCGGCGGCCGCGACCATGTGGGCGACGGGCCCGGAGGCGGCCAGGCAGATGACCGCGTATTCCTGTACCGGACGCCAGTGCCGGGCCATGAGCAGCGCGGCGGATCGGGAGGCCTCGATGTCGGATCCGGCGCGCAGCGGAGCGGCGAGGGACTCGTCGGACTCCCCTGAACCACCGCCCGGCGGCGGATAGGGAGGTCGAGGCGGGTGGGGGGTGGGCACTGAGCGGATTCCTTTGGTGCGGTGGTGCGTACCTCTTCGGTGCGCGTACGGGGAGCGGGAATCGACCGGTATGGCGTCGGTCGCGTTCCCCAACTGCGGAATAGTTCCTGGCCATTACCCCCCGCGGGGATGATTCACCCTCGCACAAGTCTCACACAAGCAACAGGGCACCTGTACAACATCGACAGCATTGACAGAATGTCAGAAAGACGGCCGTGGCCATTGTCCTGTCACGGCCGTATTCACCTTTACGCACACCCCGTGTGAACGGTGCGCCCACTCCGGTCCCGCGCGCACGCTCCCGGCCCACCCGTGTGGGTAGTCCACTGGTGACCGGCCCTCCTCGTACGGCCCCGCGCAGAACGGCGGCTCTTCTGCGCGAAACAGGTCGCCGGCCCCGTTCCTCCCGCCCGTGGCCGGCGGCCTCCAAGGCGCCGAGGCAGCTTTACCCGCAGGTCCGGGCGGGTCAGAGCTGCCAGGAACGGAGCCGGTCCGCCGCCCCGTAGACGTCGCTCTTGCCGTCCATCAGGTCGCGGGCAAGGTCGACGAGGGCGCCGTAGGGCGGGTTGACGCCCACACCGCTGACGAACATGTAGGCCACGGCGGTCGCGCAGGCGAACCGGGCGTTGGCCGCGGGCAGCGGCTTGAGCAGGGCGAGGGTGTGCAGCAGGGCGGCGGCCCGCCAGGCCGGGTCGGAGTCCACACCGAGCCGGGGCGGGTCGACCCGGTGCCGGGCGACGGCGGCGACCAGTGCGGAGAAATCGTCGACGGTGGGCTGGTCCGGCAGCACTTCCTCATGGCGCTGCAGGAGCCAGGGCACGTCGATGTGGATGACCGGCGGCATGGCTCAGGCGGCCTCGCCCTTCGCGGACGGCTCGTCGTCGGGGAACGCGGCCGCGAACTCGGCGGCGTGCGCGGTGAAGAACCGGCGGAACTCCTCCGCCCCCTCCTCCAACGCCCGGTGCCGGGCGATGTCGGCGGCGGCCGCCTCACGGACGAGGGCCTTCATGGACGTACCGCGCTCCTTGGCCATCCGCCTCAGGTCCTCTAGCTCGCGGTCGCTGAACTCCACGTTGAGAGCTGGCATGCCGTTCACGGTACCGCGCGGGTACTCACCCGTAAATACCCGCAGGTCAGAGCAGAATCCAGCGGTACCTCGGGGCGCGGCTCGGTGGCCGGGTGTCCGAACCGCGCCCGTCGGGTCAGATGTCGAGCCGGCTGATCCGCACCGCCCCCGAGGTCTCCCCCGGATGGGCGCTGGTCAGGGTCAGTCGGAGCCGGGAGCCGCGTACCCGGGTGAAGGTGATGACGGTCGGGGTGTCCGAGGCGCCGGCCCAGTCCACCGTCGCACCCTCCACCGCCCGGTATGCCGTGCCGTCCCAGACCGTCACCTCGACGGACGCGGGCAGCGCGTGGGTCGTGTCCACGGTGAAGGAGACGTCCACCCGGTCGAACGTGCGGGTGCGTCCGAAGTCGACCGACACCCAGTCCTCGGTCCGGGCGCCGCTGAACGCGGGCAGCAGGGCGGTGGCCGACTTGGCGAAGGCGTTGGACCAGCCGGTGGCCGCGTCGCCGTCGAGCACGGCGGCCGGGAGGGTGTCCGGACGGCCCGAGTAACTGGCGTCCGCGTAAGGGTAGTTCGGCGGGACCGGATGGTCCGGGCCAAAGTCGGGGGCGGGGGTGCGCGCCGCCGCGCGGGCGGGGGCGGTACGGACGGTGACGGTGTCCCTGCGCAGGCCGTCCGCTCGTCCGGTCACCCTGAGGGCGCCCGGCTCCGTGCCGGCACGGACGATGGCGAGCGCCTTGCCGTGGAAGGCGGTTCGGGTGCTGGCCTGGTAGCGCTCGGCACTCTCCTCCCGGCCGTTGTCGAGCCCGGCGAGCGAGCCGCCGGAAACGGCGAAGGAGACGAGGTGCTCGGCGTCGGGCACCACCACACCGTGCGCGTCGACGATCTCGGCGGTCACGAAGACCAGTGACCGCCCGTCGGCGGCCAGGGACGTGCGGTCGGCGGTGAGGCGAACGGCGTGCGGGGCGCCGGCGGTGCGCAGGACGTCGGTCGCGACCACCTTGCCCTCCCGTCGGGCCACGGCTTTCAACTCGCCTGGCCGGTACGGCACTTTCCAGGTCAGGTGCAGTTTGCCCGCGCTGCCGTTCGGGCTGGTGTAACTGCCGGGGTAGGCGCCGGTGGTGAAGGTCTTGTCGTCGCCGGTGGCCTCGGTGGTCTCCAGGTAGGTGCGGCCGTCCGTCGTCGTCTTGGTGTCGAACTCCCGCACTCCCAGGGACTTTCCGTTCAGGAACAGCTCGACGGAGGGCACATTGGCGTACGCCCACACCTCGACCGTGTCCCCCGCCTCGTGGTTCCAGCTCATCGGCACCAGATGCACCATGGGCTCGCTCACCCACTGGCTGCGGAAGAGGTGGTACATGTCCTTCGGGAAGCCGGCCGTGTCGACCGCGCCGAAGAAGGACGCCTTGACCGGGAACACGTTGTACGGCGTCGGCTCGCCGATGTAGTCGATGCCCGACCACAGGAACTGGCCCGCGAACCACTTCCGGTCCCGGTCCTTCTTGTGACCGTACTCGCCGCTCATCGTCCAGGAGGCCAGGTTGTTGTCGTACGACGAGGTCGCACGGCGGCCGGGCGTGTGGTTCTCCCCCGTGTTCAGGTGTTCCGGCTCCTGGTACGCGCCTCGGGTCGAGGTCTCCGAGGAGGACTCGGACTCGAAGAGGAAGAGGTGCGGGTAGGCCGCGTGCAGGGCGTCCACGGACTTGGCGGTGTTGTAGTTGAGGCCGAGTCCGTCGAGCTTGGCCAGCATCAGGTCGGCGGCGGAGCCCTGCTTCGGCACACCGCGGTACTTGTCGGAGCCGATGACCAGGGGGCGGGTGTCGTCGGCGGCCTTGACGGCGGCGATGATCCGGTCGGCCATGGCCAGGCCGGCGGTGGAGGTGGAGTCGGGGATCTCGTTGCCGATGGACCACAGTACGACGGCGGGCGAGTTGCGGGCCGCGAGAACCATCTCGGTGGCGTCGCTCTCGCACCACTCGTCGAAGAACCGGCCGTAGTCGTACGTGGTCTTGCCGGTCCGCCAGCAGTCGAAGGCCTCCACCATCATCACGATGCCCAGTTCCTCGCAGACCTCGATCATCTGCGGTGAGGGCGGGTTGTGCGAGGTGCGGAAGGCGTTGACGCCCATCGACTTCATGATGGCCATCTGCCGGCGCACCGCGTCGGCGCTGATCGCCGCGCCGAGGGCGCCCTGGTCGTGGTGGAGGTCGACGCCCTTGATCTTGGTGTGCACGCCGTTGAGGGAGAAGCCCTCGTCGGGGTCGAAGCGGTAACCGCGGATGCCGAAGACCGTCCGGTAGGTGTCGGTGGTGGTGCCGCCGACCCGGAGTTCGGTGTGCAGGGTATAGCGGTGCGGGGCCTCGATGGACCACAACTTCGGTCTTTCGACGGTCAGTTCATGGGTCTCGGCGGCCTCACCGGAGCCGGAGCCGAAGCCGCCGACGGTGACCGTGGAGGACGTACGGGCGACCGTACGGCCGTCGGGGCCGGCGATCCGGGAGACGACCGTGACGTCCGCGCCCTCCCCGAACTCGTCGACGACCGCCGTCCGCACCCGTACCACGGCCCGCTCGGCGGTGATGTCCGGTGTGGTGACATACGTCCCCCAGCGCGCCACGTGCACGGGGTCGGTCACCACCAGGCGGGCCTCGCGGTAGATGCCGCTGCCCGAGTACCAGCGGCTGCTGGGCAGCTGGTTCTGCACCTTGACCGCGAGGACGTTCTCGGTGCTGCCGTCGGTGTGCAGCAGCCCGGTGAGGTCGAAGGCGAAGCCGGTGTACCCGTAGGGGTGGCGGCCGACCTCGGTGCCGTTGCAGTAGACGTACGAGTCCATGTAGACGCCGTCGAACTCCACCGAGACCCGTTTGCCGGCGTAGCCGGGCGGCAGGGTGAAGGCGAGCCGGTACCAGCCGAGGCCGCCCGGGAAGAAGCCGGTGCCGCTGGTGGTGCCGTGGTCGGTGGTGGGGGTCTGCTCGATGCTCCAGTCGTGCGGTACGGCGACCTGGCGCCAGGCCGAGTCGTCGTACCCGGGGTCGGCGGCGCCCGCGTAGGCGCCGGTCGGGTCGGTGATCCCGCCGGGGTCGACCAGCGCGAACCGCCAGCCGTCCCGCAGGGCGACCGTGCGGCGCCCGGTGACCTGCGTGGCCGTATCCGCCTCCGGGGCCGCCCAGGCGCCCGGGGCGCCCAGCAGGGCACCGGCCGTCGGGGCTGTCGTGGCGGCTGCAAGAACCGATCTGCGAGTGACCGTCATGGTGCGGCTCTCCCTCATCAGGGCCCAGAACTACTCACAACTGATCGCGAACAAACAGATTCTGACGGCGTGCCACTTACCGTCGTCAAGGGTCCGGAGGCAGTGAGCCATGACTTTCGTCCCGTCGGCCGGTCCCCGTTCGGTTCCCCGGACGGGACCGGTCCCGTCCGAGCGGGCCGCCGGTGGCCGGCGGTCGCGGGCGGGTCCGACGCACTAGGCTGAACACCTGTGGTGCACCTGTTGACTGTGAGTGTGCGCTTGGGAGTGGCGAGATGAGCCGGGTCTATCCGTTCGACGATGCGGCGACGGCCCGGGCTGTCATCGACGAGGACGGCACACTGGCCGAGTGGAACGAGGGCGCACGACGGCTCCTCGGCCACCCTGCCGAGGAGGTCGTGGGCCGGCCCGCGGCGCTGCTGCTCGCCGGGGACCCACCGCCCGTGCCCGCCGGCGCCCGCTGGGACGGCACCCTCGCACTCCGCCACCGGGACGGCCGTACGCTCCCGGTCTGGCTGGTCGCCCACCACCGCACGGCACACGACGAGCGTGACGGGCGCTGGCTCGTCTTCTCCCCGGTGCCGGACGGCGGCCCGGCCGCCCCGGACGATCCGCTGGCCGCGGCCGCGCTGATCCAGTCGCCGTGCGCGATCGCGGTCTACGACGAGCACTTGCGGCTGCACCGGGTGAACGACGCGATGGCTCGGTTCATCGGGCTGCCCACGGAGCGGATCCAGGGGCTCAGGATCACCGAGATCGACGGCGAGCCGCAGAGCGAGGAGCTGGAGCGGAACATGCTCCAGGTGCTGGCCACGGGCCGCCCGCTGGACGTCGAGACCTATATGCGTTCCGGCGGCGAGGCCCGGCCGCATGCGTGGCTGGTTCGGATGGCGCCGGTCACCGACGCCGCGGGACGCGTGCTGGGGGTGAGCCTGGCCGCGCACGACATCACCGAGAACTACCTGGCCAGGGAGCGGCTCCAGCTGGTCAACGAGGCGAGCGTGCGCATCGGCACCACCCTGGACGTCACCCGTACGGCCCAGGAGCTGGCGGACGTCTGTGTGCCGGCGCTCGCCGACTTCGTCACCGTCGAGCTGCTGGACCCGCCGGAGAACGGCGGGGACCTCCCGACCCGGCTGACGGCGCCGGTCACACTGCGCCGCATCGCGCACCGGTCCGTGCTGCCCGGCGTCCCCGAGGCGGTGCTCAAGCCCGGCCACAGCGAGTCCTACCCGGCCACCTCCCCGCAGGCCGACTCGCTGACTGCGGGGCACAGCATCGTGGCCCAGGTGGCGTCCGGCGAGATGTCGCAGTGGCTGACCTGGCACAAGCTCCGCGAGGAGCGGGTGCGCGAGTTCGGCATGCACTCCTCGATGGCCGTGCCGATCCAGGCGCGCGGGACGACCCTGGGGGTCGCGGTGCTGACCCGGCACCGACGGCCCGACCCGTTCGGCCCGGACGACGTGCTGCTGGCCGAGGAGATCACGGCCCGGGCCGCCGTCTGCATCGACAACGCCCGCCGCTACTCCCGGGAGCGCGAGACCGCCCTGGCCCTGCAGCGCAGCCTGCTGCCCCGGACGCTGCCGCCCACCGCCGCCCTGCAGGCCGCCTCCCGCTATCTGCCGGCCGCCCGGGCCGGGGTGGGCGGCGACTGGTTCGACGTGATCCCGCTGTCCGGGCTGCGGGTCGCCATGGTCGTCGGGGACGTCGTCGGCCACGGTGTGCAGGCCTCGGCGACCATGGGCCGGCTGCGCACCGCCGTACGCACCCTGGCCGACATCGACCTGGCCCCGGACGAGCTGCTCACCCACCTCGACGACCTGGTGGTCCGGCTCTCGGAGGAGCAGGGCGGCGAGAACAGCCCGGGCGAGGTCGGCGCCACCTGCCTGTACGCGGTCTACGACCCGGTGTCCCGGCACTGCACGCTGGCCCGCGCCGGTCATCCGCTCCCCGTCGTGCTGCGCCCGGGCCACCGCCTGCACGAGGTGGACCTGCCCGCCGGTCCCCCGCTGGGCCTGGGCGGGCTGCCGTTCGAGTCCACCGAGATCGAGCTGCCCGAGGGCACCGTGCTGGCCATGTTCACGGACGGGCTGATCACCTCCCGGCACCAGGACCCGGACACCGGTCGCCGGCTCCTCCACGAGGCGCTGGCGGCGTACAGCGACTCGCTGGACGAGACCTGCGACCGGATCCTGCACGCCCTGCTGCCGCCGGGCGGCGCGGCCGACGACATCGCCCTGCTGCTGGCCCGTACCCAGGGCCTGCCGCCGTCCCGGGTGGCGACCTGGGACATCCCCGCCGACCCCGCCCTGGTCGCGCCGATCCGCAAGCAGGTCGTGCAGCAGCTGGACGTGTGGGACCTCACCATGGCCGCCTTCACGGCGGAGCTGGTCGTCAGCGAACTGGTCACCAACGCCATCCGCTACGGCTCCCACCCCATCCGGCTCCGCCTGATCCACGACACGGCCAGGCTGATCTGCGAGGTCTCCGACACCAGTCACACCGCCCCGCACCTGCGCCGGGCCAAGACCTTGGACGAGGGCGGCCGGGGCCTGCTGCTGGTGGCACAGCTGACCCAGCGCTGGGGCACCCGGCACACCGGCGAGGGCAAGACGATCTGGGCCGAGCTGTCCCTGTTCCCGGAGGACGTCCCCTAGGGGGTGCTGGTCAGGACGACCAGCTGGCGGGTCGCCCGGGTCATGGCGACATAGCGGTCGACGGCACCCTCGACGCCCGTGCCGAAGTCCTCCGGGTCGACGAGGACGACCAGGTCGAATTCGAGCCCCTTCGACAGCTCCGGGGTCAGCGACCGGACCCGGGGCGTCGCGGTGAAGGCGGGATCGCCGATCACGCAGGCGACGCCCTCGGCGTGGGCGGCGAGCCAGCCGTCCAGGATCGGGGCCAGTCGGTCGACGGATGCGTGGACGACGGGCAGGCCGCTGCCGCGGATCGAGGTCGGCACGTTGGCGTCCGGGAGCGCGGCCCGGATGACTGGCTCGGCCTCCGCCATGATCTCCTCGGGTGTGCGGTAGTTGATGCCGAGCGAGGCCAGGGTGATCCGGTCGAATCCGACCCGCTCCAGGCGCTCCCGCCACGACTCCGCGAACCCGTGCCTGGCCTGGGCGCGGTCCCCGACGATGGTGAAGCTCCGGGACGGGCAGCGCAGCAGCAGCATCTGCCATTCGGCGTCGGTCAGTTCCTGCGCCTCGTCGACGACGATGTGCGCGAACGGGCCGGCCAGCAGGTCCGGGGTGAGGGTGGGCAGTTCGGCCTCGTCGACCAGGCTGACCTTGGCGTCCTCGCCGCGCAGCATCCGCACCAGACCCTCGCCGTCGTCACCGTCGGCGCCGGAGTCGACGGCGGCCCCGATCAGGTTGTCGACGACCTGGGCCATGCGCTCGCGCTGGGCGGCGAGCGCGACCTCCTGCCGCTGCCTGCGCCGGGCCGCCTCCGGGTCGCCGAGCCGCTGCCTGGCCGCGTCCAGGAGCGGCAGGTCGGACACCGTCCAGGCCTGGGTGTCGGCACGCTGGAGCAGCGTTACGTCGTCGCGGTCGAGCCAGGGGGCGCACATCCGCAGATAGGCCGGTACCGACCACAGGTCGCCGACCAGGTCGGTGGCCTCCAGCAGCGGCCAGGCCCCGTTCAGGGTGTCGACCAGCTCCCTGTCCTGCTGGAGCGACCTGCGGAACCGCTCCGGTGGGATGTCGTCGCCGGTGTGCCTGTCCAGCAGGATGGTCGCCAGTTCCTCCCAGATCTGCTCACGGCCCTCGTTGTGCGGTGTGCCCGGCCCCGGTGCCCGGAACGCGTCGGCCCAGTCGTCGGCGCTCAGCCACAGGTCGCCCCAGTCGGTGGCGACCGTCATGCCGGCGGCGGGCGGCTCCTCGTAGAAGCGGACGGCCGTCTCGATCGCCCGCACCATGTCCGCGGACGACTTCAGGCGGGCCACCTCCGGATCGGCCTCGGGCGTCGCCGCGGCTCCCTCGTCCACGAGGTCGGCCGGCACACAGGTCTGCACGCCCTCCTCGCCGAGGCTGGGCAGCACGTCGGAGACGTAGTTCAGGTAGGGCCGGTGCGGGCCCACGAACAGCACACCGCCCCGCCGGTGTCCAAGGCGCGGGTCGGAGTACAGCAGGTGCGCGGTGCGGTGCAGGGCGACGACCGTCTTGCCGGTGCCCGGACCGCCGTCGACGACGAGGGCGCCCCGGGATCCCGCGCGGATGATGGCGTCCTGGTCGGCCTGGATGGTGGCGAGCACGTCCCGCATCCGCTCCGACCGGTCGGCGCCGAGGCTCGCGATGAAGGCGGACTGGTCGTCGAGCGCGGCGTGCCCTTCGAGCCCGTCGGCGGTGAACACCTCGTCCCAGTAGTCGCTGATCCGGCCGTCCGTCCAGCGGTATCGGCGGCGGCTGCGCAGCCCTGTCGGGTCGGCGTGGGTCGCCGCGAAGAACGGCTCGGCCGCGGGTGACCGCCAGTCGAGCAGCAGCCGGCGGCCCTCGCTGTCGGTGAGGCCGAGCCGGCCGATGTACACGGGCTCGGGGTCGTCCGCGGCGACCATGTGCCCCAGGCACAGGTCCAGGCCGAAGCGGCGCAGGGTGCGCAGCCGTGCGGTCAGCCGGTGGACCTCGATGTCCCGGTCCATCGCGGCCCGGCCGGTGCCGCCCGGGGCCTTGAGTTCGGTGTCGAGGCGGTCGGACAGCTCGGCGATCGTCTCGTCGAGGCAGCGCGCGATGGCCGCGAAGTGCCGCTCGTCGTCGGCGATCAGGGCCGGGGCGGCCTTGGCGGAAAGCCGTTCGGGAAGGTCGAAGGCACGGGTGGTCAGGGGGTTCACTGCATCAGCTCCGTTGGGGTGCCGGACACGGCGGCGGTTACGGCTGGCTCCGCTTCCGCGCGGGGTACCGGGCTCGGCGACAGGTGGGACGGTTCTGGTTCTGCCAGGGACGGGGGCGCGCCCGCTGGTGCGGGCGGCTCCGCTTCCCTTCGAGGTGCCGGGCCCGGCGGCAGCCACAGGCGGCTCCGCTTCCGCGCGGGGTGCCGGGCTCGGCGAGAAATGGAGCGGTTCTGGTTTCCCGCCGTTCGTGCGGAGACGGGCGGTGCCTCGCGGCCGGCCTCGTCGGGTGGTGCCGGGCGTGGGTGCGGGCGGCTCTGCTTCCGCGCGGTTCGTGCGGAGACGGCCGGTGCCTCGCGGCCGGCCTCGTCGGGTGGTGCCGGGCGTGGGTGCGGGCGGCTCTGCTTCCGCACGGTTCACGCGGAGAGAGGCCGCGACTCCCCGTCCGCTCGCTCGGCCCCGTCGAGCAGGAGCCTCGCGGCGACCGTCGCGCCGTCGGTGCGGATGTCGTCGGCCACGGCGGCCGCCCGGGCTCGGGTTCCGGGGTTCAGGGCGGTCGCGAGCGCGGCGGAGAGAGAGTCGGTGGTCGGGGTCGGGCCGTCGTGGGCCGCGCCGATGCCCAGCTCGGCCACCCGGTCTGCCCAGTGCGGCTGGTCCACGATCTGGGGGACGACCACCTGGGGCACGCCGGCCAGGGCGGCGGTCGTCGTGGTGCCCGCGCCGCCGTGGTGCACGACGGCGGCCACCCGCCGGAACAGCGCCTGGTGGTTGACCTCGCCGATCGCGAGGCAGTCGGCCCGGTCGTCGATCGGGGCGAGGCCGGCCCAGCCGCTCCCGACGAGCAGCCGGCGGCCCTGGGCACGCACCGCCTCGACGGCCGCCCGGGCGGCGTCCGGCGCGCCCCGCATCGCCATGCTGCCGAAGCCGACGTACACCGGCGGCTCACCGGCCGCCAGGAAGGCCGCCAGCTCGTCCGGAAGCGGGCGTTCGTCCGGGAGCAGCCACGCACCGGTCTGCACCAGGTCGAGGTCCGTCAGGTCCTGCCACGGTCCCAGAACCGGGTCCGCCGCCAGCCACGGCCGGCCGGTGAGGACGTGGGCGCGGACGTCGTCCACCGGTGGCAGCCCGATCGCCGCCCGATGGGTGTTCAGGGCCTCTCCGTACAGCGCGTCCACCCGCTCGGCGTCCACCTTCCACAGCGTCCGCAGGTCGGCGTCGGGCGGTGCCGGGCGGCCCGGGCGGCCGGCCGGCGGGAAGTGCGAGGACGGCATCCCGAACGGGTGGGGGCACGCGAACACGTACCGGATGCCCAGCTTCTCGGTCACAGACCGCACCCCGGCCGGCATCAGGCCGGTCGCCACCACCGCGTCGCACCCCTCGGCCGCCGCGGCGACCGCGTCGAAGTGCGCGGCGACCAGGTCGGCCGCGAGCCGGAACGCGTCCGACGGCTGCGGATTCGGCCTGGTCACCACCGAGCGCACCGACGGCCCGAACGGCACATGCGCCACGCCCGCCCGGGCCAGCAGCTCCGCGAACTCCTGGTCCGGCGGCGCGCACACCCGCACCTCGGCGCCGAGTGCCCGCAGCGCCAGCCCGAGTCCCGCCAACGGTTCGACGTCCCCGCGCGACCCGTATCCCATCAACAACACACACACGTGACGAATCCCCCAAATACCGCTGGTTCTGGCTTCGGCCTGCGATTTTGCGGGACGAGGGGGGCCTTGCCGCAAGCCCCCCTGTGCGCTATAAGTTGAGAGTGGCGAGGAGCGGCTGAACTCCTTGCCCTATTTTTTTGCCGTTCCCGTCACGGCACGCCTGCCGTTCCCGTCACGGCACGCCTGCCGTTCCCGTCACGGCGCGCTCAGCCAGGGCCGGACCTGCCTGCGTGCCTCGTGCAGCCGCGACTTCAGCGTCCCCAGTGGGATCCCCACCCGTTCGGCGACCTCGGCGTAGTCCAGCTGGCAGATGTCCCGGTAGACCAGCGGCGCGACCAGCTGCGGATGCTCCCGCTCCAGCCGGTCCAGCGCCTCCAGCAGATCGATCCGGGAGCCGGCGATCACGCTGGTGGTGCGCGGGTCGACATGCTCGGCCGGTTCGATGGTCGCCGGCTGCTCCGCCGACCGCCGCTTCAGGTCCCGGTACTTCTGCCGGGAGCAGTTGGCGACGACCGTGTACAGCCAGGTGCTGAAGCGGCTGCGGCCCTCGAAGGTGGTGATCTTCCGGGAGATCTGGAGCAGCACGTCCTGGGCCGCCTCCTCGGCGTCCTCCCGGCACGGAAGAAACCGTCCGCAGCGTCGTACGACGTCGGGCCAGACCTCGGTCAGCAGCTGGTTCAGGGCCAGCTGGTCGCCGGCGGCGGCCCGCCGGGCGAGGTCTTCGGTCAGCGCGGCGTCCGGCACGGGAGGTCCCCCTCGAAGTCGATCTCAGGCCAGGCATGATAGTCGTATGCAACCCCTGGAGCGGATCGGCCGCTATCGCCTCGAACGGCGCCTGGGCACCGGTGCCTTCGGGACGGTCTGGCTCGCCCACGACGACCAGTTGGACGCCTCGGTCGCGGTGAAGGTGCTCGCCGACAACTGGTCCCACCGTCTCGACATCCACGACCGCTTCCTGTCCGAGGCACGGCTGCTGCGCCGGGCCGACTCGAAGCGGGTGGTGCAGGTCTACGACATCGGCGAACTCCCGGACGGGCGGCCGTACTTCGTGATGGAGTACGCCGACGCGGGCACCCTCGCCGATCTGCTCGCGGCGGGCCCGCTGCCGATCCCCGACGCGCTGCTGCTGACCGCGCTGGCGGCACGCGGCGCGGCGGACCTGCACGGGGCCGGGATCGTGCACCGGGACATCAAGCCGACCAATGTGCTGCTGCGCACCGCGCAGGACGGCACCCGGCGGGTGCTGCTGGCCGACCTGGGGCTGGCGAAGAGTCTGGCGCAGGCGTCGGGGCTGACGCTCGCCGCCGGTTCGGCGGGGTACCAGCCGCCGGAGCAGGCCCAGCCCGGCGAGGGCATCGACGCCCGGGCCGACGTGTACGCGCTGGGTGCGGTGGGCTACGAGCTGGTCACCGGCACGGTGCCGGCGGCGCCCGGGCAGGTCGTCCGGCCGGACCGGTTGCGGCCGGACCTCGGGGACGACGTCCAGCGGGCGCTGATGCGGGCCCTGGAGCCGGACCGGCAGCGGCGCTGGCCGTCCGCGCAGGCCTTCGCGGACGAGCTGGACCGGCTGGCGGCGGCCGCGGCGGCGCGCCGGCCGCGGCATCTGGACGGCGTCCGCAGACGGCTCAACGCCATCACGCTGACGGTCGCCGCGGTCCTCGCGGCCGGGGGGACGGCCCTCGCGGTCACGCTGGTCGACCGGGGCGGTTCGGTGGGCGACGAGACGAAGGTCGCCGATTCCACCGGGCGGGTGGTGGCGCAGGTGCCGTCGGGGTGGGCGGGCGAGCTGCGGAACTCCGGCTGGAATCCCAAGGCGCTCGGGCTGGCCTCCGGGCACGAGCCGGGGCTGCAGGTCGCCGACGACGTGTCGCGGTGGCCGGACCTGACGACCGCGGTGAACGGCGTGTTCATCGGCCTGAGCGAGCACGGCGACGTCACCGCGAAGGTGAACGCGCTGTCCCACTCGGGGTGCCACTACGACGGCAGCCGCGCCTTCACGAGCAGCACCTGGAAGGGCCGGGTCCGCACCTGGAGCGACTGTTCCGGCGCCGGCGGCTCGGTCCAGGAGGCGGCCCTCGCCCCTGCCGACGGGGACGACCAGCCCCAGGTGTACGTGCAGGTACGGCAGAAGGGATCCGTCGCAAACACCGACAACGCCGCCACGGAGGGCATACTCCGGTCGATCCGGGTCACCTGACTCGATGAATCACGGCGTGCCCTCGAACTTTTCCGCCGTTTCTCGCATCGGATGGGAGTGACGGCGCACGGAGCGCCTCGGGCACGCCTCGCAGCGTGCCGCGAACATCCAGGAGTGTGGAGAGACATGGCGCACACGTCCCAGTCCTTGCGGCGCGGGGCGGCCCTGCTCGCGAGCACGGTCGCCGCCCTGGGCCTCCTGACCGCCTGCGGCAACGACAGCCCGGGCAAGTCGCCGGAGTCGGTGTCGGGCACGGCCGCACCCGCGACCGGCGACTCGGCGGGTTCGAGCGCGTCGGACACCGGCGCCGCACCGTCCGGCACGGCGTCCTCGTCGGCGTCCCGGAGCACCGGCTCGACGACGGGGGGCGGCTCCTCGACCGGCGGCGGCACGACGACCGCCGGCACCGCGTCCAGCAACCGCTGTCACACCTCGGAGCTGACCGCCTCGGTGGGCGGCAACGACCCGGGGGCCGGTCAGGAGAACTTCCCGATCGTGTTCACCAACAAGTCGGGCCGCACCTGCACCGTCCGCGGCTTCCCCGGCGCCGCCTTCGTGAACGCCGCCGGCACCCAGCTCGGCCCCGACCCGAAGCGGGAGTCCGGCAGCACCCCCGCGACGGTCACCCTCAAGCCCGGCCAGAGCGCCTGGGCGGGGCTGACCTTCTCCAACCCGGAGGTCAGCGGTGCCAAGACGGCGACCCCGGCCGCACTGGAGGTCACTCCGCCGGACGAGCGTGACTCGCTGAAGGTCACCTGGAAGGGCGGCACGGTCCCGGTGTCCGGGAACTCCTCCTCGGTACGGCTGACCGTGCTCAACGCCGGCACCGGCGTCTGACCGGCCGAAACGCCGGCCGCCTGGGCCTGATCACCCCGCACCCGGACCCCGCTGCCCCCTCCCCCGGGCAGCGGGGTTCGTCATGTCCGGGCCACGACTGTCACAGGCGTGCAACACGCGCCCCCGGCTCCGATCTTTTTCGCCTGCCCGCCCATCGAACCCGTCGACCACACAGGAAGAAGGCCCCGCGAGGGGCCGGGACGACGGAATCGGGGACGGACATGAGCGGCATCTCCCGCAGGCGGATCCTGACGGCGGGCGCGACGGCGGGCGCCCTGGGTGCACTGGGCGCGGTGTCGGGGTGCTCGAACGGCGAGTGGACGGTGGGCGGCGGCAGCCCTGCCGACAACGGCAGGAGCAGCGGCGTACCGACCAAGCCGCTGAAGCTCATCGGGGACGGTTCCACCGCCGACACCGGCGCCCAGCCGCACCAGCCGAAGGCGACGCGGCTGGCGGCCGGCGCCAAGCCGCCGCAGTTCGTGGTGTTCTCCTGGGACGGCGCGGGCGAGCTCAGCAACCAGCTGTTCTCCCGCTTCCGCAAGGTCGCCGCGGACCACGGCGCGAAGATGACGTTCTTCCTGTCCGGGATCTACACGCTGCCGGAGTCCAAGAAGGACCTCTACCGGCCGCCGCAGCACGAGGTCGGCGCCTCCGCGATCGGCTACCTCTCCGACCGGCACATCCACAACACGCTCCAGCAGGTGCGCGCCGCCTGGCTGGAGGGCCACGAGATCGGCACCCACTTCAACGGGCACTTCTGCGGCAGCGACGGCGTGCGCAACTGGTCCCCGGCCGAGTGGCGCAGCGAGATCGACCAGGCGATCGACTTCGTCACCAAGTGGAAGACCAACACCGGCTTCACCGACCTGGACCCGCTGCCGTTCGACTACCGCAAGGAGCTGATCGGCGGCCGTACCCCGTGCCTGGAGGGCCAGAGCAACCTGCTGCCCACGGCGGCCGCGCTCGGCTGGAAGTACGACGCCAGCTCCCCCGGGGGCCTGCAGATCTGGCCGGGCAAGGTGCAGGGCAACCGCATCTGGGACTTCCCCCTGCAGTCCATACCGTTCTCCGGGCACTCCTTCCAGGTCCTGTCGATGGACTACAACATGATGTTCAACCAGTCGGCGGGCAACCCGCTGGGCGACAAGTCCCAGTACGACGCCTGGCGCACCCAGGCCCGCGACACCTACCTGGCCGGCTTCGAGCGGGCGTACTCCACCAACCGGGCGCCGTTCTTCATCGGCAACCACTTCGAGCGCTGGAACGGCGGCATCTACATGGACGCCGTCGAGGAGGCCATCGGCAAGATGGCCGAGTACGACGATGTCCGGTTCGTGTCCTTCAAGCAGCTGGTGGCGTGGCTGGAGGCGCAGGACCCGGCGGTGCTGCGCACCCTGCGCACGCTGAACCCGGGGCAGGAGCCGACGGGCGGCTGGGCGGAGTTCCTGGGCGCGGCGGGTACCCCGGCCTCGTAACGGCGGTCTGCTTTCATGGGCGGGCCGCACTTGATCACGCCCTGAGCCGAGGAACGCGCCCTGAACACCCCGCTCGCCGAGACCCTGTCCGTCCTGCTGCTCGCCGCCGTCCTCGCCTGGGCCGTGATCCGGCCCCGCGGCTGGCCGGAGGCGGTGCTCGCCGTACCCGCGGCGGGGGTGTTGATCGCCACCGGGGCGATCTCGCTGGAGCACGCCCGGGAGGAGGCCGAACGGCTCGGGCCCGTCGTCGGTTTCCTCGCCGCCGTCCTGGTGCTGGCCCACTTCTGCGATGTGGAGGGGCTGTTCCAGGCCTGCGGGGCGTGGATGGCCCGCTGGGCGGACGGGCGGCCGGTGCGGCTGCTGACCGCGGTCTTCGCGCTGGCCTCGGTGATCACCGCCGTACTGAGTCTGGACGCGACGGTGGTGCTGCTGACGCCGGTGGTGTTCGCGACGGCGGCCCGGTCCGGGGTGCGGGCCAAGCCGCACGTCTACGCGTGCACGCATCTGTCGAACACCGCCTCGCTGCTGCTGCCGGTGTCGAATCTGACGAACCTGCTGGCGTTCGCGGCGAGCGGGCTGAGCTTCACCCGGTTCGCGGCGCTGATGGTGCTGCCCTGGCTGGTGGCGATCGGCGCCGAGTACCTGGTCTTCCGGCGGTTCTTCGCCCGGGACCTGTCCTCGGCGGCCCCGGGCGCGAAGGACACCGGCGAGCCACCCCGGCTGCCGCTGTTCGCGGTGGTGACGGTGGCCTGCACGCTCGCCGGGTTCGTGGTCACCTCCGCGTTCGGGATCGACCCCGCGTGGGCCGCGTTCGCCGGCGCGCTGGTGCTCGCCGGGCGGGCGCTGGTACGGCGGCAGGCAACCCCGCTGTCGGTCGTGAAGGCGGCGGCTCCGACGTTCCTGGCGTTCGTGCTCGCGCTCGGGATCGTGGTGCGGGCGGTCGTCGACAACGGGCTGTCCGACGCGCTCGGGCATGTCCTGCCGGGCGGGACGGGGTTGCCGGCCCTGTTCGGGATCGCCGCGCTGGCCGCCGTACTGGCCAATGTCGTCAACAACCTGCCGGCGGTGCTGGTGCTGCTGCCGCTGGCCGCGCAGACCGGGCCGGGCGCGGTGCTGGCGGTACTGCTCGGGGTGAACATCGGCCCGAACCTCACCTACGCCGGTTCACTCGCCACGCTGCTGTGGCGCAGGATCGTGCACCAGCACGACCACGGGGTGGACCTCGGGGAGTTCACCCGGCTCGGGCTGCTCGCCGTGCCGACCGCACTGGCCGGTGCGGTGGTGGCACTGTGGGGAGCGCTCCAGGTGGTCGGGATCTAGACGGGAGGCCATGGACATGCGGGTGATCGTCTGGCTGGTCGAGGGGATCTGGCCCGCCTGTGTGGACGCGGCGCGCGGCTACGCGCGGGACGCGTCCGAGGTGGTGCTGCTGCACGTGACCGAGCCCGGGGTGGCCGGTCTGGCGCACGGCGCCTTCGCGGGGCTGCTGGGCCGGGCGGGTTCGGAACCGGACCCGGAGCGGCGGCTGGTCGAGCTCGGCGGCACGTCGGCGGCGGAACTGCTGGACGCGGCCGAGGCACGGCTGGGGCGGCCGTGCACCCGGCTGGAGCGGACCGGGCGCGTGGAGCGGGAGGTGGTGGCCGCCGCCGAGGGCGCCGGTCTGCTGATCGTGGCCCGGGACGGCGACCGGTCCCGGCTGGGCCCGCACAGCCTGGGCAAGGCGGTGCGGTTCGCCGTCGACCACGCGCCCTGCCCGGTGCTGCTGGTGTGGCCGGAGGGGGCGCCGGACCTGACGACGATGCCGCCCCCGCCGCCGCACCACCCCTGAGCCGGTAGCGGCTCAGTGGCCGTGGTGACCACCGCCGTAGCCACCACCGCCGCCGTAGCCCCCGCCGTCGCCGTACTGGCCGCCGCCGTAGCAGTAGCCCGGGTACTCCTCGCACGGGTTGTAGCTCGGGGCGCTGCTCGACGGCGTGGGCTGTGCTGTCGTCCGCGACTCCGAAGGGGTGGGCGTCGGCGTGGGGGTCTTCGCGGCCTTGGGCGCGGGGGTGGCCGACGGGGTGGGCGTCGGCGTCGGGGTGGTGTCGGCGTCCCAGTTGACGATCTGCATCTGCAGGTCGGGCTGGGAGGTGTCCATCACCCAGCGCTGGGCGGCGACGTTCGCCCGGGTCTTGACCACCAGGGAGCCGCCGCCGTCGGTGGCGGCCGGGGCGAGCGCCAGGTCCTGGTCCCAGCGGGGCACCAGGGCGCCCTGGAGGGTGAAGTCGTAGCGGATGCTCCGGCCGCCGGATCCGGAGGCGGCCGAGCACGGGGCGAGCTGGACGGAGTAGCCGAGGTGCGAGTCGAGGCACAGGCCGGGGTCGGCGCCGTTGCGCAGCAGCCCGTCGTTCTCGTACGTCCACTGCTGGGCGGCGACCGAGGAGCACTCGGCGAGTTCGGTCTCCGCACCCTTGGCGGGCTTGTTGCCGACCACGCCGATGCACAGGCCGGAGGCGATGTTGTGCAGGCGTCCGCGCAGGGTGCCCTGGGTGGTCTGGCTGGTGCCGATCCAGGACGGACCCGAGCTGGCGGTGCCCTTGCCGGGCGTGGCGGAGGGCTTGCCCGCGGCCGTCGAGCCGGCGTCGTCGCCCGAGCCGAGCACCGCCCACAGCACCAGCGGCAGCACGACCAGCCCGCTCACCGTGCCCACGGCCACGGCGAGGTTGCGGCGGCGCACCCGCCGGGCGGCCCGCTGCTTGGCGCGGCGGGAGACGGCGGGGTGCACCACCAGGTCCTTGCCCGGCCCGGCCGCCGGGGCGAAGGCCTCGCCTGCCGCCGGGGCGAAGGCCTCACCGACCGCGGGGCGGCCGCCGGGCGTGGTGTCCTGCTCGGCGGGCTCCCCGGTGCGGCCGGCCCGCGACTCCAGATAGGCGCGGGCGCCCCAGCCGAGCACGGCCTCGGCCAGGGCGAGGCCGAGGCTGCGGCCGCCGTTGAACTGGTGGAGCTGGTCGGCGGTGTACCGGCAGTGGCTGCAGCCGTTGAGGTGCTGCTCGAGGTCCCGGTCGATGTCGACGCCGCCGCGCCGGAAGGTCACGTCGATCATCCGGACGTACCGCTGGCACTCGTCCTCGTGGGCGAGTTCGCGGTGCACCTGGAGGCACTCCTCGCGCAGCCGCTCGCGGGCCCGGCGCAGTTCGACCCGCGTGTCCTGCTCGTCGAGGCCCAGCAGTCCGCCGGGGGTCGACAGCGGCTCCGACTCGACCTCGGTGTGCCACAGCACGGCCCGCGAGGACTGGGTCAGACGCTGGAAGGCGCGGGAGAGCAGCCGCCGGTTCGTGGGCGGGAGCAACCGGGAGGCGGCCCGCTCCCCCTTGCCGACGCGCAGTTCGGGGTGCAGGAGTTCGCCGCGGCCGTCGTTGTCCCATTCGGCGGCGATACGGCGGACGGTGACAAGGAGTTGGGGGCGCCAAGCAGCAGTGGGCCCGGCCTGGCGGAGGGATTCACCGAAAAGCCGGGTGAATGCGGCGGTGGTGAGCATTCCCGCACCGCGGGACCCGTCGGTGCACAGTCGGGCGTAGGCGAAGGCCGCTTCCCAGTGCCGGTCGAGGAGTTCACCGACGGGATGCAGCGCGGGCGCGGCGCCCGTCCATTGCTTGAGCTCGGCGCTGAGCTGCTCGTCGGTGACGTCGAACGGCCGGGCTGGGGTAGGGGAATTCCCCAGGCCTGCGTCATTCACGGCGGCATTCCTTCCAGACGCAACGCGGAATTTAGTCCATACCGTCGGGTATGTGACCGGTACGCGACCCGGCCGATGCCATGATCGGATGGGCCTGTAGGGGTTCGGCGCTCGAACGTCCGCCGTCGGCAGCTCTTTTGAAGCGTGGGGAGCGTACGGGAGCGGCCTCGCGCATGCGGGGTGAAAATAATTGTCCGCATGCCGACACGGCACACCTTTGCACAGGCCAGCAGGGCAGAACAAGGGATACCAGGGTTTTCCGCATTGCCCGGAGCCTGCGCTAATTTGACGAATCGTCAATGAGTACGTTCGCGCTTTGTCGTTGTATCGACATCGTAATTGGCGCGAGGATTCGGGGTCGACCGCCCCGGCATCCGCACCAACCATTGAACCACGGCCCGACCTGCGCAAGCCGTCCGGCCGACGGCGTCCGCGAACCAATGGCCGCGGGCATTAGGGGCGTTCACCGGAACGGTAGGCGCCGGGCGGGACACCGTATCTTTCGCGGAAAACCCGGTTGAAATGGAACGGGCTGGGAAATCCGGACGCGGCGGCGACCCGCTCGACCGTGAGGTCGGTGCTCTCCAGCAGCCGGGCGGCGTGTCGCAGCCGCGCCGCGCGCAACGCGCGCATCGGGGGCACACCGGTCTCCCGGGCGAAGAGGTGGGCGAACCGGGACGGCGACAGCGCGACACGCGCGGCGAGCGAGTCGACGGTGTGCGGGGCGCCCGGGTCCGCGGCGATCAGTTCCTCGGCGCGGCGCACGCGCCCGTCCCCGGCGTCCGGGCCGGGTGGCGCCCGGTGCGCGCCGGCCGTCGCGAGCAGGACCACCTCCTCCAGCGCGCACAGGGCGAGTTCGCGTGCCGCGCTGCCGTACGCGACGGCGACGGGCGCGTCGCCGGGCACGGCCGCGGGCGGCGCGCCGCTGCCGGTCCAGCGGGAGTCGGCCAGCAGACGGTGGAAAGCGGCCTCGATCCGGGCGTGTGTGTCGTCCGGCGCGCCGACGGCGTACACACCGTCGCCCACCGCGCACGGGCCCAGCCACTGCGCCCAGCCGGGGCGGGCCTGGCAGTGGATCCACCAGAACCGCCATCGGCTCGCGTCGGGCGCCACCGCGTAGTCGTGCGGCACGCCGGGGGCGAGGACGACCAGCTCGCCGGGGCGCGCCCAGGCCTGTGCGGTGCCCTGCCGGAGCAGGCCGCGGCCGTCCGTGGTCCAGGTGAACAGCCAACTGCCCGACCCCTCGGGGCGGTTGATCCGGTAGCCGGGACCCTGGTCGTAGCGGCCGGTGACGACCATGCCCGGCGGCGGTGCCGGGACAGCGGTCCCGGGCAGTCCCTCAGCGGTCATGGGCATCCTCTCCGCGAACACGTCGGCCTAGCGTGACAGGCCCAGGGCACCGGACCGAGGAGCGCGGGTATGACAGTCACGGGCATCGGCACCACCATGGTGCGGCAGTTCGAGGAGGACGGGTTCACCGTCGTGCGCGGGTTGTTCGGGTACGACGAGATCGACCGGTTGTGCGCCGAGTTCGCGGCGCTGCACGCGGCGGGGCGGCCTGTTCCGGGCCACTTCCAGCCGGGGCCGACGGCGGATCCGCTGCACCGGTATCCCCGCGTCATGCAGCCGCACGAGATCAGCGCGCTCGCCCGGCGGTTCCTGCTGGACGCACGGCTGCGGGTGATCCTGGAGGGACTGTTCGGGGAGGAGGTGCTGGCCGCGCAGAGCATGTTCTACTTCAAGCCGCCGGGGGCCCGGGGGCAGGCGCTGCACCAGGACAACTTCTATCTGCGGGTGGAGCCGGGAACGTGCGTCGCCGCGTGGGTCGCCTGCGAGGAGATCGACCGGGAGAACGGCGGACTCGAGGTGGTGCCGGGGACGCATCGGATGGAGCTGTTCTGCCCGGAGGAGTCCGATGCGGAGCTGTCGTTCGCGCGGGAGTACGTGGCACCGCCGAAGGGGCTGGTGGCGGTGCCGGTCGATATGGGGCCGGGGGATGTGCTGTTCTTCAACGGGAGTCTGGTGCACGGGGCACAGCCGAACCGGTCCGGGGACCGGTTCCGGCGGTCGTTCATCGGGCACTATGTGGGGCGGTCGGCGGTGCGGATCGGTGAGTACTACCGGACGTTGAGCATGGGTGGGGACAGGGTTCCTCTGCTGGAGAGTGAGGGGGGCGGTCCGTGCGGGACCGAACGGTCGTGATTCCGCGGGTGGATTGTGGTTGCTCGCGCCCACGCGGCGGAGCCGCGTATTGACGCAGCCCCGCGCCCCTGAGCGGGGCGCGTCTCAGTGGCCCGCGATGGCGTGGGGAACGTAGGGCTGCTCCAGCTCCTCGAGTTCCTTTTCGCTCAGTTGCAACTCCACTGCCGCCACGGCGTCCTCGATGTGCTGGGGCTTGGACGCGCCGATGATCGGGGCCGTCACCGTGTTCTGGTGGAGGAGCCAGGACAGGGCCACCTGGGCTCGGGGGACGCCCCGGTCGCCGGCGATGCGGGTGACCGCCTCGACGATCGCGCGGTCGCCGTCCTGGTAGAGGCGGTCGCCGAAGTTGTCGGTGGTGCTGCGCTCGGTGACCGTGCCCCAGTCGCGGGTGAGGCGGCCCCGGGCCAGCGGGCTCCACGGCAGCACGCCCACGCCCTGGTCGGCGCAGAGCGGCAGCATCTCGCGCTCCTCCTCGCGGTAGAGGAGGTTGTAGTGGTTCTGCATGGAGACGAACTTGCTCCAGCCGTTCCGTTCGGCCGTGTACTGGGCCTTGGAGAACTCCCAGGCGTACATCGAACTGGCCCCGATGTAGCGCGCCTTGCCCGCCTTGACGACGTCGTGCAGCGCCTCCATCGTCTCCTCGATCGGCGTGTCGTGGTCGAAGCGGTGGATCTGGTAGAGGTCGACGTAGTCGGTGCCGAGGCGGCTGAGGCTGTGGTCGATCTCGGTGAGGATCGCCTTGCGGGACAGGCCGCCGCCGTTGGGGCCGGGGCGCATCCGGCCGTGCACCTTGGTGGCGAGGACGATCTCGTCGCGCTGGGCGTAGTCGCGCAGCGCCTTGCCGACGATCTCCTCGCTGGTGCCGTCCGAGTAGACGTTGGCGGTGTCGAAGAAGTTGATGCCCGCCTCCAGCGCCTGCCGGATCAGCGGGCGGGACGCCTCCTCGTCGAGGGTCCACTCGTGGGTGCCGCGGTCGGGCAGGCCGTAGGTCATGCAGCCGAGGCAGATCCGGGACACGTCCAGACCGGTGCGGCCGAGCTTCACGTACTCCATCGTTGTCTCCCACATTCGAGATCACGTCGTACAGAGCCGAGCGTACGTCGGCCCGCCGCCCGGGCTCGCGTGACGAGGGCGGTAATCGGACGCGTCAGCCCTGCTCCAGCAGGTCCAGCGCCCGTTCCCAGGCGAACTCGGGGCGCCGGCCGTCCGCTTCGGCTCCGCCGGTGTGCGGGTCGCCGAAGCGGACACCCAGCCCGCGCAGCCGGGTCAGGCTCTCCCGGTAGGCGGGGTGGGCGGCCAGTGCGTCGGCGACGCAGGGCAGGACGGCTATCGGGACGCCCAGGCCCAGCGCCTCGCAGAGGGTGCCGACGGCGAGGGTGTCGGCGAGCCCGGCGGCCCATTTGTTGACGGTGTTGAAGGTGGCGGGGGCGACGATCACCGCGTCCGGCGCCGGAAAGGGGCGCGGGTCACAGGGGCGGCGCCAGGCCGACCGGACGGGGCGGCCGGTGCGGGCCTCGGCCTCGGCGGTGTCGAAGAAGCCGTTCATCGCGACCGGTGTGGCGATGACCCCGACCTCCCAACCGCGCTCCTGGGCGTCGGTGATCAGCCCGCCGACGCCTGCGGCGATGCCGGCCCCGCAGACGACGAGGTAGAGAAAGGGCTTCGAGGGCGCATCGGTCATCCGGGAACCCTATGCGGGTGCTAGTGCCGCAGCAGGCAACGTTCGCCCCGTCCCGACGCCCGGCACGCACTCTCGCCGCACCGGCCGAAAGCCCAAGTACATCCAGTACGACGACTTCCGGCCGGCACACCGAGAGCACGCACCGGACGCCGCTCCTTGACGGGCAAACGTTGCCTGCCGCGGCACTAGCGGAGCGGGAACGACAGGCCCCGCTCGGACTCCGGGCGCGGCCCGTGGAGACGGCGTTCGCGCTCCTCGATCGGGACGTCGTTGATGCTGGCCTCGCGCCGGGTCATCAGGCCGTGCTCGTCGAACTCCCAGAGCTCGTTGCCGTACGACCGCCACCACTGGCCGGCCGCGTCGTGGCACTCGTACTGGAAGCGGACCGCGATGCGGTTGCCGTCGAAGGCCCACAGGTCCTTGCGGAGCGCGTAGTCGAGTTCCCGGTCCCATTTGGCGGTGAGGAACCCGACGATCTCGGCGCGGCCGGTGACGAAGGTGTCGCGGTTGCGCCACACCGAGTCCTCCGAGTAGGCGAGCGCCACGCGCTGCGGGTCGCGGGTGTTCCAGGCGTCCTCGGCGGCCTGGACCTTCTGGGCGGCGGTCTCGCGGGTGAAGGGCGGCAGGGGCGGACGGTCGGCCATGATCTCCTCCTCAAGGGAGAACGTGCGTTCTCCCGGACGCTGCTAACGTAGGAGAACGCACGTTCTCTCGTCAAGGAGCATCGGGAGTGGTCATGGACAGCGCGGTCGCACGGGAGCAGGCCCTGGACGCCGCCGAGCGGCTGTTCTACGGGCGGGGGGTGCAGTCCGTGGGCATGGACGACATACGCGGCGCCTCCGGGGTCTCCCTCAAACGGCTCTACCAGCTCTTCCCCGCAAAGGAACAGCTCGTGGTGGCCTATCTGGAGCGCCGGGACGTGCGCTGGAGGCAGCGGCTGGCCGCGTATGCCGAGCGGCAGCCGGACCCCCGGGAGCGGCTTCTCGCCGTCTTCGACTGGCTGGCGGGGTGGTTCGGCGAGGAGGACTTCCGAGGGTGCGCGTGGATCAACGCGTACGGGGAGCTGGGTGCCACCTCCGAGCGGGTGGTGGCCCAGGTGCGGGGCCACAAGCAGGCCTTCCGGGACTACCTCGCGGGCCTGGTGGCGGGCGCCGGGCTGGACGCCGCGCTCACCGGGCCGCTGTTCCTGCTGGCCGAGGGGGCGATGGTGACCGCGGGCATCACCGGGAGCACGGAGCCCGCGGCCGAGGCACGCGAGGCGGCCCGGGCGCTGCTGCGCGACCGGTGAGGTCAGGTCGCGGCCGGCGCCTCCCGGCCGGCCAGGGCGGCGCGTCGGCGCGGGTCAGCTCGGCGGGGACCGGGTGCAGGCAGGCTCTCCCCCGTCCCCGCCGGACATGGCCCGGTGCGTCGGCCCCGCGGCTCTGCCGCCCGGCGTGGCGGCGGAGCTGCGGGGTGCCCGGATTGGTCGCCGAGGACACGGTGCTGCTGCGCCGGCGCGCCCGGTTCGCCGTACCGGCGCTGGTGGACGGCCGGACCGGCCTCGTGGCGCCCCGCGCGGACGGCTCCTGTACGTCCCGCGGGGCACCGCCGAGTGCGGCCGGGTGGCGGCCTGCGCGGTGATCGCCGACCCGGCGCGGCCACGCGGGCTGGAACCGGCGGTGCTGGAGGCACCGTCGGTCGTCGCTAGTGCCGTGGCAGGCAACGTTTGCCCGTGAAGGAGCGGCGCCCGGTGCGTGCTCTCGGCGTGCCGGACGGAGGCCCTCGTACTGGACGTAC